>DATFFA010000026.1:0-15458 GCA_035250605.1 Variovorax sp. | reverse complement strand
TGCAGGCGCACGTCGCGCTCGAAGGCCGCTACCTGGTGGCCGCACGCGCCCTCGACGCCGGCCGGCCCCTGGGTGCCGGCGACGTGGCGGCGCGCACGGGCGACCTGACGGCGCTGCCGAAGTCGGTCCTGGTGGACCCGGCCGAGCTCAAGGGCATGGTGACGGTCAACCGCGTCGCCGCCGGCGCGCCGCTGCGGCGCGAACAACTGCGCGGCACGGTCGTGATCCAGCAAGGCCAGACGGTGCAGGTGGTCGCCGAGGGGCAGGGCTTCACGGTCAGCACCGAGGCGCGGGCCCTGAACCGGGCCGAGATCGGCGCCACCGTCCAGGCCAAGACGCGCGATGGCCGGCTGGTCAGTGGGGTGGCCGGCGAGGAGGGCCAGGTGCGGCTGGCCCAGTAGTGACAGATCATGCGCATGGATCGACCCTAAAGTTCGGGCCCGCACTGCCGATAAAGCGGTCAGCCCTTTGAGGAACCATCTTGAAAATCGACCAACCCGCCCCCTCGGCCATACCACTCTCCCGCGCGGGCAAGGGCGCCAAGGCCCAGCCGGCCGCCGGCGCCGATGCCGCCGAACAGGCCAAGGACGCGGTACAGCTGTCCTCGGCCCAGGTCCATTCGCTGCCCAGCGGCCCGAACACCGACTTCGATGCCGCGCGCGTCGCCGACATCCGCAAGGCCATTCTGGCCGGCGAGTACACGGTGCATCCCGAGCGCATCGCCGACGGCCTGCTGAAAAGCGTTCGCGACCTTCTCGGCGGCAAGAGCGAGGGCTGAGAACGATGATCGTCACGCTGCTGCCCCACCTGCTGGCCGAGAAGTCCTGCGTGGAAGAGTTCATCGACCTGCTGGGGCAGGAGGAGCGGGCCATGCAGGAGGGCCTGTTCGCCGACCTGAGGCCGCTGACGGCGCGCAAGGCTGCCCTGCTCGACCGCATGACCGCGCTCGACCAAGCCCGCGAATCGGCCCAGGTGGCGATGGGCTTCGAACCCGGCCGCGCCGGTGCCGATGCCGCCGCCACGGCCGCCGGCGCCGCCGCGCAGGAGGCCTGGGCCGCGCTGCTGGAACTGGCCGACAAGGCCAAGGCCGGCAATCGCCGCAACGGTGCCATGGTCCACGGCCACCTCGACTTCACCCGCAACGCACTGCACTACCTGCAGGCGGCCGCCTTGCCCTTCTATGGGCCGGACGGGATCCGCAAGGCGGTGGGCGGGACGGGGACGCGGCGCGCGCTGGGGTAGGTCCGCAGCGAGCGGCTGCGACATCGACGGCTCGCCACGACGGCGTGCCATCCGACAGACAAAAAGCCCGCGGCGAGAACAGGATCGGTGTTTTTTGCGCGACGGCGGGCTGCCGTGCTCAACGCTTCAGGAGACCTGACATGACCAGCAAGAACACGATCTGTCTGTGGTACGACGGCACTGCCGTCGACGCCGCGAACTTCTATGCCAAGACATTCCCCGACAGCGCCGTCGGCACCATCTTCCGCGCACCGGGCGACTATCCCGATGGCAAGCAGGGCAATGTCCTGACGGTCGAGTTCACTGTCGCCGGCATTCCCTGCCTCGGGCTGAACGGCGGCCCGCATTTCAAGCACAACGAGGCCTTTTCTTTTCAGATCGCGACCGACGACCAGGCCGAAACCGATCGCTTGTGGGACGCGATCGTCGGCAATGGCGGCCAGGAAAGCGCGTGCGGCTGGTGCAAGGACCGGTGGGGATTGTCTTGGCAGATCACGCCCCGCGCCCTCACCGAGGCAATAGCCGACCCGGACCGCGCGGCGGCCAAGCGCGCGTTCGACGCGATGATGACCATGAGGAAGATCGACATCGCCGCCATCGAGGCGGCGCGCCGGGGCCAGGCCCCCGCTGAAAGATCCTAGGCGAGCGCAGGGTCGGAAGTCGTGACTTCGCGCCCGTCCGCTCGGGCGAGAAGCCGAGCCGCGCTGGAGGCCGCCAGTTCCAGACGCTTGACGTCGCGCTCGTCCAGTTCGGTTTCGCCTTCGATGTTGAAGCCGCAGAGCATGCCGTAGATCCGCCCGTCCGCCATCCGGACCGGCACGCCGATGTGCGTTCCCATGCCGTCGAAGCTGGCGGGCAGTCCCTGCTCTTCACGCACGCTCGTGACGCTCTGGATCAGATGGGGCAGCCGGCCGTCGAGGATGCGCTGGCAGATGGTGTGTTCGAGCGGTGCGGACTGGCCCCGCTGTATGCGCAATGCATTGCTCTGGGATTCGATGTGCCGGAACACGCGCCTGCCGTCGACGAACTCGCTCACGAATACCACCTGCAGGCCCAGCTGCTCCCGAACGATGACCAGCAGGTCCCCGATGGCGCGATCGACCGAGACCTCTCCGGCATGGAATTGGGCTTCCGCCGTGATGATGCCGAGACGGGCCTCGCGGCTTTCGCCGGCGGGAGCTTGCGGTGTGCTTGGAAAAGGTTCCATGTATAACGAGTTTCAGGCGGATCGTATGCGGCGTGCGACTGCCCTGGAAGTGCATTTCGCACGCTCCGTGCTGCCTTCTTCCGCATGGCGACCCGTCAAGGCAGCTTGGTCCGTCCCTGGGCGCGGATGTTGTCGAGCCAGTCGTCGATCTCGATCCTGCTGAAGATGAAGATCAGCGCCACGGACGCGGTGTTGAAAACGGCCAGTCCTATGTTGCCGTCGCCCACCAGGTAGGAGGCGGCCGGCGCGGCGCTGGTGCAGACCATGGTGGCGGCCGTCATGCCGGTGTAGTGCATTGCGCACACGGCCACGCCCATCACCGCAGCCGCGATGAACTGGTGCGCCAGTTCCGTGAGATTGAAGGCCAGCCACAGCGCCGCCGCCGCCGCGCCGATGGCGATGGCGACCGATGCGGCCACGACGACCAGGTCGAAGCTCATGCTGGCGCGCATGTTCATGGCGAACATGCCGATGTAGTGCATCACGCACACGCCGATGCCCGCCAACAGGCTGCCGGCGAGCCAGCCGCCGCGGGTGAAGCGCTTGCCGCCGGCCAGGTACAGGGCGATGCCCGAGATGAGGATCGCGGCGACCAGCGACAGGGCCGTCAGCGGCACGTCGTAGGCGATCGCCACCGGCAGGCGGTAGGCCACCATGCCGATGAAATGCATGGACCAGATGCCGATGCCGCCCAGCGCCACCGCGCCGCCGGCCAGCATGAGCAGGTCGAGCGTGCCGTCCTTGCGCACCATCTTGTGGGCGCACAGCAGGGCAAGCAGCGAGCCGAAGAAGGAGATCACATACGAGAGCGCGACGGTTCCGAGGTCGTAGCGCGGGGACAGCAGTTGGCCGACGATGGGATCCATGGGGTGTCATCGTAGGGTCGAGGGGCCGGACGGCCATGAAAGCCGGGGCGAGCTCCCGCTTGGAAACGTGCATTAGTTGGCCCATTCCAGCGCTCGCCGCGCCTCGCCTCTCGCCCACGGCGTCCAAGCGGGCCGCGCCTTCAGTCGCCCGGCATGTGGGGCGGATTCAGGGTCACGCGCCTGGCCGCCTTGGCGCGCATCCGGATGTTGAGCACCTCCACGCCCAGCGAGAAGGCCATGGCGAAGTACACATAGCCCTTGGGCACGTGGTGGTCGAAGCCCTCCGCGACGAGCACGACGCCCACCACCACCAGGAAGGACAGCGCCAGCATCTTGATGGTGGGATGGTCGGAGACGAAGCGGCCGATGGCGGCGGCGAACAGCATCATCAGCAGCACGGAAGCGACCACCGCCGCGATCATCACGCGGACGTCGTCCACCATCCCCACCGCGGTGATGATGGAGTCCAGCGAGAACACCAGGTCGACGATCATGATCTGCAGGATGACCGAGAGCATGGTGGCGCCGGCCGAGGCGGCCTTCTCCTCGTGGCCGCCTTCCAGCGACTGGTGCACCTCCGTCGTGCTCTTCCAGATCAGGAACAGGCCGCCCAGGATCAGGATCAGGTCGCGTCCCGAGATGTCCTCGCCCGCCACCGAGAAGAGCGGGGCCACCAGCCCGACGATCCAGGCCAGCACCAGCAGCAGGCCGACGCGCATGAACATCGCCATGAAGAGGCCCAGCCGTCGCGCGAAGTCGCGCTTGGCGGCGGGCAGCTTGTCCACCAGGATGGAGATGAAAATGATGTTGTCGATACCCAGCACGAGCTCGAGCGCGGTCAGGGTGGCGAAGGCAATCCAGGCTTGAGGGTCCGTCAGGAGTTCCAGCATCGCAGTCCTTTTTTCGAGCAGGGGCGCGAGGGCGGCCCCGGGCGGTTTTTGTCAAGGAGTGCCGATCATGCGTCAATTCCCAGGACGGCCTCCCGCACTGCGTGTCATGCCGAGGCTGCGTGGGCGCGAGGGGTGGGGCGCCGCTCGCCCCTAGACCACCGAGGCCGATGCCGAATCCGAAGCGCTCGCAGCGCCCGCAGCACGCTCGGCATCGGGCGCGGCGGTCACGATGGATCGCAGCGGCGGCTGCGGCTGCGTCTTCAACAGCAGCTGCAGGTCCGGGCGCGGGCGGCGCAGTTCGGCGCTGGACGCAAAGGCCCGCTCCATCGCGTGCGCGGCACCCAGCACCTGGTGATCCGACCTGAAGCCGCCGACGATCTGCAGGCCGAAGGGCATGCCCGCATGATCGACACCGCAGGGCAGCGAGAGCGACGGATGCGTGACCAGCGTGACCACGTAGGTTAGCGCCAGCCAGCGGTAGTAGTTCTCCTGCTTTTCCCCGTTGATCGTGTCCGCGTACAGCTGCGTCCACGGGAAGGGCGAGACGGGCGTGGTCGGCGACAGGATCAGGTCGACGTCGGCGAAGACGTCCTGGAACTTGCGGATCAGGCGGGTCTGCTCGGCCTGGGCCCAGGCGCTGTCCAGCAGGCTCATGCGCGCGCCCATCTCGTAGTTGGCGCGCGAGTTGGGGCCGAGGCTCATCGGGTCCTTCTCGTAGGCGGCCTGCATGCCCGCGACGAAGGCCTCGGCACGCAGCACGTCGAAGCACCTGTGAACGTCGCCGAGGTCGAGCGCGATCTCGTCGCAGCGCTGGAAGAGGTGGCGCATGCCCTCGATCTTGCGGCGGAAGGTGGCGCGGATGTTCTGGTCCACGGCACAGGCGCCGAAGTCCTCCGTCCAGGCAACGCGCAGCCGGCTCAGGTCGACGTCGACGGGCTTCAGGAAGGACAGCGCATCGAGCGGATAGCTCAGCGGATCGCCGGCGTGCATGCCGGCCGAGGCGGCCATCTGCAGGCAGGCGTCCTCGACATTGCGCCCCATGGGGCCGACGACCGAGATCGGTGTCCAGCCCAGCAGCTTGCGCACGCTGGGCACGACACCGGGCGAGGGCCTGAAGCCCACCACACCGCACTTGGCAGCGGGGATGCGAAGCGATCCGCCGGTGTCGGAGCCGGTGCAGACCGGCAGCATGTCGCAGGCCAGCGCGGCAGCGGAGCCGCCGGACGACCCTCCGGCATTGAGATCGGGATTGAAGGGGTTGCCGGTCGCGCCCCACACCTCGTTGCGCGAGTTGGCGCCCGCGCCCATCTCGGGGACGTTGGTCTTGCCGGCCACGATGGCCCCGGCCCGGCGCAGGCGCGCCACCAGCTCGATGTCTTCGGCCGGCACATGGTTGCGGAACAGGGGCGAGCCCCAGGTGGTGAGCAGGCCCTGCGTCGGTTCGAGATCCTTCACGCCCAGCGGCAAGCCATGCAGCAGCCCGAGCGGGCGCCCGGCCATGACGGCTTCCTCCGCGGCGCGGGCTTCGGCGCGCGCGCGCTCGAAACAGGTGGCGGTGACGGCGTTGACGAAGGGGTTCACGCTTTCGATGCGCGCGATGCAGGCCTCCAGCAGCTCCACCGGCGACAGCGCCTTGGTGCCGATGAGCCGGCGCAGCTCGACCGCGGAGGTCTCGACGAGTTCGGCCATGCTCAATCCGCGGTGATGTTGGAGCGGGCCGCGACCGCGCGCATCAGCGGCAGCTCCTTGTTGATCAGCTCGCTGGCCGCGGCCGCGTTGCTGAAGGCCGGCTCCAGGCCGGCCGCGACCAGCTTCGCCCGGGTGTCCGGATCGGCCACGGTCGCAGCCAGGGCCTTCTCGAGCCGCGCCCTGACGGCCGGTGGCAGGCCCTTGGGGCCCGCGAAGATCAGCCAGGTGTCCATGTCGATGCCGGGAAAGCCGCTCTCGGCCATGGCGGGCACGTTGGGCAGGAGCGCCGAGCGCTTGGCCGTCGTCACCGCAATCGCCTTGACCTTGCCGCCGGCGAGCTGCGGGATGGCTGCGCTCACCGTGTCGACGCTGAAGGGGATCTGCCCGCCGATGAGATCGGTCATGGCCGGCGCACTGCCCTTGTAGGGCACGTGCGTCATCTTCAGCCCGGCGGCGTTCAGCAGCGTCTCGCCGGCGAAGTGGGCGGTGGTGCCGCTGCCGTAGGAGCCGTAGGCGTACTTGCCCGGGGAAGCCTTCACGTAGTCCACGAACTGCTTGAAGTTCTGGACGGGAACATCCTTGTTCGCGAGCAGGATGAGCGGGGTGCGGCCCGCGAGCCCGATGGGATCGAAGCCCTTGACGGGGTCGTAGGGGAGGTTGCTGCGGATCGCCGGGTTGACCGTGAAGGTGGTGCCCGAGCTCAGCAGCAGCGTGTAGCCGTCCGGCGCTGCCTTGGAGACATGGGTCGCGCCGATGATGGTCCCTGCGCCGGCGCGGTTGTCGATGACCACCGGCTGGCCCAGCTCCTTGCCCAGGCGCGCGCCGATCACGCGCCCCAGCACGTCCGTCGCACCGCCGGGCGGGAAAGGAATGATCAGGGTGACGGGCCGCGACGGAAAGTCGCTCTCGGCGGCGGCGGCCGGCGCGCAGGCCACGCCGAGGGAGGTTGCCAGCGCAAAGCCGGCGAGGACGGAGAGGGACTTCATCAGGGGGCTCTTGCAGAAAAGAAATCGAAAGAGGGGTGAAAGAAGGCCGCGCATCGGCAGTCACGGCATCGTAAGAGTCCCCATGGATTGCGGCAAGCGCCATGTTTAGAATCTTTCATTGCCGAAATCGCAATTCAAATCCATGGCCGGCTATTTGCTGCAAGAGACTGCCGTGCGCTACTTCCTCGAAGTCGTGCGCACCGGTTCCATCAAGGAAGCCGCGTTGAAGCTCAACGTGGCGCCCTCGGCAGTCAGCCGGCAGGTGGCGCGCCTCGAGCGCGAGATGGACAGCCTGCTGTTCGAGCGCCACGCCCGCGGCATGGTGCCCAATGCCGCCGGGGAACTGCTGGCGGCGCACGCCAAGCGGGCGCAGCAGGACAACGAGCGGGTGCTGAACGACATCGCCGCGCTGCGCGGTTTGCGCAGCGGCTTCGTTCGCGTGGTCAGCGCCGAGGGATTCGCCTTCGACTTCATCCCCACGCTCATCGCCCGCTTCCGGGAGAAGTACGAAGGCATCCGCTTCCACCTGGAGGTCTGCTCCCGCACCGACATCCCGCGGCGCATCCGCGACGGCGAAGCGGACGTGGGCGTGACGCTGAGCTCGGTGCCCGAGCCCGGCATCCAGCTGGAGCTGCGCCATCCGAGCCCCATCCTGGCCGTCATGTCCGGCAAGCATCCGCTGGCCCGGCAGCGCCAGCTGTCCCTGAGCCAGGCGGTCGCGTACCCGCTGGCGCTGCCGCTGCCCAACAGCTCGGTGCGGCAGCTGCTCGACATCAGCTGCAGCCGGCAAGGCCTGCAGTACCGGACCGCCATGTCGAGCAACCACGCCGACGCGCTGGTGAGCTTCGCGGCCGCGGCGCCCGAGTGCATCGCCTTCTACGGCGAGCTGTCCATCCGCACCCGCCTTCTTGCAGGCACGCTGGTGGCGGTTCCGCTGCGCGACCGGGAGATGAACGAACGCTATCTGGAGGTCGAGACGCTGGCCGGCCGGGCGCTCTCCGACGCCGCCAAGGGCTTCGTGCATTTCCTGGCCGAAGCGATTCGGGGGGAGTGAGCGGCTTTTGGGCAGCATTGCCGCGGCCGCAACTGACAAATCGAATAATTGCGCGGCTGGCACACGCAAGCACGGCGATGCAGGCGCGACAATGACGGCCGCTCGCCGGCCCTACGACTCGCTCACTTCGATGACCTGCCCCTCCCCTTCCCTTCTGCCTCCCGGACTTGGCCCAATCCTGGCGCACGTGCGTGCCGTGAGCTCGAGCCCGCTCACCATCCTGGCGTGAGCGGCTCGATGGCGCACAAGCACAAGGAGGTCCTGGTTCTCGGCGCGGGCATCGTCGGCGTCAGCACGGCGCTGGCGCTGCAGCTGCGCGGCCATGCGGTCACGCTCGTCGACCGGAAGATGCCGGGGCTCGAAACCTCCTATGGAAACGCCGGCATCATCCAGCGCGAGGCGGTGCAGCCCTATGCGTTTCCGCGCGACATCGGGACGCTGCTGCGCGTGGCGACCGGGCGCAGCAACGACGCCCACTATCACCTGGATGCCCTGTGGCAGGTGTGGCCGCGGCTGTTCGCCTACTGGCGCTCGTCCGCGCCTTCGAGCTATGCCGAAATCGTCCCTGCGTACAGCCGGCTGATCGAGAAATGCATCGACGAGCACGCCTTCTGGATCGAGCAGGCCGGTGCCGGCGAGCTCATCCACAAGGAGGGATGGCGGCAGATCTACCGCTCTCGCCAGGCCTTCGATGCAGCCGCGGGCGAGGCAACGGCCGCGGCGCGCGAGCACGGCCTGGGCTGTTCCGTGCTCGGCAGCGACGAGCTGGCGTCGGCCGAGCCTGGACTGCAGCGGGCGCTTGCCGGGGCCATCCACTGGACCGATCCCTGGAGCGTGCGCGACCCGGGCGACCTGGTCGCGCGTTACGCGAAGCTCTTCATCCGGCGCGGCGGCCGCTTCGCCTTGGGCGATGCGATGACGCTGCGTCAGCAAGGTGAGGGCTGGTCCGTCGATGCGGAAGGTGGCAGCGTTCAGGCGGAAGAGGCGGTCGTCGCGCTGGGGCCCTGGGCCGATGCGCTGCTGCGCCCCCTGGGTTACCGCCTGCCCTTGTTCATCAAGCGGGGCTACCACCGCCACTACGAAGGGCATGCCGGGCTCCGGCTGCCGATGCTGGATGTCGAGCGCGGCGTGATGGTGGCGCCGATGTCGCGCGGCCTGCGGCTCACCACCGGTGCGGAGTTCGCCCGCCAGGACGCGGCCGCCACCCCGGTCCAGCTCGGCCGCGCGGAACAGTCGACACGCGAACTCGTGCCGCTGGGGAAACCGGTCGAGGCTTCGCCGTGGCTGGGCTCGCGCCCCTGCACCGTCGACATGAAGCCGGTGCTGGGCGCGGCGCCGCGCCACAAGGGCCTGTGGTTCAACTTCGGCCATGCGCACCAGGGCTTCACGCTGGGGCCCGTCACCGGCCGCCTCCTCGCCGAGCTGATCAGCGGCGAGCCCGCGTTCATCGACCCGGCGCCGTACCTCGCGAGCCGCTTCGGCTGAAGCGACGCCGGGGCAAGGCGTGGGCGACAGGATCGCGCCGAAGAATCTCACCGGCTTTGCCTTGCTGGGCACTCCCCCCTCGAGGGAGACGGCGCCGACGCTCCCTGCTATTCAAGCAGCGGTTCGAGGCCGGGCGCCTGGTCGATCTCGGCGGGCTTGTAGAGCTTGTGCTGCGCCGTCGGGCCCGGGGCATCGGTGACCACCGCGAGGCGCCACGGGTCCCCGCGCTTGGCGCACGCACGCTCCTCGCCCGTGAGCTGGAAGCTGGTCATTCCGGGCGCGGTGCCCTTCACCGCGAGCTTGAGCAAGGTCTTGCCCTTCTTGTCCGACACCTCGATGTCGTAGCCGAGCTTCTGGCCGGAGACGTTCTCGGCCTTGTACCCGTAGCCGGCGAAGTGACGCGTCAGGTAGTCCATCGCGGCCGCCTGCAGCTCTTCCCGCGATGCCGGGCCGGATGGCGCCTCTTGCGACACGGCCGGAACGCTCCCCCGCGCCCGTGCGGCCTGCATGTCTTCCTCGGTCGGCAGCCAGCCGCGCGCGCCGCGCACCAGGACCGCCAGCTTCCGTTCGGGCTCCCATGACGCGATGTGCCATTCCTGGTCGTCCGGCACCCGCGTCGACACTTTGGCGGACCTGTCGCTCTCCAATTCGAGAATGGCGACCCGGTTCGTCTGCAGCACGGCCCTCAAGCCCAGGCCCGCATCCAGCGATCGCTTGAGCAGGTCGAGCCGGTTCTTGGCGCGCTGGACCTGCTGGGCGCTGCGCTCGCCGCCCCCCACCCGGCGCTGCACATCCAGGGACTCGAGATAGAACCATCGCCCGCCGGTGCCGACGGTCACGAACTCCGCCCACAAGGTGGCGATGACGTTGTCGCCCGTTGCCAGCCAGGCGTTCTCCGCCGCTTGCTGCCGGGCATCGAACACGCCCATCCTGGCGATGATCTCGACGGGAGTGCGCTTCTCCCCAGTCAGGCGCTTTTCATTGATGACCGCGAGGACCGCGGGGTCGACTTCTTTGTCCATGAAGCGATTGTCGCCGGCCGGCGGCGCGGATCGCGTTCAAGGCCGGGGCTTGTTTGATAGTCTGTCGACTGGCGGCCTCTCGAAAGGCATCCGCGCAGATTCCGTAGGGGAAAAGATGAGATCGATCGTGCACTTCGTACTAGGCGTTCCGGTGCTTTTTGCCATGGCATTCTCCGCCGGCGCAACGGGGACGAACAAGCTCTGCAACGGACGAGAGACGGACATCGTCTTTGCCGTGATCCATGAGGATTCGGACGATTCGGGTTCGAGATGCGAGCTTCAGGAATCGCGCTGCCACGTGACGCTCCAAGGCTGGTACACCATGAAGCCGGGAGTCTGCATGGACGTCGACGTGGGGACTCGATGGGAATCCTATCTGTCGATCTTCGTCAAGGAAACGGCGGCCGGCCAGTACAGGCCGGAAGCCTTCCCGGTCAACGAGAGGTTCCACAAGGACAGAAACGAGAAGAACTCCGGCGTCGTCAACGCCAGCGCGTGCATGCCTGCCGGGCCGTTCAAGAAAAAGCTGCCCGGCGCCCTCGCGCCCCTGCTGAATTCGGCAGTCGCTTGCGATTCCGGCGAGACGCCGCATCCGGTCAACTACGTCATGCGCGGCGGGCCGCAAACCCATGTCGTGGTCACGTTGAAGTAGCGGGCTGCAAAGCGGCCTTGGTTCGTCGCACGGGCGTCACCGCCCCTTCACGGCGCTGACATCGCCGTTGCCTAGTCTTCCCTCTCACGGACGAGCGGCGCTCTCCCGCGGCACCGACCGAGCCCACGCTGCCGCGCGCGCCCTCGCCGCACCCGATCCCACCCTGACGACACCCCAAGGAATATCCCGCATGCACCCCATCGTTCTCCCCTGGCGCCCCGCGAGCGCCCTGATCCTGGCCTGCGCACTGGCCGCCTGCGGCGGCGGCGGCGACGGTGGCTTCGCCAGCCCCGCGGCCAGCGGCAGCACCACCGGCGCCCAGAAGACCGGGACGCCGGCGCAAGCCACGCCCAGCGACAGCGCCGACGTGCGCTACGCGCCCTGAGCCCCACCGACGACGAGAACAACCCCGTGAGCTCCCGCCGCCGATTCATCCAGGGCACTGCCACCACCGGCATCGCCGCCGCCACGCTGGCCGCCTTCCCGCCCAGCATCCGCAAGGCACTCGCGATCCCCGCACACCACGAGACCGGCACCATCAAGGACGTCAAGCACGTGGTGATCCTGATGCAGGAAAACCGCTCCTTCGACCAGTACTTCGGCACGCTGCGCGGCGTGCGCGGCTTCGGCGATCGCTTCACCATCCCGCTGCCCGGCGGCCGCAAGGTCTGGCAGCAGAACGACGCCGCCGGCCAGCCGGTGCTGCCCTACCACCTGAACCAGGCCCAGGGCAACGCGCAACGCGTGAGCGGCACGCCCCACGCCTGGAGCGACGGCCAGAATGCCTGGGACGGCGGCCGCATCGAGCAGTGGGTGCACTACAAGACGCCGGCCTCGATGGGCTACTACAAGGAATCCGAGCTGCCCTTCCAGTTCGCGCTGGCCAATGCCTTCACCCTCTGCGATGCGTACCACTGCTCGATGCACACCGGCACCAATTCCAACCGCATGTTCATGTGGGCCGGCACCAACGGCCCGACCGGCGCCGGCGTGGCCACGGTGAACAACGAGTGGGACTCGATCGATTCCTCGGCGCAGGGCTACGACTGGAAGACCTACCCCGAGCGCCTGCAGGAAGCCAAGGTCAGCTGGATCGTCTACCAGAACATGCCCGACAACTTCGGCGACAACCCGCTGGCGGGCTTTCGCCAGTACCGCAAGGCCAACGAGGCCTCGGGCAAGCCGGTGAGCAACGACGCGCTCTCGCCGGCCTACGACCCGGCCAGCGACGACGCCGGCAACCCGCTGTACAAGGGCATCGCCAACACCATGCCGGGGCCGCTGGGCGACGTGAACGCGTATTTCGAGACCTTCCGCAACGACATCAGGAACGGCAAGCTGCCGCAGGTGTCCTTCGTGATCGCGCCGGCCACCTACTCCGAGCACCCGGGCCCCTCGAGCCCGGTGCAGGGCGCCTGGTACATCCAGGAAACGCTGGACGCGCTCACCGCCGTGCCCGAGGTCTGGAGCAAGACCGTGCTGCTGGTCAACTTCGACGAGAACGACGGCTACTTCGACCACGTTCCCTCGCCCTCGGCACCCTCGCTCAACCCCGACGGCACGCCGGCCGGCAAGACCACGCTGCGCGAGTCGGACATCGCCTTCGAGCGCTTCGTTCATCCCCACCCGCCCGGCACCACCCGCCAGCCGCAGCCCGACGGCCGCGTCTACGGCCCCGGCGTGCGCGTGCCGCTGTACGTGATCTCGCCCTGGAGCCGCGGCGGCTGGGTCAACTCGCAGGCCTTCGACCACACCTCGATCATTCGCTTCCTCGAGAAGCGCTTCGGCGTCAAGGAGCCGAACATCGGCCGTTTCCGCCGCGCGGTGTGCGGCGACCTCACGAGCTGCTTCAACTTCGAGCGGCCCGACAACGAGCCGCTCCCCACGCTGCCGGGCCGCAAGACCCTGGGCCAGGCCGATGCGTTGCGCGCCGCGCAGCAGCAGCTGCCGCAGATCGTGCCGCCGGCCAACCCGCTGCTGCCGGTGCAGGCCACGGGCACGCGGCCCTCGCGCGCCCTGCCCTACGAGCTGCATGTCAGCGCGCGCAGCAACGCGCGGCAGGGCACGCTCAAGCTGGTGTTCGCCAACAGCGGCGAGCAAGGCGCGGTGTTCCACGTGTACGACAAGCTGCACCTCGAACGGCTGCCGCGCCGCTACATGGTGGAGCCCAACGAGCGCCTGGACGACGAGTGGACCGCGATGACGGACAACGCCGGCCTCTACGACCTGTGGGTGCTCGGGCCGAACGGCTTCCACCGGCACTTCAAGGGCGACCTCAACCGCCTGCGCGCGGGCAACGCGCCCGATCCCGAGATCCGCGTGGGCTACAACGCGCGCCGCGGCGACCTGCACCTGAAGCTGCGCAACGAGGGCGAGCGCGCCTGCGTCTTCACGATCAAGTCGCGCGCCTACCGCGACGACGGGCCCTGGACGGTGCGCGTGCGCGGCGGCGACGACGTGGAAAAGCAATGGGACATCGAAGCCAGCGGCTGGTGGTACGACTTCGAAGTGAGCTGCGATGCCGACCCGGCCTGGTACCGCCGCTTCGCCGGCCGGGTCGAGACCGGACGGCATTCGGTGAGCGACCCGGCGATGGGGCAGCCGGATCTCTGAGGCGGATGCGCAGCCCGGCGGTGGGCTACGCCCGCGTCAGCACCGTGCGCACCGCATAGCCATTGCGGTACACGCCCTCGATCGTCCCCAGGACCGGGTCCTTGGGCGAGGCCGTCACGTACTTCTCGTCCGAGGTCCGGTAGACGATGACGGTGCGGTCGGCCTGCGCGCTGAGCGTGCGGGCGACGCCGGTGGCTTGGTTGAGCGTGCGGTAGCTGTTCATGAGATCCCCTCTTCGGCGGGCGAATGCTAAACCGAAGGTACTCAGTTCAAGTGGTTCCAGGCCCCGGCTTCGAGGTGGGATGCGGGAAAAAGGCCACACTTCGGGCGCTTATCTGTCATGGCACCGTCAAAGAAGCTCCTCGGCGACGAACAGCGACATGACCCCGAGCCGCAGCCGCTGCGCCCAGCCCACCCCGGGCTCGCGCGGGTGGACGATCTCGCGCCCGGCCTCCCGCGCCACCCATTCGACGCTGCCCGCGCCGTGTGCCGCCGGGCGCAGGCGGTAGCTGCCGACGTCGCGGTCGCGCTGGAGGGTCTGTGTCACCTCGACGGCCAGCGCCGGGCTGTCGATCAGCAGGCCCAGCTCGGTGTTGGCGCGCATCGAGCGCCGGTCCATGTTCATCGAGCCGACCAGCAGCCGCCGGCCGTCGATCACCGCCAGCTTGGCGTGCAGGCGGCCCATCGAGGACGCGGATTCGCCGGCCGCCGCCGCGGGGCGCCCCAGCGCCGGGCTGAGCTCATGCAGCTCCACGCCCAGGCGCACCATCTCGGCCCGGTAGCGCGCATAGCCCCAGTGCACCAGCGGCTCGTCGGTGGCGGCCAGCCCGTTGGTCATGACGATCACGCGCAGGCCCTTGTCGCGGGCCCGCCGCATCAGGGCCAGGCCGCGCTCGCCGGGAACCAGGTAAGGCGTGGCGACCAGCACCTGCGAGCGCGCTTCGCGCATGGCCTGCAATGCGCCTTCGAGCGCGAAGGCTTCGGGCGAGGGGTGGCCTTCGGTCGCCGCCTTCTCCGGCCCGTCGGCGAAGAGCCGCGCCGGCGCGAAATGCTGGGTCAGCCGCCCGGCATCGAGCTCATCGGCCACCGGGCGGTAGCCGAAGCGGTCCCGCGGCGCCACCGGCGGGTCGCCGTCCAGGCCCTTCAGCGCCCGGGCGAAGGCTGCGGCGCCGCCGCCCTCCGGCAGCAGCGCCTGCACCGGCCAGGCCTGCTCGCTGTTCCAGAAGCGGTCGAACAGCGCCTCGAAGCCGCCGACGACCGGCCCGGAGCACAGCACGTCCATGTCGATGAAGTTCGAGGGCTCGCCGCGCTTGAAGTAGTCGTCGGCGATGTTGCGTCCGCCGATCACGGCCAGCGAGCCGTCGGCGATGAAGAGCTTGTTGTGCATGCGCCGGTTGATGCGCTCGAACTCGTGCATCGACAGGGCCACGCGGGTGCCCACGGCGCCGCCGCGCTGCGGCAGCGGGTTGAACAGGCGCACCTCCACGTTCGCCTGGGCCGCCAGCCCGGCCAGCAGCCGGCGGCTGTCGTTGGCGTACAGGTCGTCGACCAAGAGCCGCACCCGCACGCCGCGTGCGGCGGCGTCGCGCAGCTCGCGCAGGAAGCGCCGGCCCGTCGCGTCGGCCGCGACCAGGTAGTACTGGATGTCGAGCGAGACCTGGGCCCGGCGCGCCAGGGCGATGCGCGCATCCAGCGCCTGGTCGCCGTCGGCCAGCAGCCGGAAGCCCGACAGCGCCGGGTCCGCCTCTGCGG
>DATFFA010000025.1:0-3385 GCA_035250605.1 Variovorax sp. | reverse complement strand
GAGAGGGCGCCGGAGCCGCATCGCTCCGGCTTCCGCTCGCGGGGGAGGGCTGGGGCGAGGGCGCCCCCGCGGCCGCCGCCTCGACCACCAGGATCACCGACCCTTCGCTCACCTTGTCGCCGAGCGCGACCTTCAGCTCCTTCACGGTGCCCGCATGGCTCGACGGAATCTCCATCGAGGCCTTGTCGGACTCCACCATGATCAGCCCGGTATCGACCGCGATGACCTCGCCGGGCTTGACCAGCAGCTCGATGATCGCGACATCCTTGAAGTCGCCGATGTCGGGGACCTTGACTTCCACCATGTTTGCCATTGGGCAGCTTCCTTCAGAACAGCACGCGCCGCAGGTCGGCGAGCACGTTGGCGAAATGGACGTTGAAGCGCGCGGCGGCGGCGCCGTCGATCACGCGGTGGTCCCACGACAGGGACAGCGGCAGCGTGAGGCGCGAGGTGTAGGTCTTGCCGTCGCTGGAATGCTGCTTCCAGTAGCTCTTGCACACGCCCATGATGGCGACCTCGGGCGCGTTGATGATCGGCGTGAAGTAGATGCCGCCGATGCCGCCGAGCGAGCTGATGGTGAAGGTGCCGCCCGACATCTGGTCGGGCTTGAGCTTGCCGTCGCGCGCGAGCTTGGCGAGCTCGCCCATCTCCTTGGCGATCTCGGGCACCGTCTTCTTGTCGGCGTCGCGGATCACCGGCACCATCAGGCCATTGGGCGTGTCGGCCGCGAAGCCGATGTGCCAGTAGTTCTTGAGCACCAGCGCGTCCCCGTCGAGGCTGGCGTTGAACTCCGGAAATTTCTTCAGCGTGGCGACGGCTGCCTTCATCATGAAGGGCAGCATGCTGATCTTCACGCCCGACTTTTCGAGTTCCTTGTTCATCTGAACGCGGAAGGGCTCGAGCTCGGTGATGTCGGCCTCGTCGTGCGTCGTCACGTGCGGAATGACGACCCAGTTGCGGTGCAGGTTGGCGGCACTGATCTTCTTGATGCGGGGCAGCTCCCGGCGCTCGGTCGGGCCGAACTTGGCGAAGTCGACCTTGGGCCAGGGCAGCAGGTCGATGCCGCCGACGCCACCGCCGACGGGTGCCGCGGCCGCCTTGCCGGCAGCCTGTGCAGCGGCTGCGCCGCCGCCCTTTGCAAAGGCCTCGACGTCGGCGCGCACGATGCGGCCGTGGTCGCCGCTGCCCTTGAGCTTGCCGAGATCGACGCCGAGTTCGCGTGCGAGCTTGCGCACGGCGGGGCCGGCATACGCGAGTGCGAAGGCGGCTTCGTCGATGCCGCCGGCGGATGCGGCGGGCTGCGCTGGTGCAGGCGCCGGGGCGGCGGGCGCTGCCGGCGAAGCGGCCGGGGTCGCGGCCGCAGGATCGTCCGTCGCGAGCGACAGGATCACCGAACCCTCGCTGACCTTGTCGCCGATCTTGACGCCGATGGCCTTCACCACGCCCGACAGCGGCGCGGGCACGTCCATCGTGGCCTTGTCGGACTCGAGCGAGACGAGGGGGTCTTCCGCCTTCACCGTGTCGCCCGGCTTCACGAAGATCTCGATGACGGGCACGTCGCTGAAGTCGCCGATGTCCGGAACCTTGATGTCGATTGCGTTGCTCATTTCTTCTTGCCTCAGACGGTCCAGGGGGCGGCGCGCTCGGCATCGAGCCCGTACTTCTCGATCGCCTCGGCCACGACGGCGGGCTTGATCGCGCCGTCATCGGCCAGCGCCTTGAGCGCGGCCACGACGACGTGCCAGCGGTCGACCTCGAAGAAGCGGCGCAGCTTGCGGCGGTAGTCGCTGCGGCCGAAGCCGTCGGTGCCCAGCACCGTGTAGCGCCGGCCCGCGGCCTGCACGTACTCGCGCACCTGGTCGGCGTAGTTGCGCATGTAGTCGGTGGCGGCGATCACCGGGCCGTCGTGCCCCTCCAGGCATTGCTCGACATGGCTCTTGCGCGGCGCCTCGGTGGGATGCAGCCGGTTCCAGCGTTCGGCCGCCATGCCGTCACGGCGCAGCTCGTTGTAGCTGGTGGCGCTCCACACGTCGGCGGCGATGCCGAAGTCGCTCTTGAGCAGCTCGGCCGCGAACATCACCTCGCGCAGGATGGTGCCGCTGCCCATGAGCTGCACGCGCTGGCCCTTCTTGGACGCCTTGCCGCCGTCGCTGAGCTGGTACAGGCCCTTGAGAATGCCCGCCTCGCTGCCCTCGGGCATGCCGGGGTGCGGGTAGTTCTCGTTCATCAGGGTGATGTAGTAGTAGACGTCCTCCTGCTCGGCGTACATGCGGCGCATGCCGTCGCGCACGATGGCCACGACTTCGTAGGCGAAGGTCGGGTCGTACGAGATGCAGTTGGGGATGGTGCCGGCCAGGATGTGGCTGTGGCCGTCCTCGTGCTGCAGGCCCTCGCCGTTGAGCGTGGTGCGCCCCGCGGTGCCGCCCAGCAGGAAGCCGCGCGCGCGCATGTCGCCGGCCAGCCAGGCCAGGTCGCCCACGCGCTGCAGGCCGAACATCGAGTAGTAGATGTAGAACGGGATCATCGGCACGTTGTTCGTGCTGTACGAGGTGGCCGCGACGATCCAGCTGGACATCGCGCCGCCTTCGTTGATGCCTTCCTGCAGCACCTGCCCGTCCTTGGACTCGCGGTAGTACATGAGCTGGTCGGCGTCCTGCGGCTTGTAGAGCTGGCCGAGCGAGGACCAGATGCCGAGCTGGCGGAACATGCCTTCCATGCCGAAGGTGCGCGACTCGTCGGGCACGATGGGCACGACGTGCTTGCCGATGGCCTTGTCCCGCACCAGCGTGCCGAGCATCTGCACGAAGGCCATGGTGGTGGAGATCTCGCGCTCGCCGGTGTCCTTGAGCAGCCGCTCGAAGGCGGCCAGCGGCGGAATCTCGAGCGCGACCGACTTGCGGCGGCGCTGCGGCAGATAACCGCCGAGCGCAGCACGGCGCTCGCGCAGGTACTGCATCTCGGGGCTGTCCTCCGCGAGCCGGATGAAGGGCACGTCGGGCAGCTCCTCGTCGGACACGGGGATCTGGAAGCGGTCGCGGAAGCCGCGCAGCGCGTCCTGCGTCATCTTCTTGGCCTGGTGGGCGATCATCTGGCCCTCGCCGGATTCGCCCATGCCGTAGCCCTTGACCGTTTTCGGCAGGATCAGCGTGGGCTGGCCCTTGTGCTTGACGGCGGCGGCGTAGGCGGCGAACACCTTCTCGGGGTCGTGGCCGCCGCGGCTCAGCGCCCAGATCTGCTCGTCGCTCATGTCGGCGACCAGGGCCTGGGTCTCTTCGTACTTGCCGAAGAAGTGCTCCCGCACGTAGGCGCCGCTCTTGCTCTTGAAGTCCTGGTATTCGCCGTCGACGCACTCCTCCATGCGCTGCAGCAGCTTGCCGCTCTTGTC
>DATFFA010000024.1:0-5514 GCA_035250605.1 Variovorax sp. | reverse complement strand
AGCTTGATGCGCTGCGCCGCGCGCCGCCGTCCGCCGCTGACGGTGGGCACCGCCGACATCAGCGCCACGCTGTAGGGATGCAGCGGCCGCGCGAAGAAGCTGCGCCGCGGCGCGCGCTCCACGATCTGGCCCAGGTACATCACGGCGATGTCGTCGCAGATGTGCTCCACCACCGCCATGTCGTGCGAGATGAAGAGGTAGGTCAGGCCCAGCTCCCGCTGCAGGCGCGCGAGCAGGTTGAGGATCTGCGCACGGATCGCGATGTCCAGCGCCGACACCGGCTCGTCGCACACCACCAGCTCGGGGTTGGTGGCCAGGGCCCGCGCGATGTTGATGCGCTGGCGCTGGCCGCCCGAGAACTGGTGCGGGAACAGCTGCTGCTGCTCCGGCCGCAGGCCCACGGCCTCGAAGAGCTCGGCCACGCGCTGCGTGCGCTCGGCCGGGGTGCCGATCTTCATCAGCTCCAGCGGCGCCCGCACCGCGGCACCGGCGCGCTCGCGCGGGTTGAGGGAGGAGAAGGGGTCCTGGAAGATGATCTGCATGCGCGAGCGCGCCTGGCGCAGCGCCTCGCCCTCCAGCGTGCCGAGCTGGGTGTCGCCCAGCTGCACATGGCCGCCGGTGATGGGCGCGAGCCGCATCACGGCCAGCGCGGTGGTGGTCTTGCCCGAGCCCGATTCGCCCACCACCGCGAGCGTGCTGCCGCGCCGGACCTGGAAGGACACGCCGTCGACCGCCTTCACGACTTCGGCGGGGCGGCCCCAGCCGGCTTTCCCGCGTGGGAAATGCACCTTGAGATCGTTGACCGACAGCAGCGTGTCGGTATCGGCCATGAAGCTCATCGGGCAACCTCCGCGCCACGCGCTGCGCTGCGGTTCGAAACGGGAGCGGTTCTCATGCGGCCTCCTTCAACTTGTGCGGCTGCGGCGCCGCGTGCAGCCAGCAGGCCGCGCCATGCGGCATCGCCGCGTGCAGGGGAACGACGGCGCTCGGCACCTCGAACATCGGCGGCACCTCGGTGGCGCAGCGCTCCATCGCATGCGGGCAGCGCTCGCGGAAGGCGCAGCCGCTGCCCAGCTCCCAGATCGACGGCACCATGCCGGCGATCTCGGGCAGGGCCTCGCGTTCCTCGCTGGCCGTGCTGCTGCCCAGCTCGGGCAGGCACTCGATCAGGCCGCGGGTGTAGGGGTGGCTCGGCTCGCCCAGCACCTGGGCGGTGGTGCCTTGCTCGATCACGCGGCCGGCGTACATCACCATCACGCGGTCGGCCATCTCGGCCACCGCGCCCATGTCGTGGGTGATGAGCAGGATGGCCGTGCCCTTCTCGCGCTGCAGCTCGCGCAGCAGGTCGAAGATTTGCGCCTGCACCGTGACGTCCAGCGCGGTGGTGGGCTCGTCGGCGATCAGGATGTCGGGCCGGCAGGCCAGGGCCATCGCGATCATCACGCGCTGGCGCATGCCGCCCGAGAGCTGGTGCGGGTACTCGTCGACGCGCCGCTCGGGCGCCGGGATGCCCACCTGCCGCAGCATCTCGATGGCGCGCGTGCGCGCCGCTTGCACGTTCATCCCGGCGTGCAGCTGCAGCGACTCGGCGATCTGGTCGCCGACGGTGAACACCGGGTTGAGCGATGTCATCGGCTCCTGGAAGATCATCGAGATGCGGTTGCCGCGCACCTCGCGCATGCGGGCCTCGCCGGCCTTGAGCAGGTCCTCTTCCTGGAACAGCACGCGGCCGCCGCTGATGCGGCCGGGCGGGGACGGGATCAGGCGCAGCAGCGCCAGCGCGGTCATGCTCTTGCCGCAGCCGGATTCGCCGACCACGCAGAGCGTTTCGCCGCCGCGGATTTCGAAGTCCACGCCGTTGAGCACCTGGGCCTGCCCGCGGCGCGTCCTGAACTCGACGTGCAAGTCCTGCACGCGCAGCAGGGGCTGGTTGGAGGAAGTTGCGGGCATGTTCAACGCTCCCGGAGCTTGGGGTTCAGCGCATCGTTGAGGCCGTCGCCGATCAGGCTGACCGCGAGCACCGTGAAGAAAATGGCCGCGCCCGGGAAGGCCACCGCCCACCAGCAGGACAGCACGTACTGCCGGCTCGATCCGATCATCAGGCCCCAGCTCATCTGGTTGGGATCGCCCAGGCCCAGGAAGGAGAGGCCGGCCTCGAACAGGATGGCCGCGCCCACCGCCAGCGTGGCCGACACCACCAGCGGCGGCAGCGCGTTGGGCAGGATCACCTTCCAGATGATGCGTGCGTTGCCGGCGCCGATGGCCCGCTCCGCGCGCACGAACTCCAGGCCGCGGTACTTGAGGAACTCGGCGCGCGTGAGCCGCGCGGTGCCCGTCCAGCTGACGATGCCGATGGCCAGCGTCACCGTGACCAGCGAGGGCGAGAACAGCGTGACCACCACCATCGCGAAGAGCAGGGCGGGCAGCACCTGGAAGAACTCGGTCACGCGCATCAGCGCGGCATCGACCTTGCCGCCGTAGTAGCCGGCAAAGGCGCCCAGCGTGATGCCGATGGCCACCGACAGCAGCGCCGCCACCGCGCCCACCAGCAGCGTGGCGCGGCCGCCGTAGATGAGCGTGGTGAAGACGTCGCGGCCCAGGTAGTCGCTGCCCAGCCAGGCCTCCTCGCTGAAGGGCGGGGTGAGCGGGGCGGAGCGGATCTCGAAGGGATCGGCCGGGTAGACCCACGGGCCGGCGATCGCGACCAGCAGGATCAGAAGCAGCATCGCCATGCCGGCGATGGCCGAGGGGTTGCGCAGGAACATGCGCAGCGCCTCGGCGCCGGGATGCTCGACTTTCGGCATGGGCCGGGCCGCGGGCCGGGCCGCAGCGGCCGGGGCTTGCAGGGTGGCGCTCTTGTTCATGAGGACTTGATCCGCGGATCGATGAGGCGATAGCACAGGTCGGTGATCTGGTTCATCACCACCACCACGATGGAAGAGAACAGCAGCACGCCGAGGATGGTCGGGTAGTCGCGGCGCAGCACCGAGTCGAAGGCGAGCCGGCCCAGGCCGGGCCAGTTGAACACCGTCTCGACCAGGATCGCGCCGGCCAGCACGTTGCCGAACTGCAGGCCCAGCACCGTCACCACCGGCAGCAGCGCATTGCGCAGCGCATGCTTGTAGAGCACCACGCGTTCGGCCAGGCCCTTGGCGCGCGCGGTGCGGATGAAGTCGGCGCCCAGCACGTCCAGCATCGACGAGCGCGCGAGCCGGCTGTACTGCGCGAGGTACACCAGCCCCAGCGTCACCGTCGGCAGCACCAGGTGGTGCAGCACGTCGAGCACGCCGGCGACGCCTTCGCCCGAGCCGTCCACCGAGCGCATGCCGGCCACCGGAAGGATGGGCAGGATCGAGGCGAAGAGGATCACCAGCATGATCCCCACCCAGAACACCGGCGCCGCGAAGCCCACCATCGACAGCACGGTGATGAACTGCGACAGCGCGCCGTTGGGCTTGCGCGAGGACAGCACGCCCAGCGCGGTGCCCACCAGGAAGGCCAGCAGCACCGCGCTCAGCACCAGCAGCAGCGTGGCGGGCACGCGCTCGGCGATCAGCGAGGTGACGGGCAGGTTGAAGAAGTAGGAGTAGCCCAGGTCGCCCTGCAGCACCTTGCCGAGGTAGACGCCCAGCTGCACCGGCAGCGGGCGGTCGAGCCCGTACTGCGTGCGCAGCTGCGCCATCAGTTCGGGCGACATGCCGCCGCTGGCGCCGGCGATGGTCTCCACCGGATCGCCGGGCGCGGCATGCACCAGCACGAAGTTGAGGATCACCACCGCCAGCACCAGGGCCAGGCCCTGCAGCAGGCGCGATGCGATGTAGCGCGGCATCGTCGTCGCTCCCGCCTACTTGAAGTACACCTCGTCGTAGGGCGACATCGGTCCCCAGATGCTGGCCGGCACGTTCGCCACCTTCTTGCTCACGGCCGTGTGGTAGGGCACCTGGTTGATGAAGACGATGGGCAGCTCGTCGGTCACGATCTTCTCGAAGGTGGCGTAGTAGGCCTTGCGCTTGACCGGGTCGATGATGCCGCCGGCGGTGTTGAGCAGCTCGTCCACCTTCGGGTTGCTGTAGGACTGCGTGTTGGTCCAGACCACCGGCTTGATGTTGGTCGACAGGTAGGTGCGGTGCACGCCGATGATCGGGTCGCCCCAGTTGAAGACCAGGTCCATCGACATGTCGAAGTCGTGCGAGGCCATGCGCTTGGCCCAGGCCGGGAAGTCGGCCGAAGCACGCACCTCGACCGCGATCCCGACCTTCTTGAGCTGGCCGCGGATGTACTCGGCCACGGTCTTTTGCTGGTCGTCGGCGCCGGGCAGGTAATCGATGGTGAGCTTGAAGCGCTCGCCGCCCGCGCCGGCCTTGTAGCCCGCGGCGTCCAGCATCTCGGCGGCCTTCTTCAGGTCCACCGGATAGCGCACCAGGTCCGGCACGGCGAAGGGGCTGCTGGCCACGATCGGGCCGTCGGCCGGCGTCGCGAAGCCGGCCATCAGCGCCTTGGTGATGAAGTTCTTGTCGATCGCGGTGGCGATGGCCTTGCGCACCTGCACGTCCGACAGCGGCTTCTTCGTCAGGTTGAAGGCCAGCCAGTTGATTGCGCCGATGCCCTCGTAGCCCTTGGGCGTGAGCGTGACCTGCGGGTTGGTCGCCAGGCGCTTGAGGTCGGTGGGCACGCTTGCGAAGGGCAGCATCTGCACGTCGCCGCGCTCCAGGCCCAGCATCAGGCTGGCCATGTCGGGCGTGATGTTGACGATCACCTTGTCGAGGTAGGGCTTGCCGGAGAGAAAGAACTTGTCGAAGCGCTCCATCACGATGCGTTGGCCCGGCTTGAACTCGACCAGCTTGAAGGGGCCCGAGCCCACCATGTCGGTGCTGTTGCGCGGATGGGTCTTGAGGTCCTGGCCGTCGCCGTAGATGTGCTTGGGCAGGATGGGGCACAGCGCCGGCGACATTGCCAGCACGATCGCCGGGTGCGGCGTGCTCATGCGGATGATGGCGGTGTGGGGGTCGGGCGTTTCCACCTTCTCCACCGGGCCCATCATGGTGGTGAAGGGGTGGTTGGCCTTGATTGCCATGATCGAGAAGGCCACGTCGGCCGAGGTCACGGGCTTGCCGTCGTGGAACACGGCGTTCTTGCGCAGGTTGAGGGTGAGCGACTTGCCGTCCTCGGCCAGCTTCCACGACTCGGCGAGGTAGGGCTGCGGATTCCACTTGTCGTCGAAGCGCAGCGGGCTGGCGAAGATCTGGGTCGACGGCACGGCGGTCGCGATGCCCGATTGCACCGCGCCGTTGAGGTGCCGCGGGGTCTGCGTGTTGCCCAGCACCAGCGTGCCGCCGCGCTTGGGGGCTTCGTCGGCGGCGGCTGCTCCGGCGGGTGTCGCGAGCAGCGCGCCGGCGGCGGCCAGGGTGGCCGACAGCATGGCGGCTCGGCGTGTGAACGTGAAGGGGTACATGCGTGACCTCGTGAAAGTCGGCTGGGGGAGAATTGGGGGACTGGGAGAGAAGCGTCTGCGGC
>DATFFA010000023.1:0-8040 GCA_035250605.1 Variovorax sp. | reverse complement strand
GCACGCCGGCCGGAGCTGCTGAAGCTGGTGCACACGCTGGGCGCGCAGCTCGAAAGCGGAGCGACGCCCTCCTCCGCCGCGCTGATCCTGGTTGCGCCGCTGGGCTTCGATGTCACCACCGTCGCCGCAGTCGAGCGGCTCGATGCCACGCGCACGGTCGGCATCGACCTGATGGTGGACGACGCCGCCACCAAACGCCGCGTGCTCGCCACCAATCCCGCGACGCGCAACGACGTGCGCGATGCCGCCCATGCCCTGTTCGCGCGCGACGGCAAGGCAGTGAGCGTGATCCGCGACAGCGGCGGCTTCGTCACGCAGCGCGTGATCGGCACCATCGTGAACATCGCGGCGGACATGTGCCAGCAGCAGGTCTGCTCGCCCGCCGACCTCGACCTGGCCGTGAAGCTGGGCCTGGGTTATCCGCAGGGCCCGCTCGCGATGGGCGACCTCTACGGCCCCACCAATGTGCTGGAAGTGCTGTTCAATCTGCAGACGGTGTATGGCGACCCGCGCTACCGCCCGAGTCCCTGGCTGCGCCGCCGCGGCGCGCTGGGCCTGAGCCTCACCCATCCCGAAGCGTAGGAGGGCATTCGAATGACAGCAGAATTGAAGAGCACGACCGAGGACGGCACCATGGTGCTCACGCTCTCGAACCCTTCGCAGCGCAACGCGCTGGGCCCCGAGATGTACGCCGCAGGCATCGAGGCGCTCAACGGCGCCGAGAACAGCGACGAAGTGCGCAGCGTGGTGTTCGTGGGCGAAGGCGCATGGTTCTGCGCCGGCGGCTCGTTGCAGCGCCTGTCGGCCAACCGCGAGCGCGAGCCCACGGTGCAGGCCGAGAGCATCGAGGCGCTGCACAACTGGATCGACTCGATCCGCACCTTTCCCAAGCCGGTGATCGCCGCCGTCGAAGGCGCCGCGGCCGGTGCCGGCTTCTCGCTCGCAGCGGCCTGCGACTTCATCGTCGCGGCGCGCGACGCGGTGTTCGCCGCCTCCTACAGCACGGTCGCGCTCTCGCCGGACGGCGGGCTGAGCTGGCACCTTGGACGGTCCCTGCCGCGCCAGATCGCGAGCGAATGGCTGATGCTGGGTGGGCGCATCGACGCGGCCCGCCTGCACGCGCTCGGCATGGTCAACGAGCTGAGCGAGAGCGGCCAGGCCCTGTCGGCGGCGCTCGCGCTCGCCAACCGCCTCAATGCGCGTGCGCCCAACTCGCTGGCCAGCATCAAGGAACTGCTCAGCGAGGCACCCGGCGCCACGCTCGCCTCGCAGCTGTCGCAGGAGCGCGATCATTTCGTGCGCAACCTGCACCACCCCAACGCCGGCATCGGCATCGCCGCCTTTCTCGCCAAGCAGACGCCGCGCTACGAATAGCCGCGTCGCTCGGGCGACAAGCCCGGGCCATTCAGTCACACACAGGACAGTTCATGGACGAGCCCATTCTTACCATCGAAGAACGAGAGGCGATCAATGGTGGTCGCTGGTTCTCTTCTCTTTCCCCATCCCTGCGTCACGACATTCTTCGATGCACCTTCGTCAAGCGCTACAAGGACGGCGACCTGATCTGCGCGCGCGGCGATCCGCCCGAGCAGTGGATCGCCTGCGCCAAGGGCGCGGTGCGCGTGAGTTCGACCGCGGTGTCGGGCAAGCAGGTGACGCTGACCTACGTGGAGCCGGGCATCTGGTTCGGCGACGTCGCGATGTTCGACGGGGACCGGCGCACGCACGATGCCTATGCGCATGGCGAAACGACGATCGTCTGCGTGGCGCGCGCCGATTTCCAGAAGATCCTCGCCAGCCACGTCGAGCTCTACGAGGCGCTGATGCGGCTGCAGGCGCGGCGCATCCGGCAACTGTTCGGCCTGGTCGAGGACCTCAATACCCTGCCGCTGCGGGCCCGGCTCGCCAAGCAGCTGATCCACCTGGTGCGCAGCTACGGAGTGCCCAACCTCGCGGATGGCAGCCAGATGCGCATCGGCCTGCACCTGGCCCAGGAAGAACTGGCGCAGCTGCTGGGGGCATCGCGCCAGCGCGTGAACCAGGAACTCAAGGCGATGGAGCGCGAGGAGGTGATCCGCATCGAGCCCGGCGGGCTGGTGGTGCTGGATCGCGCCGCGCTGATGCGCATCTCGGAAGCCGACGACCAATAACCGCAGACCCCAGAGACATGACCCAGGACTTCGACAACTTCGTCGGCACCCGCGCCGTTTCCAAGCAGCACCTCTTCGACGTCGACGCGCTGACCGCCTGGCTCGAGAAGAACCTGGACGGCTTCAAGGGTCCGCTCACGGTCGAGATGTTCAAGGGCGGGCAGTCCAATCCGACGTACAAGCTGGTCACGCCGGCGCAGAGCTACGTGATGCGCGCCAAACCGGGTCCGGTCGCCAAGCTGCTGCCCTCGGCGCACGCGGTCGAGCGCGAGTTCAAGGTCATGAGCGGGCTGGCCGGCACCGATGTGCCGGTGCCGCGCATGCATTGCCTGTGCGAGGACGAGAGCATCATCGGCCGGGCCTTCTACGTCATGGAGTTCATGCAAGGCCGGGTGCTGTGGGATCAGTCCCTGCCCGCCATGGAGAATGCGGAGCGCGCTGCGATCTACGACGAAATGAACCGCGTCATCGCCGCGCTGCACACCGTGAAGTTCGCAGAGCGCGGCCTGGCCGACTACGGCAAGCCCGGCAATTACTTCGAGCGCCAGATCGGGCGCTGGAGCAAGCAGTACGTGGCTTCGATCACCCAGCCCATTCCCGAGATGGACCGGCTGATGGAATGGCTGCCGGCCCACATGCCCCAAAGCGCGCGCGACGAGAAGATGACGTCCATCGTGCATGGCGACTACCGCCTGGACAACCTGATGTTCCACGCGACCGAGCCGCGCGCCATCGCCGTGCTCGACTGGGAGCTCTCCACGCTGGGCCATCCGCTGGCCGACTTCAGCTATCACTGCATGTCCTGGCACATCGCGCCGGGCGCCTTCCGCGGCATCGGCGGCCTGGACCTGAAGAGCCTGGGCATCCCGACCGAGAGCGAGTACATCCGCAAGTACTGCGAGCGCACCGGCCTCACCACGCCCGAGGCGCTGGCGCCCGACTGGAACTTCTACCAGGCCTACAACCTGTTCCGCATGGCGGCGATCCTGCAAGGCATCGCCAAGCGGGTCGAGGCCGGCACCGCCTCGAGCGAGCAGGCCGTCGCCTCGGGCCGCGGTGCGCGGCCGATGGCCGAGATGGCCTGGCAGTTCGCGCAGCGCGCCTGAAGCGCACGCCCCTTACCTCACAGGAGACTCCATGGATTTCGAATACTCGGCCAAGACCAAAGACCTCCAGAAGCGCGTCGCCGCCTTCATGGAAGACCACATCTACCCCGCCGAGGCCGAGTACACGGCCGAGCTGGCCGCCAACACCGCGGCAGGCAAGCGCTGGACCGCGCTCCAGACGGTCGAGAAGCTCAAGCAGAAGGCCAAGGCGCAAGGCCTGTGGAACCTGTTCCTGCCGGTCGACAGCGCCCAGGTCTCCGGCTACGAGGGCGCGGGCCTCACCAACCAGGAATACGCGCCGCTGGCCGAGATCATGGGCCGCGTGCCCTGGGCCAGCGAGGCCTTCAACTGCTCGGCGCCGGACACCGGCAACATGGAGACCATTGCACGCTACGGCTCCGACGAGATCAAGGCGCGCTGGCTGAAGCCCCTGCTGGAAGGCGAGATCCGCTCGGCCTTCGCGATGACCGAGCCCGAGGTGGCCTCGAGCGACGCCACCAACATCGCCACCCGCATCGAGCGCCAGGGCGACGAGTACGTGATCAACGGCCACAAGTGGTGGATCTCCGGCGCCGCCGATCCGCGCTGCAAGCTCTACATCACGATGGGCAAGACCGATCCGGATGCGCCGCGCCACTCGCAGCAGAGCATGGTGGTGGTGCCTGCCGATGCCAAGGGCATCCGCATCGTGCGTCCGCTCAACGTGATGGGCTACGACGACGCGCCGCACGGCCACGTCGAGATGTATTTCGAGAACGTTCGCGTGCCGGTGGACAACATCCTCCTGGGCGAAGGCCGCGGCTTCGAGATCGCCCAGGGCCGCCTGGGCCCGGGACGCATCCACCACTGCATGCGCCTGATCGGCCTGGCCGAGCGCGCGCTCGAGCTGATGTGCAAACGCGCCTCCTCGCGCGTGGCCTTCGGCAAGTCCGTGGCTTCGCAGACGGTGACCCAGGAGCGCATCGCCGAGGCGCGCTGCAAGATCGACATGGCGCGCCTGCTCACCCTCAAGGCGGCCTGGCTGATGGACGTGGCGGGCAACAAGGTGGCCAAGACCGAGATCGCGATGATCAAGGTGGTGGCGCCCAACATGGCCTGCCAGGTGATCGACTGGGCCATGCAGGTGCACGGCGGCGGGGGCATGAGCGACGACTTCCCGCTGGCCTATGCCTACGCGGGCGCGCGCACGCTGCGTTTCGCCGACGGCCCGGACGAGGTGCACCGCAATGCGATCGCCAAGTGGGAGCTGGGCAAGTACGCCGCCGACAAGGGCGATGACGAAATGCCCGTGACCCGCTTCTGATACGGACCAAGAGCCGTTCGGGCTGAGCTTGTCGAAGCCTCGCGCGGCGCTCCCCCTTCGCCAAGCTCAAGCGTGAACGGCTACTTGATGGCCGTTTGTTTGCCTACAGCTTCTTCTGCAGGAACATCGCCTGGCCGAAGGCCGGGTCGAGCTGGAAGTTGGCGAAGCCTTCGCGCACATAGGCACGCAGCGCGCTGTGGTTGGCCGACAAGACCTCCAGCGTGAGCTTGCACGCGCCCCGTGCGCGGGCCTCCTGCTCCACGCACGCGAACATGTGCTGCGTGATGCGCTGCCCGCGATGGCTTGGCAGCACGACCACGTCATGCACGTTCACCAGCGGCTTGCAGGCGAAGGTCGAGAAGCCTTCGATGCAGTTGACCAGGCCGACGGCCTGCGCGCCATCGTAGGCCAGCACGCTGAAGGCCTGGGGCCGCCCGGCCAACGCCTCGGGCAACCCGGCCAGCACCTCCGGGGCGAGCGCCGTGCCGCCGCCGGCCGGATCGCGCGCGTAGCTGTCCAGCAGATCGACCACTGCACGCGCGTGCACCGGATTGCGGTAGTCGGCGAGCAGGACTTCGATCATGCGGCCGCACCCGCTTCCACCGCCGCCACCAGGCGGCGCGCGCAGGCCTCGGCCTGCGCTGCGTCGCGCGCTTCCACCATGACACGCAGCAGCGGCTCGGTGCCGCTGGGGCGGATCAGCACGCGGCCCGCGTCACCCAGCTCCGCTTCGCTGCGCCTGATCTCGGCGGCGAGCGCCTGGTTGGCCTTCCAGTCCTGATCGCCGCTCACGCGCACATTGATGAGCGTCTGCGGGAACAGCGTGAGATCGGCCAGCAGTTCGCCCACCTTCTTGCCGCTGCGCTGACAGGCCTGCAGCACCTGCAGCGCGCTCACGATGCCGTCGCCGGTGGTGTGGCGGTCGAGCGCCAGCAGATGGCCGGAGCCTTCGCCCCCGAGCAGCCAATGGCGCTTCTCGAGCTCTTCGAGCACATAGCGGTCGCCCACGCGCGCGCGCACCAGCTCGATGCCTTGGGCACGCAGCGCCATCTCGACCGCCTTGTTGGTCATGAGCGTACCGACCACGCCGGCCAGCTTCTCGCCGCGCGCGACGCGCTCCATCGCCATCAGGTACAGCAGCTCGTCGCCGTTGAACAGGCGGCCGCTCGCATCGACCAGCTGCAGCCGGTCGGCGTCGCCATCGAGCGCGATGCCGTAGTGCGCGCCGTGGGCCCGCACCGCGTCGATGAGCGCCTGGGGGTGCGTGGCGCCCACGTCCTTGTTGATGTTGAGTCCGTCGGGCGCGCAGCCGATGCTGATCACGTCCGCACCGAGCTCATGGAAGACGTTCGGCGCCACCTGGTAGGCCGCGCCGTGCGCGCCGTCGACCACCAGCTTCAGGCCGCGCAGCGTGAGGTCGTTGGCAAAGGTGCTCTTGCAGAACTCGATGTAGCGGCCGGGCGCGTCGTTGAGGCGGCGCGCCTTGCCGAGCTGCGCCGAATCGGCCCACACCGGCGCCTCCTCGAGCGCCGCCTCGACCGCCAGCTCCCATTCGTCGCTGAGCTTGGTGCCATGGGCGCTGAAGAACTTGATGCCGTTGTCCGGGTAGGCGTTGTGGCTGGCACTGATCACCACGCCGAGGCTGGCGCGCTGGGCGCGCGTGAGGTAGGCCACGCCGGGGGTCGGGAGCGGCCCCAGCAGCACCACGTCGACACCGGCGGAATTGAAGCCCGATTCGAGCGCGGATTCGAGCATGTAGCCCGAGATGCGAGTGTCCTTGCCGATCAGCACGGAGGGGCGTGCCTCGGTCTTCTTGAGCACGCGCCCGACCGCATGGGCGAGGCGCAGCACGAAGTCGGGCGTGATCGGTGCCTGGCCGACCGTGCCGCGAATGCCGTCGGTGCCGAAATACTGTCTTGTCATGCTTGCTTCTCCTGTCCCCGTTGTTCCGAGCGCATCGCCCGCCAGACGGCCAGTGCCGCGACGGTTTCGCGCACATCATGCACGCGCACGATCGCCGCGCCGCGCTCGACTGCCAGCACCGCGGCCGCAATGCTGGGCACCAGGCGCCCGGCCGCCGCTTCGATGCCGCTGACCGCGCCGAGCGAGGACTTGCGCGACCAGCCGACCAGCAACGGCCAGCCGCCGGCGAGCAATTCCTGCTGCCGCGCCAGCAAGGCGAAATTCTGCGCCACGGTCTTGCCGAAGCCGATGCCCGGGTCGAGGGCAATGCGCTCCGGCGCGACCTTCAGCGCCAGCAGCGCCTGCGCCTGTTCTTCGAGGAATGCGCGCACGGCCGGGACGACATCGCCTTCCATCGGCGACGCCTGCATGGTCTGAGGATCGCGATGCATGTGCATCAGGCAAATGCCGCAAGCCGGGTGTGCCGCCACCGCCTCGCGCGCGCCTGGCCGGCGCAATGCCCAGATGTCGTTGACGATGTCGGCGCCGAGCTCGAGCACCGCACGCATGACCTCGGGCTTGTAGGTGTCGACCGAGACCGGCACCTGCAGCTTGACCGCCTCGCGCACCACCGGCAGCACGCGCGCGAGCTCCTGGTCCAGCGGCACGGCCGGGCTGCCGGGCCGCGTGGACTCGCCGCCGATGTCGAGGATGTCGGCCCCCTCTTCCACCAGCTCGGCGCAATGGCGCAGCGCGGCTTCGGTCGAGGCATGCGCGCCGCCGTCGGAGAAGGAATCGGGCGTGACGTTGACGATGCCCATCACACGCGGCTGTGCGAGATCGATCTCGAAGCGCGTGGTGCGCCAGGTTCCCGTCATGCGAGCCTTCCGGAAATGGAAAACGGGGCCAAAGGCCCCGTCGATCGCCCGAGCACCTCGCTCAGGCCGCGGTGGGCGCCGGGTCGGGATTCACCGCCGGCGTGCCGCCGCTGCCACCGCTGCCCGAAGACGGCGTGCGCGGCGTCCAGTCCTTGGGCGGACGCGGCTCGCGCCCGGCCATGATGTCGTCGATCTGCTCCGTGTCGATGGTTTCCCATTCGAGCAGGGCCTTGGCCATCGCGTGCATCTTGTCGCTGTTCTCCTCGATCAGGCGGCGCGCCAGGGCGTACTGCTCGTCGATGATGCGGCGAACCTCGGCGTCGACCTTCTGCATGGTCGACTCGCTCATGTTCGTGGTCTTGGTGACCGAGCGGCCCAGGAAGACCTCGCCCTCGTTCTCGGCATAGACCATCGGGCCCAGCGACTCGGTCATGCCATAGCGCATCACCATGTCGCGCGCGATCTGGGTGGCGCGCTCGAAGTCGTTGCTGGCGCCGGTGGTCATCTGGTGCATGAACACCTCTTCGGCGATGCGGCCGCCGAACAGCATGCTGATCTGATTCAGCATGTACTCCCGGTCGTAGCTGTAGCGGTCCTGCGCCGGCAGGCTCATGGTCACGCCCAGCGCGCGGCCGCGCGGGATGATGGTGACCTTGTGAACCGGGTCGCACTTGGGCAGCAGCTTGCCGATCAGCGCATGG
>DATFFA010000022.1:0-14822 GCA_035250605.1 Variovorax sp. | reverse complement strand
ATCGCCATCGGCACGGACGTGACGGCATCGCAGGATCAAGCGATCGCACTGGGCATCGTGAGCCGGGCCGCCGGCGTCAATGCGGTAGCGGTCGGGTCCCGGGCCAACGCGGCTGCCGACAATGCCACCGCACTCGGCTCGGGCGGGACGAACACCGCGACCGCCGTGCGCGCCTCGGGCACCGGTTCCGTGGCGCTGGGCGGCAACACGACCGCGGGCGCCAACGCGGCGGGCACCAATGCCATCGCCATCGGCGGAGAGTCGTCTGCGACCCAAACCGAGGCAATCGCCATGGGCCGCCTGGCCAGCGCCTCGGCCCTGAACACCATCGCAGTCGGCAGCAATGCGCGGGCCGATTCGGCCGAAGCAGTGGCGATCGGCACCAACGCCACGGCCACGGGCGGCCGCGCCGTCTCGATCGGTTCGGGCAACGTCGCCAGCGGCAACGGCGCGGTGGCGATCGGCGACCCGAACACCGCCACCGGCGATGGCGCGATCGCGAGCGGTCTGGACAACACCGCCACCGGCAACGGCTCGGTGGCGATGGGCAACACCAACATGGTCGGCGGCGGCGGCCAGGCGGTGAGCGTGGCGGGCACGGCAGCACAGGGCGCAGTGGGCATCGGCTACCAGAACACGGTGGTCGGCCAGGGCAGCGTCGCGATCGGCAGCACCAGCAAGGCACTGGCTGCCGGCGCAGTCGCCTTCGGCGACACGGCGGTGGCGAACAACGCCCGCGACGTGGCGCTGGGCTCCGGCTCGACGACGGCGGCCGCGGTCCCCACGGCCAGCACGGTGATCGGCACCACCACCTACAACTTTGCCGGCATCGCGCCCACCAGCACCGTCAGTGTCGGAGCCGTCGGTGCGGAGCGCACCATCACCAACGTGGCCGCCGGCAGGATTTCCGGCACCTCGACCGATGCCATCAACGGCTCGCAGCTGTTCGGCACGAACCAGCAGGTGACGGCGAACACGACCTCGATCACCAATCTCAACGACACGATCGACGACATCAACAACGGCGCGGGCATCAAGTACTTCCACGCCAACTCGACCCTCCCCGACTCGCAGGCCCTCGGGGCGGATTCCGTTGCCATCGGCCCGAACGCGGTGGCGAACAACGCCAATGCCGTGGCGCTGGGCTCCGGCTCCACGACGGCAGCGGCGGTCGGCACGGCCAGCGTCGTGATCGGCACCACCTCTTACAACTTCGCCGGCGCCACGCCCACCAGCACGGTCAGCGTCGGGGCGCCGGGCGCGGAGCGCACCATCACGAACGTGGCGGCAGGCCGGCTCGACGCCGGCTCCACCGATGCGGTGAACGGCTCGCAGCTGTTCGCCACGAACCAGCAGGTGACGGCAAACACGACCCAAATCACCAATCTCAGCAACACGATCGGCGACATCAACACCGGCGCGGGCATCAAGTACTTCCACGCCAACTCGACTCTGCCGGACTCGCAGGCCCTCGGGACGAATTCGGTGGCCATCGGGCCGAATGCGGTGGCGAACAACACGGGCGACGTGGCACTGGGCTTCGGGTCCACGACCGCAGTGGCGGTCGGCACGGCCAGCACCGTGATCGGCACCACCACCTACAACTTCGCCGGCGCCGCGCCCACCAGCACGGTCAGCGTCGGCGCGCCGGGCGCGGAGCGCACCCTCACGAACGTGGCGGCAGGCCGGCTCGACGGCGGCTCCACCGATGCGGTGAACGGCTCGCAGCTGTTCGCCACGAACCAGCAGGTGACGGCGAACACGACCTCGATCACCAATCTCAGCAACACGATCGGCGACATCAACGCCGGCGCAGGCATCAAGTACTTCCACGCGAATTCGACACTGCCCGACTCGCAGGCGCTGGGGACGGATTCGATCGCGGTCGGTCCGAATGCCGTCGCCAGCGGAGTCGGCAGCATTGCGCAGGGCCTCGGCGCCAGCGCAACCGTCGATGGTTCCATTGCACTCGGTTCAGGCTCGGTCTCCGATCGCGCCGTCGCAGGCAGCACCGGCGACATTCCCGCGGGCAGCTCGCTGATCCCGTTCAACACGACCGACCGGACGCTGCTGGGCGCCGTCTCGGTCGGCAGCGCGACCACCTACCGCCAGATCACCAACGTGGCCGACGGCACCCAGGCGCAGGACGCCGTCACGGTGCGCCAGCTCAGCGGTGCGCTGCAATCCTTCGCCGTGACGCCGACCCTGTACTTCCACGCCAACTCCACCGGGATGGACTCGCTGGCCATCGGCGCCGAATCGGTGGCGGTCGGCCCTCGCACGGTGGTCAACGGCAACAGCGGCGTCGGCATCGGCGATGGCGCAGTGGTGCAGCAGACCGCCCCCGGCGGCGTGGCCATCGGCCAGGGCGCGACCTCGCACCGGGCGGACTCCGTGGCGATCGGCACGCAGTCTTCAGCGGCAGCGGTACAGGGCGTTGCGATCGGCGCGGGCAGCAGCGTCACCCAGGCCGGCGGCGTGGCATTGGGCGCAGGCTCGGTCGCCTCGACGGCGGCCGGCGCGGCGGGCTATGTGCCCACGGGTGCGTCCACCTCGCAGACCGCGGCCGTCAACGCCACCACCAGCACGCTGTCGGCGGTGTCCGTCGGCGATGCCGCCAACGGCCAGTTCCGGCAGATCACCGGGGTGGCAGCGGGTTCGCTGGACAGCGACGCGGTCAACGTGTCGCAGCTCAAGGCCGTGCAGAACACGGTGGCGAGCGTCGATCAATCCGCGGTGAAGTACGAGACCAACGCGGACGGCACGACCAACTACAACAGCGTGAAGCTCGGCGGCACGAACACCGACGCGCCGGTGACTCTCCACAACGTCGCCGACGGCGTGGCCGGCAACGATGCGGTCAACGTGAATCAGCTGAATGCGGGCCTCGCGGCCGCCAACCAGTACACCGATGCCAAGCTCGGCCAGGTCCAGGCCAACGTCGACAGGGTGAGCAAGGAAGCCAATGCCGGTGCAGCCGGCGCCATGGCGATGGCCAACCTGCCGCAGGCGGCCATCCCCGGCAAGAGCATGGTGTCCGCGGGTGTCGCGGCCTTCGACGGACAGGCGGCCATTGCGCTCGGTGTTTCCAAGCTGGCTGACAACGGCCGATGGATCGTCAAGTTCAGCGGCACGGCCAACTCGCGCGGCAAGGTCGGCGTCGCCGCCGGCATGGGCTTCCACTGGTGAGCACCTCGCACGCAACCACTTTCCAAGGCGATTCATGAACAAGCAAATCAATGGGGCCGGACTTGCGCTGGCGGTCGCAGCACTGCTGTCGCTGGCAGGCTGCGGGACATCGACGCTCAGCAGGAACATTTCGGACGATGGCCGCGCGGGCGAAGTCGTCTTTCCCGACATCGGGAACCAGGCCTGGCTGAAGGAAGGCACCTTTCCCAACCCTGACAACCTGCGCCGCATCGCGCCCGGCGTCAGCAAGGACCAGCTCTACGAACTGGTGGGGCGGCCCCACTTCAGCGAAGGCCTGTTCGGGGTTCGCGAGTGGGACTACGTCTTCAACTTCCGCATCCCTGGCGGCGTGAAGACCTGCCAGTACAAGGTGATCTACGACACCGCGCTGCGGGCCCAGAGCTTCCACTGGCTGCCGGCCGATTGCCCCGAGCTGTTGAAGGAGCGCTCGGCGCTGCCGAACTCACGCTCATCGTCGGCCGGATGAAGCGGGGCCTTTTTCCTTGGGCTTGCACTTGATCCGGACCCAGTCGGTGGTCCGCACATCCGGCAGGTAAATGCTCGAGCGGCGCTTCGCGATCAGTTCCTGGACCAGGCTTCCCGCCGCTTGCCTGAGCAAGGGCGCATCCCCCTTTTCAAAGTAGGGCACCACGAGGATGCCCCAGGGAGGCTCCCGAAACAGTCGCCCGAGCGCGGCCTTGCGCAACATCAGCGGCTCGGCCGTGATGTCCACACCGTGATCGACGAGAAGATCGAACACGCAATAGTCGACCGGCTTGGCGCCGATGTACCAGCAGCGATGGCGGGCACGCTCCTGAAGCGCCCGGAAATCGCTGCGGCCCTCATCGTCCAGGACGCACACTTCGCCGTCGGCGATGCACGAATCGCCGGCCACGCCGGCCATGCCGGCCAGGGCGTCGCTGATCTCGGGAAACCAGTGGGTCGCGTTGGCTCCGTGGCGCGTCCTCAGCTGAACGGCGCGGCCACCACCGAATGCGGCGGTCACGCGATAGCCGTCGTATTTCAGCTCGTAGATCCACCCGGGCTCATGAAGACCCAATGCGCGCTCCGACAGCAGCATGGGCTTGAAGTCCTCGAGGCGGACCATGGGAACGCTGCGACCGTCCCGATCGCTCAGCGGCTCTCGACCTTGCCCCTGGCTTCCAGCTTGCCCTCGGCCTGCAAGTCGGCAACGGCCATTGCGAAGGCCAGGAGTTCTTCGGACAGCGGAGCGCCGGGGGCCAGCACGCCCGTGCGCTCGGCCAGCGCCTGAAAAAGAGCCCGCGGGGACTCGGGGGAAGACGGAACCGGAATGTTGGGATCCTCGGGCATCTGATCTCCTTGTCGCCTACTGAGGCGGCGCGGCCGGCTTCTGCGGCGCCTGCTGGGTGGTGGGCTCCTGCATGACCGGGGAGCGCTCTCTGGACTCCGAAAGGAGGTAGTACGCCAGGACTGCGAGGACCACCAGGATGGCCACCGCGGCGGCGCCCCACCGGAAGACACGCTTGTCGTCGCGGTCGTCGCTCCTGGCTTGTGCTTGTCGATGAGTGGCCATGGTCGATCCTTCCATCCAATCAATCAACGCTACCCACAGCGCGCCGCGTCGCGTCGTCGGACAGGGGCGCAGACCCCTGTACCCCAAAACCAGAAGAACTTGCCTGACGATCGCCTTTCACATCGCCCACCGGCAACGGGAGCCTGCGAGCGGGTGCCTACAGGATGACGGCTCGCCGCCCGATCGGTTGGACACCCGGCTCGCGAGATACATGGAGCGCTGGGCTTTCGAAGATGTGGCCGGCACCCCCAGCCGTGCCGGTCGATGCATGGAGAAATTGGAATGACCACGACAACTTCCACTCACGACGTCATCTCGTCCGATCGCGTCGAAGGAACCACGGTCTACAACACGGCAGGTGAAAAGCTCGGCTCCATCGACGATCTCATGATCGACAAGATCTCGGGCCAGGTCCGCTACGCCGTCATGGAATTCGGCGGCTTCCTCGGCATGGGTACCGACCGCTACCCGATCCCCTGGAACATGCTGAAGTACGACACCTCGCAGGATGGTTATGTGGTGCCGCTGGACAAGGCGAAGCTGGAAGGCGCGCCGAGCTACGCGGGCGATCGCGTGCCCGACTACGACGAGACCTACCGCAGCACCGTCGACAAGTACTACGGACTCTATTGATTTGAGGCCAAGGGCGCGGTCGGCCGTGCCCGCGCACGGCCCCCGGCCCGCCCGATGCCGACGCTGCGGGCACCTTCGGGCTGTCCCCCGTGTCAGCCCCCTTCCCGCAAGGCCTTGGGTCCGCGTCCGTCGCCAGCACTTTTGCCCCGCGCCAACACTCCAAGTACAGAAACGCACAGGAGACACAGCATGCCGGACGACTTGAGCAACCGCGGCCCGCAGGATCGGTCGCGCATCAACGTCAGCGAGACGCACGAACTTCGCTACTGGACGAAGGAGCTGGGCGTCAGCGAGGCGCAATTGAGGGCGGCCGTGGCCGCCGCAGGCACTTCGGTCGAGGCGGTCCGCCAATACCTCGGGAAGTAAGGTGCAAGGATTGGCGGCATGGGAGCCGATGATGTCCAGGACCGTCGTGTTCGTGTACCGGGGCTATCACTTCCTCTGCAGCGCCGAGAAGGAGCGCCCGGGCCGGTTTCGGCCCGTGGTGATCCGGCAACTCGGATTTCCCAGTGAGAAGCAGGTGCCGCTCATGAACGACGCCGACCTCTGCCGAACCGAGGCGGAGGCGCTTCGGCATGCAGAGCAGCAGGCCATCCATTGGGCGGACAGCCGGGTCGAAGTACACGAAGTCTGAAGAAGCCCCGCAGCGTGGCTTTCGCTGCACCGCAACACGGGCAGGCCGTGCAGCGATCGGTTGCGCCATGCCGGCGTTTGCGCAGAATGACTCGCCCTTTCCTCGAAAGGAGGTTCCCATGCCGATGGAACTTCTTCGGCAGATCGCGCAGCAGCCGCTGCCCTATACGGTCTACGCGCCCGCCGAGATCGACAAGCTGCGCGTGCTGCGTGCCGCGGAGCTGGTGAACGCCTTCATCCCGCCCGCCGAGTTGCTCCCCAGCGGCTGCGAAAGCCACAGGCCGGCCCAGGTGCTGGCCATCACCCCCAAGGGACAACAGGCCCTCGACGGCCAGTTGCACGACGTGCTCGGCCCCTTGAGCGCAGACCGACCGCCCATCTCTGCTTGCTCGAATTAGGGAAGTCACTGATCAATCAGTGCATCCGAGTATAGAAACCGGCATTTCGCGTACCAATTCCGCAAGCCGAGGTCTCCAAAATCGGTTGAAGCGACTGCCTCGTCGCCAACCACAAGGAGACATCGAGATGAAGCGTTTTCTGAAGGCGGGACTGGTGCTCGCGCTCACAGCCGCAGGCCTGGCCGCCCATGCCGCGACCGACCTGGTCATTGCCACCGTGAACAACGGGCACATGATCGAGATGCAGAAGCTCACGCCGGCTTTCGAAAAGGCGCACCCCGACATCAAGCTCAAGTGGGTCACCCTCGAGGAAGGCACCCTGCGCCAGCGCGTCACCACCGACATCGCCACCAAGGGCGGCCAGTTCGACGTGATGACCATCGGCATGTACGAGACGCCGATCTGGGCCAAGAAGGGTTGGCTCAACCCCATCGCCACCGACGCCGCCTACGACGTCGACGACCTCCTGCCGGCGATGCGCACCGGCCTGTCGGCCGACGGCAAGCTCTACGCCGCGCCCTTCTACGGCGAGAGCTCGATGCTGATGTACCGCAAGGACCTCGCCGACAAGGTGGGCTTCAAGATGCCCGACCAGCCGACCTGGGCCCAGGTGAAGGAGCTCGCGGGCAAGGTGCACGACCCCAAGGGCGGCGTCTACGGCATGTGCCTGCGCGGCAAGCCGGGCTGGGGCGACAACATGGCCCTGCTCACCACCATGGTCAACACCAACGGCGGCCAGTGGTTCGACATGAGCTGGAAGCCGCAGATCGACTCCAAGCCCTGGAAGGACGCGATCACCTTCTACGTCGACCTCATGAAGGCCTACGGCCCGCCGGGCGCCTCGGCCAACAGCTTCAACGAGAACCTCGCCCTGTTCAACGAAGGCAAGTGCGCCATGTGGGTGGATGCGACCATCGCGGCCTCCTTCGTGAGCGATCCCAAGCAGTCGAAGGTGGCTGACAAGGTGGCCTTCGCGCAGGCGCCCACCGCCGTCACGCCGAAGGGCGCCAACTGGCTGTGGGCCTGGGCGCTGGCGGTCCCCGCCGGTTCGCAGAAGGTGGACGCGGCGCAGACCTTCATCAAGTGGGCGACCTCCAAGGACTACATCAAGCTGGTCGCCAAGGAACATGGCTGGGGCGCCGTGCCGACCGGCACCCGCAAGTCGACCTATGCCACGCCCGAGTTCATGAAGGCGGCACGCTTCGCGGAAGCCGAGAAGAAGGCGATCGACACCGCCAACCCGAACGACAGCACGCTGCCCAAGTCGCCCTACGTCGGCGTGCAGTACGCCGCCATCCCCGAGTTCCAGGCCATCGGCGTCGCGGTCGGCCAGCAGATGAGCGCAGCCCTCTCGGGCAAGACCACCGTCGACCAGGCGCTCAAGACCTCGCAGACGGCGGCCGAGCGCGAAATGAAGAAAGCCGGGTACTACAAGTGAGCACCCTCACGCCCTCCCCCATCGGGGAGGGCCGGGTGCCGGGCGCGGACACTTCCGCCCCGCTCCCCGGCTTCTCCCAGAGCGGGAAGAAGAACAAGAAGACCGCCAGCGAACGACTCCTGCCCCGGCTGCTGATGGCGCCGGCGGTGCTCACGCTCTTCCTCTGGATGATCGTGCCGTTGGCGATGACGATCTATTTTTCGTTCGTCAACTACAACCTGATGCAGCCGGGCGACCATCCCTTCGCCCGCTTCGAGAACTTCGAGTACTTCATCACCGACCCGGACTTCTGGCCCGCGGTGTGGAACACCCTGCTCCTGATCGGCAGCGTGATCGTGTCGACCGTGGTGCTGGGCGTGCTGCTGGCGCTGCTGGTCAACGAGCCCTTCCCCGGGCGCGGCATCGTGCGCGTGCTGCTGATCTCGCCCTTCTTCGTCATGCCCACGGTCAACGCGCTGCTGTGGAAGCACATGATGATGAACCCGATCTACGGCGTGCTCGCGGACCTCTGGCGCTTCTTCGGTGCCGAGCCGGTGGACTGGCTGACCGACGTGCCGCTGCTCTCCGTGATCATCATGGTGGCCTGGCAGTGGCTGCCCTTCGCCTGCCTGATCTTCATCACTTCGCTGCAGTCGCTGGACCGCGAGCAGATGGAGGCCGCGCGCATGGACGGCGCGAGCGCGGTGCAGCGCTTCGGCTATCTCACCATCCCGCACCTTGCGCGGCCGATGGCGGTGGTGATCATGATCGAGATGATCTTTCTGCTCTCGGTCTTCGCCGAGATCGCGGTCACGACCAACGGCGGGCCGGGCAACGAGAGCACCAACCTCACCTACATGATTTTCAAGCAGTCGCTGATGAACTTCGACGTGGGCGTGGCGTCGGCCGGCGCGCTCTTCGCGGTGATCCTGGCCAACATCGTGGCGGCCTTCCTGATCCGCATCATCGGCAAGAGCCTGGACTAGAAATGACGCTCTCCCCCAGGCTCCCCCACTTCGTGTGGTCCGCCAACCCCCTCACCGGGGGCAACACCAGCGGCCCGGCAAAGCCGGTTCCGCGGTGTTCCCCGACTGGCGTGCGTCCTTTCGTGCGCGGCGCGTCGCGCAAAGCGCAGTGGAGTTCATATGCAAAATGACAGCGTCGTCCCCCTCGTCCTGCGCACCGCCGGTGCCTGGGCCATCTCGCTGCTGCTCTTCTTTCCGCTGGGCTGGCTGGTGCTGACCTCCTTCAAGACCGAGCTGCAGGCGATCCACGTGCCGCCGCTCTTCGTCTTCGAGCCCACGCTGGACAACTTCTCCGAGGTGCAGCGCCGCAGCGACTACCTGCTGTTCGCGAAGAACTCGCTGATCACCAGCATCGGCTCCACCATCCTGGGCCTGCTGATCGCGGCGCCGGCCGCCTATTCGTTTGCCTTCTTCCGCACCAGGCGCACGCGGGACATCCTGATGTGGATGCTCTCCACCAAGATGATGCCGGCCGTCGGCGCGCTGGTGCCGATCTACGTGCTCGCGCAGACCGCCGGCCTGCTGGACTCGCGCACCGCGCTCGTCATCGTCTTCACGCTGTCGAACCTGCCGATCATGGTGTGGATGCTCTACACCAGCTTCAAGGACATCCCCGCGGAAATCCTCGAAGCCGCGCGCATGGACGGTGCCAACCTGTGGACGGAGTTCCGCAACGTCGTCATGCCGCTGTCGATCGGCGGGCTCGCCTCCACCGGTCTCCTGTGCCTGGTGCTGAGCTGGAACGAGGCCTTCTGGGCACTCAACCTCAGCTCGGCCAAGGCGGGCACGCTGGCAGTGCTGATCGCTTCCTACTCCAGCCCCGAAGGCCTGTTCTGGGCCAAGCTCTCGGCCGCTTCGCTCCTGGCCATCGCGCCGATCGTGGTGTTCGGCTGGTTCAGCCAGAAGCAGCTCGTGCAGGGCCTCACCTTCGGTGCCGTCAAGTAAAGGACTTCCCATGGCCTACCTCCAACTCGACAACATCAAGAAAAGCTTCGGCGACACCCACGTCATCAAGGGCGTGGACCTGCAGATCGAAAAGGGCGAGTTCATCGTCTTCGTCGGTCCCTCGGGCTGCGGCAAGTCGACGCTGCTGCGCCTGATCGCCGGGCTCGAGCCCATCACCAGCGGGACGCTCTCGCTGGACGGCAGGGACATCACGCGCACGCCTTCGGGCAAGCGCGACCTGGCGATGGTGTTCCAGAGCTATGCGCTCTACCCGCACATGAGCGTGTTCGACAACATGTCCTTCGCGCTCAAGCTGGCGAAGGTGCCCAAGGACGTGATCAAGACCAAGGTCGACCATGCGGCCAAGACCCTGAACCTCACGCAGTACCTGCAGCGCACGCCGAAGGAGCTCTCGGGCGGGCAGCGGCAGCGCGTGGCGATCGGCCGCGCCATCGTGCGCGCACCCAAGGTGTTCCTCTTCGACGAGCCGCTGTCCAACCTGGACGCGGCGCTGCGCGGCAACACGCGCGTGGAGATCAGCAAGCTGCACCGCGCGCTCGGCGCCACCAGCATCTACGTGACGCACGACCAGGTCGAGGCCATGACGCTGGCCGACCGCGTGGTGGTGCTGCGCGACGGCCTGATCGAGCAGGTCGGCACGCCGATGGAGCTCTACGACCGGCCCGCCAACCAGTTCGTGGCCCAGTTCATCGGCATGCCTTCGATGAACATGGTGCAGGCGCGCGCGATCCCGAGCTTCACGGCACAGGTCGATGGCCGCCTGCCCACCGACGGCTTCCTGGGCGTGCGGCCCGAGGGCCTGCGCGTGCATCCGGGCAGCGCGCAGGGCGCGCCGGCGCGGGTCGAGCTGATCGAGGCGCTCGGCGCCGACACGCTGATCCACGTGGACGTGGGCGGCGTGCCGCTGGTGGCGCGCCAGAACGAGCGCACGCCGCTGCACCCGGGCGACCCGGTGAGCGTCGAGCTCGACCCTTCCGTGCTGCATTTCTTCAACCGGGAAGGCCGTGCCGTCGCCGCCTGAATCGCTCCGCCCCATGTCCGTTCCGCTCCTCTCGGAGTTCGTGATCCTGCATCTCGGACTCGGCTCCTTCCATCGCGCCCACCAGGCGGTCTACCTGCAGCAGCTGATCGAGGCCGGCGACGCGCGCTGGTCGCTCTCCGGCGCCAACCTGCGGCCCGACATGGCCGAGCTGCTGGCCACCCTGCGGGCGCAGGACGGCTGCTACACGGTCGAAACCGTCTCGCCGGCCGGCGACTACCGCTACCAGCGCATCGGCGCCATCCGCGAGGTGCTGCCCTGGGAGCCGTCGCTGGCGGCGGCGGTCGCCCGCGGGGCCGACCCGCGCACGCGCATCGTGTCCTTCACCGTGACCGAGGCCGGCTACTACCTCGACCCGCAGGACCGCCTCGACACGGGCGCCGCCGAGCTGGCCGAGGACCTCGCGCGCGCCCGGCGCGGCGAGGCCGGCCAGACCATCTATGGCGCGGTCTGCGCCATCCTGCGCGCCCGCAGCGCTGCCGCCGATGCCGGCGCGGTGACGCTGCTCAACTGCGACAACCTGCGCCACAACGGCGAACGCTTCCGGCGGGGCCTGCTCGAATTCATCGAGCAGGCCGGCCTGCCCGCGCTGGCGGCCTGGGTGCGCCAGAACACCACCTGCCCCAACGCGATGGTCGACCGCATCACGCCGCGCCCGCCGCCCGAGCTGCGCCGGCGCGTGCGCGAGGCGACCGGCTGGGACGATGCCGCACCGGTCACGGCCGAGCGCTTCACCCAGTGGGTGATCGAGGACGACTTCATCCACGGCCGCCCGGACTGGGCCCGCGTCGGCGTGGAGCTGGTCGATTCGGTGGCGCCCTACGAGGAGGCGAAGATCCGCATCCTCAACGCCAGCCACAGCTGCATCGCCTGGGCCGGCACGCTGGCCGGCCTGCAGTACATCCACGAGGGCACGCACACGCCGGCGATCCGGCAGATGGCCTTCGACTACGTGACCGAGGACGTGATTCCCTGCCTGGATGCGCCCGGCCGCCCGAGCCCGGTGGACCTGCCGGCCTACCGCGACGTGGTGCTGGAGCGCTTCGGCAATCCCGCGATCCGCGACACCAACCAGCGCGTGGCAATGGACGGCTTCTCGAAGATTCCGGGCTTCATCGCGCCCACCGTGCGCGAGCGCCTGGCGCGCGGCGAAGGCATCGCCGGCGTGGCGGTGCTGCCCGCCCTCTTCCTGTTCTTCCTGCGTCGCTGGCATGCCGGCACCCTGCCCTACGTCTACCAGGACCAGGGCATGGACGAGGCGGGCGCGCATGCGATCTGCGAGGCGCCCGACCCTGTCGAAGCGCTGTGCAGCGACGCGGGTCTCTGGGGCGACATCGCAGGCGATCTGCGCCTGATCGAAGCGGTGCGCACGGCATCGGCGCGCGTGCGCGCCTTCATCGAGGAGAGAAGTTCATGAGCAGCCGTCTCGCACAACGCCATGTGCTCGTGACCGGTGCCGGCGGCGGGATCGGACTCGCCATCGCCGAAGCCTGTCTGCAACAGGGCGCGCGCTGCACGCTGGTCGATCGCGCGCCCGCACCCTCGGACGGCGTGTCGCTGCTGCAGCGCAGCCATCCCGGCCGCGTGGCCTACCTGCCGGGCGACGTGACCGACGCCGCCGCCGTCGCGCACCTGCTCGAAGCGGCCCAGGCCGCAGCCGGACCGATCCATACGCTCGTCAACAACGCCGCGGTGTTCGACATGGCACCGTTGCTGGAGAGCGACGAGGCCTCCTTCGATCGCCTCTTCGCGGTCAACGTGAAGGCGCTGTTCTTCGTCATGCAGCGCGTGCTGCAGCACATGGTGGCCCACGGCGAGGCGGGCTGCTCGGTCATCAACATGGCCTCGCAGGCCGGCCGCCGCGGCGAGGCGCTGGTGTCGCACTACTGCGCGACCAAGGCCGCCGTCATCAGCTATACGCAAAGCGCGGCGCTGGCGATGGCGCCGCAGGGCATCCGCGTCAATGCCATCGCGCCGGGGGTGGTCGACACGCCGATGTGGGCGCATGTCGATGCGCTGTTCGCCCGCTACGAAGGCCTTCCGGCCGGCGAGAAGAAGCGCCGGGTCGGACTCGAGGTGCCGCTGGGCCGCATGGGCACGCCGGACGAGATCGCCGGCGCCGCCGTCTTCCTCGCGAGCGACGAGGCCCGCTACATCACGGCGCAGACGCTCAATGTCGACGGTGGTAACGTCATGAGCTGACAAGGCGTGAAGGAACCGGCCATGACATCGGCGCGCCAACGCCACCTGCCCCGCCACCGCGAGCCCGAGCTGGAGCGCGACATCACGCGCTCGCCCTCGCTCGGCTACGAGGCGCCCGAGGAAACCGGCCTGGTGCGCTGCCTGGCGCACGGCTTCCCCAGCCCGCTCGTTCGCTGGCACTTCCACGACGAGTACGAACTGCACCTGATCACCGAGACCTCCGGCAAAGCCTTCATCGGCGACTGGATCGGCCCCTTCCAGCCCGGCCACCTGGTGCTGTGCGGCCCGCGCCTGCCGCACAACTGGATCTCGCTCGATGTGCCCGAGGGCGGCGCGGCCGGGCGCGACCGCGTGATCCAGTTCAGGCACGACCCGCTCGAGCGGGCGGCGGAGGAGATCCCGGAACTGCGCGAGGTGATGCAGCTGCTCGAGCGCTCCCGCCACGGCATCGAGTTCTTCGGCCTCGCGGAACGCGCGCTGGCGCACTGGGACGCGGTCAAGGGCGCGCGCGGGCTGCGCCGCTTCGCGCTCTTCTGCGAGTACCTGGCCGACCTCGCGCAGTGGACCGACTACCGGCTGCTCTCGAACGTGCAGATGCAGGGCGTGGAAGGCGAGGCCGGCGTGGACCAGATCAACGTCATCGTCGACCGCATCACCTCCAACCTGGCCGAGCCGATCGTCATGGCCGACATCGCCACCGAGCTGGGCATGAGCGAGAGCCGCTTCAGCCGCTTCTTCAAGCGCTCGACCGGCAACAGCTTCACCGATTTCGTGAACCGCGTGCGCATCAACAGCGCCTGCCATCTGCTGATGCAGACCGATCACTACGTGACGGACATCTGCTACCAGGTCGGCTTCAACAACGTCGCCAACTTCAACCGCCGTTTCCTGGAGATCAAGGGCATGACGCCGACCGAGTTCCGGCGCCAGAGCGACCACCGCTTCGGCAGCGGCGGCTGAAGAAAGGCGAACGCCCGTGTACCTCGGACTCGATCTCGGCACCTCGGAGCTGAAGGCACTGCTGCTCGCGCCGGACCACCGCATCGTCGCGCTGGCCCGCGCGCCGCTCGCGGTCGAGCGGCCGGCGCCGCTGTGGTCGCAGCAGGCACCCTCGCAATGGTGGGAGGCGCTGGAAGCCGTCATGGCCCGGTTGCGTCGCACGCACGCTCCGGCGCTCTCGGACGTGCGCGCCATCGGGCTCTCGGGCCAGATGCACGGCGCCGTGGCCATGGATGCGCAGGACCGGGTGCTGCGTCCCGCCATTCTCTGGAACGACGGCCGCAGCGCGGCCCAGTGCCGCACCCTCGCCGCGCGCCTGCCGCGGCTGGGCGAGATCGCCGGCAACCTGGCGATGCCGGGCTTCACCGCGCCCAAGCTGCTGTGGATGCGCGAACACGAGCCCGAGCTGTTCGCGCAGATCGCGCATGTGCTGCTGCCCAAGGACTGGTTGCGCTTCATGTTGAGCGGCGAGTTCGCGAGCGACATGTCGGATGCCTCGGGCACGCTGTGGCTGGACGTGGGGGCGCGCGACTGGTCCGACGAACTGCTGGCCGCCTGCGGCCTGTCGCGCGCGCAGATGCCGCGGCTGGTGGAAGGCAGCGCGCCCGCCGGCCGGCTCAAGCCGGAGCTGGCGCAGCGCTGGGGCATGGCGGCCGGCGTGACCATCGCCGGCGGCGCCGGCGACAACGCGGCCAGCGCGGTCGGCATGGGGCTGGTGGAAGCGGGACAGGGCTTCGTCTCGCTGGGCACTTCCGGCGTGATCTTC
>DATFFA010000021.1:0-7805 GCA_035250605.1 Variovorax sp. | reverse complement strand
CCCTCCCCGGCCTCGGGCAACTGCACGCCGACGATGCCCCGCGCGCCCCAGGCGATGCCGCAGGCGCCGATGGCGGTGTCGAAGAGCGCGAAGCCTTCGGGGCTCATTTCAACTTCCGCAGGGGTTCGCCGCGTTGTCCTGCACCGCAGTCACGCCGCGCGCGATGGCGTCGGCCAGCCGCGCGGTGGTGCGCTGGGCACCGCGAGCCAGCGCGTCGATGCCGCGGCCTTCCACGGGCTCCGACACGGTGAGCTGACAGCCGATGGCCGGGCTCTCTTCGGCGCGGCGCAGGGTCCAGCTGAATCCGGCGTCGACGCGGCTGCCTTCGACGGCATCGAACTGCCGCAGCTGCACCGCGATGCGCATCACGGGCCGGCCGCGCGGACGACCGCCCTTGGTGGCGTCCACGGCGCCGAGGCGCCGCGCGATGCCGCTGCCCAGCGCATCGCGCAGCTCGTTCTCGAAGGAGGAGGACCAGCGGTGCTGCTCCAGGATATCGACCTCCGGCCCCGCGGCCGCATCCTTCTGCCGCACCACGAGCTGCGGGCGCGCGAAGCGTTCGGGCATGGCGATGGGCGCGAGTTCGATGTAGCCCGTGGCGCCGCCGCTCGCCGGCACGGGCGGGGCCGCATCGGCATCGGCCAGGCTGTAGTACTGCGGCGCGGGGCTGGCGCAGCCGGCCAGCACCGCCGCGGCGGCCAGCGCCAGGCCGCTTGCTCGGATGGTGTTCATTTCTTCTTGTCCTCCGGCTTGCCGCGCAGCAGCGACTCGGGATGGCGTTCGAGGTAGTCGGTCAGCACGCGCAGCGAGCCCGCCGCGCGCGTGACTTCCTGCAGCGTCTGGCGCATGTCCTGCTGCAGGGGCGAATCGTCGGCGAGCGTTTTCTCGGCGCTGTTGAGCGTCTTGCGTACGTCCTTCATCGCGGCGGCCATCTCCGGGCTCACGTCGTTCTTCAGGCTGGTGGCCAGCTGCTCGGCGCCGGCCAAGGTCTTGTCGAGCGTGGCCAGCGTCTTGCGCAGGTCGCGGCCGATCTCCTCGAAGGGCACCTTGTTGAGCTTGCGGGCGATGTCGCCCACCTGGGCCTGGATTTCGTCGAGGCTGTTGGCCACGGTGGGCATCTCGACCGGGTTCTTGTCGAGGTCGATCTTCACCGCCGGCGACTTGGGGAAGAAATCGAGCGCCACGTAGACCTGGCCGGTCAACAGGTTGCCGGTGCGCAGTTGCGCGCGCAAGCCCTTGTCGACGAGGAACTTCAGGCGCTCTGTCTGCGTGTAGCGCGACTCCTGCGTGCCGAGGTTCTGGCCGCGCCGCAGGCGGTCGGGGTAGACCTGGACCAGCACCGGCATCTTGAACTCGCGCCCCTGCGGGTCGAACTCCACGCCGATGGACTTGACCTCTCCGATCTCCACGCCGCGGAAGTCCACCACCGAGCCGGGCGAGAGCCCGCGCAGCGACTGGTTGAAGTACATCAGCAGCGGCTGCGAGGGCCCGTCCGGCTCCTTCATGGCGGCGACCTCGTCTTCGGCCAGCGCGAAGGTGGTGTTCTCCTGCGCCAGCGGGCCCTGCGCATCGTCGGGCGCCTGGAAGGCGATGCCCCCGAGCACGATGGTCGCCAGCGACTGCGTGCGCAGCTTCACGCCGCTGGCGCTGAGCTGCACGTCGAGGCCGCTGGCATGCCAGAAGCGGGTGTTGGCCCCCACGAACTTGTCATAGGGCGCATTGATGAACACGCGAAGCAGGACGCCGCGGCCGTCGCTGTCGAGCTCGTAGGCCGCAAGCTGCCCCACCTTGATGCGCCTGAAGTACACGGGCGAGCCGATGTCCAGCGAGCCGACGTCGCGCGCGCGCAGCAGGAACTGCTTGCCCGACGCATCGCGCGTGACGATGGGCGGCGCCTCCAGCCCGGTGAATTCGCTCGCCGTCTCCTCCGCGCTTCCGGCGTCGGCACCGATGTAGGCCCCGGAGAGCAAGGTCCCCAGGCCCGAGATGCCCGAGGTGTCCAGGCGCGGGCGCACCACCCAGAAGCGCGTGTCCCGGGCGGTGAAGCTCTTCGCCTCCTTGTTGAGCTGGACCACCACGCGCACGTTGGAGCGGTCGTCGGCCAGGCGGATGGTCTGCACGGTGCCGATCTGCACGTCCTTGTACTTGACCGCGGTCTTGTTGGCCTCGAGTCCCTCGGCGGTCTTGAAGGTCAGCACCACCTCGGGCCCGCGGTCGAACAGGATGCGCGCCACCAGCGCGACGCCGACCAGCGCCGCCACGATGGGGATCAGCCAGATCAGCGAAGGCAGCCAGTTGCGGCGCCTGACGATGACCGGCCTGGCCAGCGGCTTCGTCTCGTCCTGCGGGTCGGTCATACCACTCGTTCCTTGCTGGCCATGCGGGGTTCGGGTTCTTCGTCTTCCATGACATCCTTGCTGTCCCAGGTGAGGCGCGCATCGAAGCTCAGCGAGGCCAGCATGGTCAGCACCACCACGGCGCCGAAGGCCGCGATGCCGACGCCGGCCGTGATCTCGGCGAAGCCCTGGATGCGCACCAGGCCGGCCAGCAGCGACACCACGAAGACGTCGAGCATCGACCAGCGCCCGATGACCTCGAGCGCCTGGTAGAGCTTCGCCCGCTCGGGCTGGCGCCAGTCGCTGTGGCGCTGGGCCAGCACGGCCAGCAGGATCAGCGACGTGAGCTTGAACAGCGGCACCAGGAAGCTGGCGATGAAGATGATCGCCGCCAGCCCGTACGCCCCCGAGACCCAGAAGTAGATCACGCCGGAGAGGATGGTGTCGTACTGCGAGCCCAGCAGGCTCTTGGTGATCATCACCGGCAGCAGGTTGGCCGGCACGTACATGATGCAGGCCGCGATCAGGTAGGCCCAGGTGCGCTGGATGCTCTGCGGCTTGCGCCGGTGCAGGTGGGTGCCGCAGCGCCCGCAGGGCTCGCCCTCGGCGGCGTCGCGCCACACGGTGCCGCAGTGGTGGCAGCTCAGCAGGCCGAGCCCGGCGGCCGTCCGGATGGCCACCGGGGTACCTTCGCCTTCGGCTGCCGTGCTGTCGGCCGTGGGTGCCGCCCGGCGGCTCATCTGCGTTGCCCCGGCCGCGGCTCGAACGCCATTTCCCAGAAGGCCCGCGGGTTGAAGGACAGCACCGCCGTCAGCAGCACGGTGAGGCCCATGAAGGCCCACAGCGCCGGCCCGGCCACCACCTGCGCCAGGCTCGAGAGCTTGACGATCGCGACCAGCACGCCCAGCAGGAAGACTTCGATCATTCCCCACGGCCGCAGCATCTGCAGGACCCGCACCAGGATGCCGAAGCCCGCAGGTCGCCGCTCGCGCGCCATCGGCACCAGCAGGTAGAACAGGATGCAAAGCTGAAGCAGCGGGAAGAGGATGGTGGTGGCCAGCACCAGCAGCGCCACCGGCGACATGCCCTCGTTGCTGAGCACCACCACCGCGCCGGCCAGCGTGGTCTGGCTGTGCAGGCCCTTCACCTGGATTTCGACGATCGGAAACAGGTTGGCGATCGCGAACAGGATCAGGCTGGCCACCGTGAGCGGCAGCACGCGCGCGCCCTGCTCGCCGGCATGGCGGTCCAGTTCGGCGCCGCAGCGGGCGCAGCGGGCGACCTGGCGCCGGCGCAGGGGCTGGCGCTGGTAGACCGCGTCGCAGCCTTCGCAGACGATGGCGTCGGGAACTTCCTTCATGGTCGTGGATGGCGTGGGCCCATGGCCCGGTGCGGCTTATTGTCCGCGAGGCGCGCGGCCAGGTAGTCGAGCAGCGCGCGGATGCGCGCCGGCAGCCGCCCGGCCTTTCCCAGATAGACGGCATGGACCGGCACCTTGTCGCCGGGGTTGAACTCCTCCATCACCGGCACCAGGCGCCCGGCCTCGAGGTCGGGCCGGATGTGATAGAGCGAGAGCCGCGCCAGGCCCACGCCCTCCAGCACCAGCCGCCGCAGCGTCTCGCCGTCGCCCGCGCGCACCGTGCCCACGACGGGCATCTCGACCTGGCGGCCCTCGACCAGGAGCGGCCAGTCGGGCGCAGAGCGGCGGTAGGTGGAGCCGATGCGGTTGTGCGCCTCCAGTTCCTCGGGCGTGCGCGGCGTGCCGTAGCGCTCCAGGTAGGCGGGCGAAGCGACGATCGCCTGGCCGGTGTCGAACAGGTGGCGCGCCACCAGGTCGGAGGGCGGCAGCGGACCCCAGCGGATCGCGACGTCGGTGCGCTCGTCCATCAGGTCGACCACGCGGTCGGTCAGCACGATGTCGAGCGTGACCTGCGGGTGCAGCTCCAGGAAGCGCGGCACCAGCGGCATCAGGACGCAATGGCCGATGGAGTAGCTGGCATTGATGCGCACCCGCCCGCGCGGCGAGGCCCCGGCGGCGGCACAGCGCTCGGCCTCGTCCATGTCGGCCAGCACGCGCACGCTGCGCTCGTAGAAATTCTGGCCCTCGGGCGTGAGTTGCAGCTTGCGGGTGGAGCGGTGTACCAGCTGCGTCGCCAGCCGGGCCTCCAGCCGCGCCACCAGCTTGCTGACGGCCGAGGGCGTCATGCCCAGCACCCGGGCGCCGGCCGAGAAGCTGCCGCGGTCGACCACGTGCACGAAGGCTTCCATTTCGCCCGAGCGGTTGACATCGATGCGGGGCATGTCAGTTGTGCCCCCCCGGCTGCACCGGGTCGCCCAGAATGACGCGCAGGCCCGTAAGACGTGAGAAATCGCGATCGTGCGTGACCAGCGCGGCCGCCCCCACTTCCAGCGTCGTCGCGGCTTGTATTGCATCGGGCAGGCGTAGTCCTGTGCTTGCACGAATGCGGGCCGCGGTCACAGCGATTTCGTGGGAGACAGGCACGACCTCGAAGTTCGCAAGCTCCTTCTCGTAGCGCTTGGCGAGCACATCCTGCCCATGCGTGAAAGGTCCGGCGAGCACTTCTGCCATCGCGATGGTCGAGATGGCGATCTGAACCCGTCCATCGGCCTGCAGCTCAAAGAGCCCGACGAAGGCTGCGGCGAACTCAGGATGGTCGTCGAGCAGGTAGATGAGCGGGGCGGAGTCCACAACGACCAGATCGCCGCCATGCAGGCCACCCCACAGGCCGCTGCCTGCAGTCGTCTTGCGTGCCCTGGGACTCGAGCGCTTTTTTCTGGAGATGCCCGTCACCTCAATCCCACTCGCTGCGCATGTCCGCGATCCCCTTCGAGGGAGAGGCACCCCAGAGCCCCTTGCCGCTGCCGCGCAGTGCCAGGAAGCGGGAGCGCGGCCTGGCCTTCGCGAGCATGTCGGGCGAAACGATGGCCGCGTAGGGCTTTCCGTGCCGCGTCAGCAGGCTCGGTTGGCCTGCGTGCGCGCGCGATGCAAGTTCGGGCAAGGTGTTGCGGCCCTGTTCGAGTCCGATGGTGTGCAGGGGCATGGAAATCTTTCCGTACGGTCTGTACATTTTATTCTGGATGCGGATTCGTGCATAGCCGGTTCGAGCTTCAACTTCAACTCATCAATGCTTGTCCATCGGACCAGCTAGTCGCAGCTTGCAGATGCCCGCACAGTACAGGACATCATGCCCATCGCCCTCCTCGCCCTCACCGCTGGTGCCTTCGGCATCGGCACCACCGAGTTCGTCATCATGGGCCTGCTGCTGCAGGTCTCGGCGGATCTTCATGTCTCCATCGCGGCCGCCGGCCTGTTGATCTCGGGCTATGCGCTCGGGGTCGCGGTCGGCGCGCCGCTGCTCACCATCGCCACCCGTCGCGCCTCGCGCAAGACCGTGCTGCTCGCCTTGATGGCGATCTTCACGCTCGGCAACATCGCCTGTGCGCTGGCGCCCAGCTACGAGACGCTGATGGCCGCGCGCGTGATCACGTCGCTGGCGCACGGCACCTTTTTCGGCGTCGGCTCGGTGGTGGCCACCGGACTGGTGGCGCCCGAGAAGCGCGCCTCGGCCATCGCGATCATGTTCACCGGCCTCACGGCCGCCACCATGCTCGGCGTGCCGGCCGGCGCCTGGCTGGGGCTGCACTTCGGCTGGCGCTCGACCTTCTGGGCCGTGGCGCTGATCGGCGTGCTCGCGCTGTCGGTGCTCGCGCTCTTCGTGCCGCGCGTCCGCAGCACGGACCGGCAGGCCCCGGCCCCGCTGCGCGACGAGCTCGCGGTGCTGGGCCGGCCCCAGGTGCTGCTCGGGCTCGCGATGACGGTGCTGGGCTATGCCGGCGTGTTCGTGGTCTTCACCTACATCCAGCCGCTGCTCACGCGCATCACCGGCCTGCCCGAGTCCGCCGTCTCGCCGCTGCTGCTGCTCTTCGGTGGTGGCCTTGCGGTCGGCAACATCCTGGGCGGCAAGCTGGCCGACCGGGCGCTGATGCCGGCAGTGCTGGGCACGCTCGCGGTGCTGGCGGCGGTGATGGCCCTGATGCAGCCCGCACTCCAGACCGGCGTGACGGCGGCCCTCTTCGTCGGGCTGCTGGGCGTCGCCGCCTTCGCCACGGTGGCGCCGCTGCAACTGCGCGTGCTCGAGAAGGCGGCCGGCGCCGGCCAGAACCTCGCTTCCAGCCTCAACATCGCGGCCTTCAACCTCGGCAATGCGCTCGGCGCCTGGGTCGGCGGCGCCGTGATCGAGCGCGGTCCCGGCCTCGGCGCGCTGGGCTGGGTGGCGGCGCTGCTCACGCTGGCGGGCCTGGCCATCGCGCTATGGAGCCGCGCGCTGGAGCGGCGCGAGCCCGCGCTCGCGGAGTGCGCCCCGGCCCGCACCTGAACCGCTTTCTCATTCCTCGATCCGATTCGAACCAAGGACTCCTCATGGAACATCGCTACCTCGGCAACTCCGGCTTCAAGGTGCCGGCCCTCGGCTTCGGCGCCGGCACCTTCGGCGGCCAGGGGCCGCTCTTCAGCGCCTGGGGCAACACCGATGTCGATGGCGCGCGCCGCATCGTCGACATCTGCCTCGACGCCGGCGTCAATCTCTTCGACAGCGCCGACGTGTACTCGAACGGCGCCTCCGAATCCATCCTCGGCGCCGCCGTCAAGGGCCGGCGCGACAAGGTGATCCTGTCGACCAAGATGTCGCTGCGCGCCGGCGACGGGCCCAACGAAGTCGGTTCCTCGCGCCACCATCTGGTCGCGGCGACCGAAGCCGCGCTCCGGCGCCTGGGCACCGATTGCATCGACCTGCTGCAGTTGCACGCCTTCGACGCGATGACGCCCGTCGAGCAGGTGCTGCGCACCCTCGACGACCTGGTGCGCGCAGGCAAGGTGCGCTACATCGGCGTGTCGAACTTCTCGGGCTGGCAGCTGATGAAGTCACTGGCCGCTTCCGACCGGCTGGGGCTGTCGCGCTACGTCGCCAACCAGACCTACTACTCCTTGATCGGACGCGACTACGAATGGGAGCTGATGCCCCTGGCCATCGACCAGGGCGTGGGCGCGATCGTCTGGAGCCCGCTGGGCTGGGGCCGGCTCACGGGCAAGATCCGGCGCGGCCGGCCGCTGCCCGCCGGCAGCCGGCTGCACGACACCGCGGGCTTCGCACCGCCGGTCGAGGAGGAGCGGCTCTACCGCGTGGTCGATGCCATGGACCAGGTGGCCGAGGAAACCGGCAAGACCTTGCCGCAGATCGCGCTCAACTGGCTGCTGCAGCGCCCGACCGTGGCCAGCGTGCTGATCGGCGCCCGCGACGAGGAACAGCTCCAGCAGAATCTCGGCGCGCTGGGCTGGCAACTGACGGCCGATCAGGTGAAGCGCCTCGATGCAGCCAGCGCCGTGACGCCGCCGTACCCCTATTACCCGTACTGGAACGGGCAGTTCTCGGAGCGCAGTCCGGTGGCGGT
>DATFFA010000020.1:0-9203 GCA_035250605.1 Variovorax sp. | reverse complement strand
CATCGACTGCTGCGCCATCAGGTCGCCCAGCGGGTCCACGGCGGGCGGTGCCGGACGCAGCGGCGCGGGCACGTCGCCGACGGCGCCCGCATTGTGTGGCGCGATGCCGGCGACGGTGCTGTCGCGGCCCTGCGCCTTGGGCGCGTCGCGCAGGCGCTCGGCGATCAGCGCTTCCATCGGGTCGATGGCCTGCTGCGGATAAAGGTCCAGCACCAGCCGGTGCTGGTAGGCGGCCACCGGTGCGAGCGAGAAGACCTGCGGGGCGACCGTCTGCTTGAGATCGAACACGATGCGCACCACGCTGGGGGCGAACTGGCCGACGCGCAGGCCGTTGATGAAGGGGTCGCCGGGCTTGATCTTGCCGACCAGCTCGCGCAGCGCCGGGTTGAGGTCGATGCCTTCGATGTCGACCGCCAGCCGCGGCGGATTGCCGACCACCAGCTGCTGCGACCTGAGCCGGCCATCGGATTCGATGGTGACGCGCGTGTATTCGTTCGCCGGCCATACCCGAACCGCCACGATGGTGGCGCCGCGTGCGATCTCGTGCACGCCCAGCAGCAGGGCGAGGCTGCCGCCCTGCAGCAGCAGCGCCCGTCGATGCAGTCCCTTCGGGTTCATGCAGCGGCCTCGAGCAAGCGGCTGCCGAGCACGGTGTTCGCCTGCAGTGTCACGGTGCGGGTATCGTCGGTCATTGCTTCGATATTAATAGCAAGGTCGGCAAGCGGAATGCGCCCTGCAGCTTTTTCGGGCCACTCCGCAAGCTTGAGGCCGGGGCCCGCGAAGATGTCGCGGAAGCCGGCGTCGTCCCATTCGTGCGGATCGCTGAAGCGATAGAAGTCGAAGTGAAAGATGGCGAGCCCGCCGGGCGCCTCGTGCGGCTCGACCACCGCATAGGTCGGGCTCTTGATGCGCGAGCCGATCCCCAGCGCCCGCAACAGGTGGCGAACGAAGGTGGTTTTGCCGGCACCGAGGTCTCCATGCATTGCGATGAACGCATCGCCCAGCGCTTGCGATGACGCGAGCTTGACCGCGAGGGCATCGCAGTCGTCCTCGCTCAGCCAGCGTTGCACCAGGGTTCGCGTTTCTACAATCGGCAGGTGATCGGAAGCCATCAACTCGTGAGTCGGATTCAGGCCTGGGCCCGGGAGCTCGGATTCTCCCAAATCGGGATTGCGGGTGTCGATCTGTCGAGCGCGGAGGCGGGCCTCGCGCAATGGCTGGCACAGGGCTTTCACGGCGAGATGCACTACATGGCCGCGCACGGCACGCGGCGCGCGCGGCCGGCCGAGCTGGTGCCGGGCACGGTGTCGGTGATCACCGCGCGCATGGACTACCTGCCGCGCGGCACCTCCGAGGATTGGCAGGCCATCGAGTTCGACCGGCTGCGGCGCCCCGGGGAGGCGATCGTTTCGCTCTATGCCCGCGGCCGCGACTACCACAAGGTGATGCGCACGCGCCTGCAGAAGCTGGCCGATCGCATCGGCGAGGAGGTCGGGGCCTTCGGCCATCGCGTCTTCACCGACTCGGCGCCGGTGCTCGAGGCCGAGCTCGCCTCGCGCAGCGGCCAGGGCTGGCGCGGCAAGCACACGCTGGTGCTGGACCGCGAGGCGGGCTCGATGTTCTTCCTGGGCGAGATCTATGTCGACATGGCGCTGCCGGCCAGCGCGCCCGTCAGCGCGCATTGCGGCAGCTGCAGCGCCTGCATCGAGATCTGCCCCACGCGCGCCATCGTCGCGCCCCACCGGCTCGATGCGCGGCGCTGCATCTCCTACCTGACGATCGAGCATGCCGGGCCGATCCCGCTCGAGCTGCGGCCGCTGATCGGCAATCGCATCTACGGCTGCGACGACTGCCAGCTGATCTGCCCCTGGAACAAGTTCGCGAAAAAGAGCGCGCTGCCGGATTTCGATGCGCGCGAGGGGCTGACGGGGCGCCGGCTCGGCGAGCTTTTCGCATGGAACGAGGCGGAGTTCCTGCGCTTCACCGAAGGCAGCCCGATCCGCCGCATCGGCCACGAGCGCTGGCTGCGCAATATCGCGGTGGCGCTGGGCAATGCGCTGCGCGCCGGGCAGGAGGAGGCGCGCGACGCGCTGGCCACGCGGCGGGGTCATCCGAGCGCGCTGGTGCGCGAGCATGTCGAATGGGCCCTCGGCCAGGGCGATCAAGGTTCAACGCCGCAGGATTGCGGAGATCTGCGCGGTGGCGGCATCGAGCGAGCGCATCGAGCTCAGCCGTAGCGAGGCGTACTTGAGCGCCGGGTTGCTGATCAGCTTGCCGGCGAAGTGGCCGTTGAAGCGCGCGTCCGTGCAGCCGCTCATGTCGAGCTCCAGCGAGGCGTTGGCAGGAGACACGAAGTCGGTGCTGGAGCCGCTCAGGGTGCAGGCCGCGTCGGGGAGCTGGCCGCGCACGCTGCCGTCGCTGGCGATCTGCAGGCTGCCGTCGAAGACCGCCGGCGGGCCCAGCGCGCCGGTGTCCTGCTGCGTCACGTAGAGCAGGAACGGGCCCTGCCACCCGCCCTGGTAGCGGGTGTACTCCTGGGCGTGCAACGCCGGCGCAAGCGATGCCGCAGCGAGAACCAGCAGGGAGCGCATCGCCGAGATGTTAGTCCCAGCCGCCCAGCGAAAGTGCGAATGGAAGGCTCGCGACGCCCAGCAGCGTGGACAGCGTCACCAGCCCCGCGACATAGGGGCCGTTGTAGCCCATGCGTGCCGCCAGCACGTACGCGCTGGAAGCGGTGGGCACGGCGGAGAAGGTCATCAGCACCGCCGCCTGGGCGGCATCGAGCTTCAGCCCCAGCGCCAGGCCCCAGGCGATCAGCGGCAGCACCAGGTGCCGGATCGCCAGCACCGAGACGGCCAGCGCCTTGCCGCGCGCCAGCGTCGCGAACTGCATCCCCGCGCCCGCAGCCATCAGCCCCAGCGCGAGCGAGGCGGCGCCGATGCGCGTGAGGGTGGGGGTCAGCCAGTCCGGCACGGTGACGCCCAGCAGGTTGGCCACCAGCCCGCTGAGCGTGGCGATGATCAGCGGATTGCGCAGCAGCTGGCGCGCGAAGCCGCTCTGCGCATGCCGCGTCATCGGCCAGACCGCGGCGATGTTGAAGAGCGGCACGCACACGCCGATCAGCACCGCGATCATCAGCAGGCCGGCCGGCCCGGCCATGCGATCGGCCAGCGCCAGGCAGATGAAGGAGTTGAAGCGGAACGCAATCTGCGCGCTGGCCGCGTGGTCGCTGCGGTCGATGTGCGTGCGCAGCCAAGGCAGGAAGGGCAGGGCGTAGGCCAGCGCGATGCCGGAGAGGCCGACGCCGACGCCGGCGGTGAGCAGGTGCGAGGTGGCGCCGAAGTCGAGCGGGCTGCGCACGATCGAATGAAAGAGCAGCACCGGGAAGAGGAAGTAATAGACGAGGCTCTCGACTTGGTCCCAGACCCGGCGATTCAGCGCGGTGTAGCGGCACAACAGCCAGCCGCAGGCAATGAGGGAGAAGTCGGGGAAGAGCAGCTGGGCATAGTTCACCCGTCGAGGATAAACGTGGTTTTTCCATGGGTTATCCACGAACTGGGGCGTGTGCGAAGCCGTTAGCATCCCAGCTTTCGAAATTCGATCTCCAGGAGTCTTCTTCATGCAACGTCGTCAATGGAATGCACTCGCCGGCGCCGCCGCGCTGGCGCTGGTCGCCGGCCCGGCCTGGTCGCAGGGCTATCCCAACAAGCCCATCGAGCTGCAGGTGCCCTTCGCGCCCGGGGGCACCACCGACATCGTGGCCCGCGTGATCGCCGAGCCGCTGGGCAAGCACCTGGGCCAGAGCGTGGTGGTGATCAACAAGGCCGGCGGCGGCGGCATCGTGGGCGCGGCCGAGACCGCACGCGCCACGCCGGACGGCTACAGGCTGGGGGTGGCGACGGTGTCGAGCACGGCCGCCAACCCGGCCATCAACCCGAAGACGCCCTACGACCCGATCAACGACTTCACGCCCATCATCAACATCGCGGCCACGCCGAACATCATCGCGGTGCACCCGAGCTTCCCGGCCAAGAACTATGCCGAGTTCGTGGCCGAGATCAAGAAGAGCCCGGGCAAGTACTCCTACGCCTCCTCGGGCACGGGCGGCATCGGCCATCTGCTGATGGAGCTCTACAAGAACCTGACCAGCACCTTCGTGACCCACATTCCCTACCGCGGCGCCGGTCCGGCCCTGAACGACACGGTGGCCGGGCAGGTGCCGATCATCTTCGACAACATCCCCTCGGCGCTGCCCTTCATCAAGGCCGGCAAGCTGGTGCCGATCGTGGTCGCCGCGCCCCAGCGTCTGAAGGAGCTGCCCAACGTGCCGACCTTCAAGGAAGTGGGCCTGGAGCCCGTCAACCGCATGGCCTACTACGGCATCCTCGGGCCCAAGGGCCTGCCGAAGGAGGTGGTCGACAAGATCAACGCAGGCGTCAAGAAATCGGTCGAGGACCCGGCCGTGCGCAAGCGCATCGAAGACACCGGCTCGCTGATCGTGGCCAACTCGCCCGAGCAGTTCGCCGAGCAGATCAAGGCCGAGTTCGCCGTGTACAAGCAGGTGGTGGCCAAGCAGAAGCTCACGCTGGACAACTGAAGCACCCGGCGCTTCCCACAGAAAGCCGCCCGCGATCCGGGCGGTTTTTTGTTTTTTGCTATCTTGCCGTCCCATGACTGCGGCCATCCTCGACACGCCCCTCGCCACGCCCGAGATCGATGACTTCATCGACGCGCTGTGGCTGGAGGACGGCCTGTCGAAGAACACGCTGGCGGCCTACCGGCGCGATCTGGCGCTGTTCGCGCAATGGCTGCATGCCCAGGGCGGCCGGGCGCTGGACGCCGCGCGCGAAAGCGATCTGCAGGCCTACATGGGCGCGCGGCTCACGGCCCGGGGCAAGGCGACCTCGGCCAACCGGCGCTTGACGGTGTTCAAGCGCTATTTCCGCTGGGCCGTGCGCGAGCGGCGCATCGGTGCCGATCCCAGCCTGCGGCTGGTGCCCGCGCGGCAGGCGCCGCGCGCGATCAAGACGCTGTCGGAGAAGCAGGTGGACGACCTGCTTGCCGCACCCGACATCGACACGCCGCTGGGACTGCGCGACCGCGCGATGCTCGAGCTGATGTACGCGAGCGGGCTGCGCGTGAGCGAGCTGGTGGCGCTCAAGGTCTTCGAGCTGAGCCTCAACGACGGCGTGCTGCGCGTGCTGGGCAAAGGCAGCAAGGAGCGGCTGGTCCCCTTCGGCGGCGAGGCGCGGCGCTGGATCGAGCGCTACATGCACGAGTCGCGGCCGGCCATCCTCGACGGCCAGCAGACGGCCGATCTCTTCGTCACCGCGCGCGGCGCGGGGATGACGCGCGTGATGTTCTGGATGATCGTCAAGAAGCACGCGCAGGCGGCGGACATCCATGTGCCGCTGTCGCCGCACACGCTGCGCCACGCCTTCGCCACGCACCTGCTCAACCACGGCGCCGACCTGCGCGCGGTGCAACTGCTGCTTGGCCATGCGGACATCTCGACCACCACCATCTACACGCACGTCGCGCGCGAGCGCCTGAAACAATTGCATGCGCAGCACCATCCGCGCGGATGAAGTGCATGCCATGTGAAGGAATCGAGCGACAAGGAACGAAGCGATGACCCGGAAGCTTTCCCCTCGCGTCCGTGGCTGGCTGCTGGGCGTGGCCTGCAGCCTCGCCGTCGCGGCCGTGCATGCACAGGCCGTCCCGAAGACCATTCGCATGGTCGTGGCTTATCCGGCCGGCGGTGTCAGCGACGTGGTGGCGCGCGCACTGGCCGAAAGGCTGGCCATGCAGTTGGGCAGCACGGTGGTGGTCGAGAACAAGGCGGGCGCCAGCGGCACCATCGGCATGGATGCGGTCGCCAAGGCCCCGCCCGACGGCGCGACGCTGGGCTTCGCGGCCATCAGCCCGCTGGTGCTGAACCCGCACCTCGGCAAGTCGCCCTTCGACCCGCTGAAGGACATCGCGCCGGTGGCGAGCGTCATGTACTCGCCCGTGCTCCTGCTGGCCACGGAGGCCACGGGCACGCGCGATTTCCGCACGCTGATGGAGGACGCGCGGGCCCGGCCGGGGGCGGTGCGCTGGGCCACTTCGGGCCAGGCCTCGCTGGGTCACATCCTGCTGGAGCAGTTGCGCAGCGCGGCGCGGGTGGACATCACGCATGTGCCCTACAAGGGCGGCGCGCAGCAGATGAACGATGCGCTGGGCGCGCAGTTCGAGATCCTGTCGATCAACGCGGGGCCGGCGGTGGCACCGCATATCCGCTCGGGCAAGCTGCGCCCGCTCGCGGTGGGCGCGCCGGTCCGGCTGCAGAGCCTGCCGAAGGTGCCGACGCTGGCCGAGCTGGGCTTTCCGGCGGCCAATCTCAGTTCCGTGTTCGGCGTGTTCGCACCCGCTCGAACGCCCGCCATCCTGATCGCCAAGTACAACGCCGAGATCAACAAGGCGCTGGACAGTCCCGAGCTGCGGGCCCGGTTGGTTGCCACCGACAACGTGCCCGCCGGCGGCGGGGCGGAGGCCTTTGCCGACGAGATCGCCGAGGAGTACGAGAGCAACGCGCGCATCGTGAAGGCGGCGGGCATCAAGAACGACTGAAGCAGGGGCGCGGGCCGCCCTGCGGCAGGGAACGTCGCGCCAAGCTGATCGTGTGTGTCTAGGCTTCCTGCTGCGAAGCAGGCTTGTCAGCCGGGGACGCGAGCGCCTCCAGTTCCTCCGGGGTGAAGCCGGCGCGCGCCCGGGCCTCGAGGTTGAAGGGAGCCCGCAGGCGCGGCGCTTCGTGGCGGCGGTAGAGCACGCGGTAGTGCGCGATCGGGTCCAGCCCCTCTCGTTCGCAAAGCCAGCGGTACCAGCGGTTGCCGATGGCGACATGGCCGATCTCGTCGCGCAGGATGATGTCCAGGATCTCGCAGGCCCGGATCGCATCCGGCGTGTTCACGCGGCGCAGCTTGGCCTGGATCAGCGGCGTCGCATCCAGCCCGCGCGCTTCCAGCGTGCGCGGCACCAGCGCCATGCGCGCCAGCACGTCGTGCCGGGTCTTCTCGCACATGGTCCACAGGCCGTCGTGGCCCGTGAAATCGCCGTAGCGCCAGCCCATGCCGCGCAGGAGCTCGTGCAGCAGCGTGAAATGCAGGGCCTCCTCGTCGGCCACGCGCAGCCAGTCGCGGTAGTAGTCCTCGGGCATGCCGTCGAAGCGCCAGGCAGCGTCGAGGGCGAGGTTGATGGCGTTGAATTCGATGTGGCAGATCGAATGGATCAGCGCCGCCCGGCCTTCGGGCGTGAAGGGCGAGCGCTTCTCCACCGCGGTGGCGGCCACGCGCAACGGCCGGTCCGGACGGCCGGGCACGCCGGCCTCGTCGCCTTCGGTGCGCACGGGCGTGGCGGGCGCCGGATGCGCCCGCATCCGCGCTGCCGCGGCATGCGTCGCGGCCACCTTCTGGTCGGGGTCGGTGAGGCGCAGCGCGGTCAGGGCATCGAGGCGAGGGTGCTGCATCCCTACAATTCTAGTTTTGCACCCCAGGAGACTTGGAGATGGCCCTCTACGAACTCGACGGCGTGGCACCGCAACTCGGGCAGGGCGCCTATGTGGCGGACAGCGCGACCGCCATCGGCCGCGTGATCATGGGCGACAACGCCAGCCTCTGGTTCGGCGTGGTGGCGCGCGCCGACAGCGACACGCTGACCATCGGCCGCAACAGCAACGTGCAGGACCTTTCGATGCTGCACGCCGACGCCGGCGTGCCCATGACCATCGGCGAGAACGTGACGGTGGGCCACCACGTCGTGCTGCACGGCTGCACGATCGGCGACAACTCGCTGATCGGCATCGGCGCGGTGATCTTGAATAACGCCAAGATCGGCCGCAATTGCATCGTCGGCGCCGGCAGCGTCGTGACCGAGGGCAAGGAGTTTCCCGACAACTCGCTGATCATCGGGGCGCCGGCCAAGGTGGTGCGCACGCTCGACGATGCCGCCGCCGAGCGGCTTCGGAAGAACGCCGATCACTATGTGGAAAACGCCCGCCGCTTCGCGAAGGGCCTGAGGAAGATCGGCTGAGAGCCGATCGGAAAGACTGCCTTGAGCGAGTTGCACAAATTCCTGTTCGACGGCCTGCCCGTGCGCGGCATGATCGTGCGCCTGACCGATGCCTGGCAAGAGATCCTGGCGCGCCGTGCCTCGAACACCGCCACCGGCCCGTACCCCGCGCGCGTGGCCGAGCAGCTCGGCGAGATGACGGCAGCGGCCACGCTGATGCAGGCCAACATCAAGTTCAACGGCGCGCTGATCCTGCAGATCTTCGGCGACGGGCCGGTCAAGGTCGCGGTGGCCGAAGTCAAACCCGATCTCAGCCTGCGCGCCACCGCCAAGGTGCTCGGCGAGCTCGATCCCGATGCGCATCTTTCCGAGATGGTCAACGCGAACGGCAAGGGCCGCTGCGCGATCACGCTCGATCCCAAGGACAAGCTCCCGGGGCAGCAGCCGTATCAGGGCGTGGTGCCGCTGGTCGATGGCGACGGCCGCAAGCTCGAGCGGCTCAGCGAGGTGCTGCAGCACTACATGCTGCAAAGCGAGCAGCTCGACACCACGCTGGTGCTCGCCGCCGACGACAAGGTGGCGGCCGGCCTGTTGATCCAGCGACTGCCCGTCAAGGGCGCGGCCAACCTCGAGGGCACCGGCCGCGGCGCCAGCGACCCGATCGGCGTGGACCAGATCGGCCACAACGAGGACTACAACCGAATCGCCATCCTTGCCGCCAGCCTGACGCGCGACGAGCTGCTCACGCTCGACGTCGAGACGATCCTGCGCCGCCTGTTCTGGGAAGAGAAGCTGCTGCGATTCGAGCCGCAGAGCGGCATGCTGGGCCCGCATTTCGCCTGCACCTGCGGGCGCGAGCGGGTGGCGCAGATGATCCGCGGGCTCGGCCAGGAGGAGGCTGAGTCCATCCTCGTGGAGCGCGGCGACATCGAGGTGGGCTGCGATTTCTGCGGCAAGCAGTACCGCTTCGATGCGGTCGACGCGGCGCAGATTTTTACTGCGCCGAGCGACCAGTTGCCGGCGAGCCCGGTGATGCAGTAGGGGGCGTTCGACGAAGGGGCGAAGTGCTGCGCGAGGGCTTCGACAGGCTCAGCCCGAACGGGGTTGGCTTCGACAGGCGCAGCCCGAACGGGGTTGGCTTCGACAGGCTCAGC
>DATFFA010000019.1:0-3592 GCA_035250605.1 Variovorax sp. | reverse complement strand
GCACTGGGCACGCCGACGTATGACCAGTTCACGGTGGTGATCGTGCTGAACATCGGCGGCCGCGTGGTGGGGATGGTGGTGGACAGCGTGTCGGACGTGATCACGCTGACGGCGCAGCAGATCAAGCCGGCGCCGGAGATGGGCTCGTCGCTGGACACGGACTACCTGATCGGGCTGGGCACGCTGGAGGAGCGGATGCTGATCCTGGTGGACATCGACAAGCTGATGTCGAGCGACGAGATGGGCCTGATCGACAAGATCGCAGCCTGAAATGGCTCTCTTCGCCGGCCGGGATTTTTGCAAGACAAGGAGGATATCGAAATGAGGAACTGGAAGATCGGCACCCGCCTGGGCATCGGCTTTGCGCTGGTGCTGGCATTGCTGGCCGTCGTCGCGGGCATCGGCGTGTTGCGCCTGCAGAAGGTGGGCGAGGCCAATGCGGAGATGGTCCAGCGTTCGCTGGTGAAGGAGCGCCTGGCCGCGAGCTGGCTGCTGAACACCAGCAACAACAGCGTGCGCACTTTCGCGCTGGTCAAGAGCAACGACGCCGAAGTGCAGGACTTCCTGCAGAAGAACATGACGAAGACCAGCGCGCTCATCTCCGAGACGCAGAAGAAGCTGGAAGACATGCTGGACACGTCCGAGGAACAGGCGATCAGCGCCGACATCAAGAAGAAGCGCACCGAGTACATCGGCCTGCGCAACGGCATCCTCAAGCTCAAGGCCGAGGGCCGGCAGGAGGAGGCGGCGCGCATCACCAACGAGCAGCTGATCCCGATGCTCGACGCCTACGACGCCAGCATCCGCGGCATGCTGACGCACCAGGCCGAGCGCATCGACCGCGCGGCCGATTCGGTCGACGAGCTGTACCGCTCGGGCCGCGTCAACGTGATCGTGCTGGCCGTGCTCGCGCTGGCGCTGGGCGCGGTGCTGGCCTGGCTGCTGACGCGCAGCATCACGCGCCCGCTCAACGAGGCGGTGCAGGTGGCGCAGAGCGTGGCCGCCGGCGACCTGCGCAGCGAGGTGGTGGTGAAGACCCGCGACGAGACCGGCCTGCTGATGCAGGCGCTCCAGGGCATGAATGCCAACCTGGCGCGCGTGGTGGGCGAGGTGCGCAGCGGCACCGACAGCATCGCGGCGGCTTCCACCCAGATCGCGACGGGCAACCAGGACCTCTCCTCGCGCACCGAGGAGCAGGCGAGCTCGCTGCAGCAGACGGCCGCCTCGATGGAAGAGCTGACCTCCACCGTCAAGCAGAACGCCGACAACGCGCGGCAGGCCAATCAGCTGGCGCGCTCGGCTTCGGAAGTCGCCGTCAAGGGCGGCGGCATGGTCGACCAGGTGGTGGACACCATGGCCTCCATCCATGCCTCCTCCAGGAAGATCGTCGACATCATCGGCGTGATCGACGGCATCGCCTTCCAGACCAACATCCTGGCGCTCAATGCCGCGGTGGAAGCGGCACGCGCGGGGGAGCAGGGCAAGGGCTTCGCGGTGGTGGCCTCCGAGGTGCGCAGCCTCGCGCAGCGCTCCGCTGCCGCCGCCAAGGAAATCAAGAGCCTGATCGACGACTCCGTCGGCAAGGTGGACGCGGGCACCGCCCTGGTGGGCGAGACCGGCAAGACCATGCAAGAGATCGTGGGCAGCATCCAGCGCGTGAGCGACATCGTGGGCGAAATCACCGCGGCCAGCCACGAGCAGACCCTGGGCATCGAGCAGGTCAACCAGGCCATCACGCAGATGGACCAGGTGACGCAGCAGAACGCGGCGCTGGTGGAAGAGGCGGCCGCGGCGGCTGCGTCGATGCAGGAGCAGACCGGCAGCCTGGTGCGGGCGGTGAGCGTGTTCCGGCTCGATGCCGGCGCGCAGGCCATCCGCATCGCGCCTTCGACTTCGACTTCGGCGTCGACTTCGAACCTGCCCGAGAAGAAAGAGCGCCTGCTCCCCAGGCCCGCGGCGCCAAGCCCGCGTGCCGCGGCCGGCGACTGGACCGAGTTCTGAACCGGAGGATGTCCTGATGAACACCGCGAACCCCTCGAAGCGCGACCCCTCCTTCGTTTCCCTGACCCGCACCATGACCCTCGGCGCCGCCGCGGGCATGTTCCTCGTGGCCGCGCTGGTGCTGGCGGTCTTCTACGCGCTGGCCGCCTCGCAGCAGCAGCGCAGCGCCGCGCAGTACGCCAATGCCAAGGCCGAGGCCATCGCCCGGTCGCTGGACATCTTCGACCAGACCATGCGCCTCACAGCGGAGAACGCCTTCGGCGTGTTCCGGCGCCAGTTCGCGGGCAGCTTCGTGCTCGACGCGGCCGCGCAGGGCGCGCTGAGCATCGACGGCACGCCCATCGACGCCGCGCGCACCGCCGAGGTGGACGCCTTCGCGCGCGACTTCCCCGGCGCCAACGCCACGGTGTTCGTGGCCCAGGGCGAGGACTTCCGCCGCATCACCACCTCGGTCAAGAAGGAGAACGGCGACCGGGCCGTCGGCACCCTGCTCGACCGCAAGAGCGGCGCCTATCCGGTCCTGCGCGAGGGCAAGCGCTTCGTGGGCCGCGTCATGCTGTTCGGCCGCCCCTTCATGACGGTCTACGAGCCGGTGCGCGATGCGGCCGGCCGCGTGATCGCCGTGCTCTACATCGGCCTGGACATCGCGCAGCAGCAGGCCGCTTTCGGCGAGGCCGTGAAGAAGACGCAGATCTTCGACACCGGCGGGCTCTACATCGTCAACCCGACCGGTGGCGCCGCTGCGGCCACGCTGGTCTTTCACCCGACGGCGGCGGGCAAGAAGCTGGCCGAGCTCCTGCCGGGCGACGAATCGGCTGCATGGCTGGAGCGCATCTCGGCCAAGGAGGCCCTGTGGATCGACGACGCGCGGGCCGTGCTCGCAGCGGCGGACGGGCGCGAGCGCCATGCCTCCGTCGCGAGGAGCGAGGCGACGGGTTGGCTGGTGGTGGCGGAAGTGCCCACCGCCGAAGTGCTGGCGGCGCTCTACCGTCAGATGGCCTGGCTGGGCGGCTGCATCGCGCTGGCTGCCGTGCTGCTGGGCGCCGCCCTGATCGTCTTCATCCGCCGCACCGTGCGGCCCCTGGGGCTGCTGAGCCTGCATGTGCAGGCGCTGGGGCGGGGCGACCTGTCGCGGCAGCTGGGTTCGGACCGGCGCGACGAGATGGGCGTGATCACCCGCGCCGTGGAGGCCATGCGCCAGGGCCTGGCCGGCGTGGTGGGCGGCGTGCGGCAAGGCACCGATGCCATCGCCACCGCTTCCAGCCAGATCTCGGCCGGCAACCAGAACCTGTCCTCGCGCACCGAGGAGCAGGCGAGCTCGCTGCAGCAGACGGCCGCCTCGATGGAAGAGCTGACCTCCACCGTCAAGCAGAACGCCGACAACGCGCGGCAGGCGAACCAGCTGGCGCTGTCGGCTTCCGACGTGGCGGTGAAGGGCGGCAATGTGGTTGGCCAGGTGGTGAGCACCATGGCCTCGATCAATGCCTCGTCGAAGAAGATCGTCGACATCATCGGCGTGATCGACGGCATCGCCTTCCAGACCAACATCCTGGCGCTCAATGCCGCGGTCGAAGCGGCACGCGCCGGCGAG
>DATFFA010000018.1:0-39422 GCA_035250605.1 Variovorax sp. | reverse complement strand
TCGGCAGCAGCAGCGGCGTGACGGTGTTCGGCACCATCGACGCGGCCGTCAGCGGCACGCGCAACCGCTCCTCGCGCGACTAGCGCCGCCGTCCTAGCGCATCAGCAGCGCCTGCCGCAGCAGCCGCGCCGCACGGTTGCGGATGCGGCCCGGGGCGGTGCGCAGCGGGCCCCTCGGGCTCACCTTCGCGGTCGCGCACGCCCACAGGAAGTCTTCCAGGATCGGTGTGTCGTCCACCGTCTCGGTGCTGCCGTACTTGTGGAATTCCGGATGCCACTGCGTGGCGGCGATGTAGCTGCGCCCGCGCCCGTCCTTGCGGCGGATGGCTTCGGGCACGCGGTCGGGAATGCTCCAGGCCTCGACCTCGAAGCCGGGCGCCAGGTCCTTCACGCCCTGGTGGTGGATGCTGTTGACCCGGGCGCGCTGCATGCCCGGATAGAGCTTCGCCAGCCGCGAGCCGGGGGCGATGCCGATCTCGTGGAAGTTCTGGTCGTAGGTCACCGGGTCGCGGTGCCGCAGCGCATTGGGATGCTGCGCCTCGATGTCCTGGTAAAGCGTGCCGCCGAAGGCCACGTTGATGAGCTGCAGGCCGCGGCAGACGCCGAAGATGGGCTTGCCGGCTTCTTCGAAGGCCTCGACCAGCGCGAGGTCGTAGAGGTCGCGGACGCGGTCGCCGACCCAGGCGTCCTTCAGCGGCACCTCGCCGTAGCTGCCGGGCCAGACGTCGGCGCCACCATGCATCACCACCCCGTCCAGCCATTCCGCGTAGTGCGAGAGCTTGGTGTCGCCGCGCGCCGTCTCGCCGGTGGGGCAGGGCACCATGACCACCATGGCACCGGCCGACATCAGCCAGTGGGTGATCGATTGCTCGACGTACTGCAGCGTCTTGTTGGTGAACAGCGATCGCGCCGGGTCGGCGTGGGAAAAACAGGCGGACAAGCCGATCTTCAATCGGCCGGAAACGGTTTGTGGCATCGCGATCAAGGCGCCGTGCTGGGCCGCACGCCTTCGGTAACGGTACAAGCATTGTGAAACGTTCCAAAGCCCCTCGCAGTGGACAGCACACCCCGGCGCTGCGTCGGACAGCGCCGCAGGGATAGGATCGTCCTCTTTGGCGTGCGACTCGACACACAGGAGTGACCGAATGAAGACCATCCAGGGCCCGGCCATCTTTCTGGCCCAGTTCGCGGGCGATGCCGCTCCGTTCAACTCGCTCGACGCCATCGCCGGCTGGGCTGCGGGGCTGGGCTACAAGGGCGTGCAGATCCCCAGTTGGGACGCCCGTCTCTTCGACTTGCGCCTGGCGGCGGACAGCAAGACCTACTGCGAGGAGGTGCAGGGCACGCTGGGGCGGCATGGCATCCGGATCACCGAGCTCTCGACGCACCTGCAGGGGCAGCTGGTGGCCGTGCACCCGGCCTACGACGCGGGCTTCGACGGCTTCGCGGCGCCCGAGGTGCGCAACGACCCTGTCAAGCGCCAGGCCTGGGCGGTGGAGCAGCTGCACCTGGCGGCAAGAGCCTCGTCGAACCTCGGGCTCACGGCGCACGCCACCTTCTCGGGGGCGCTGGCCTGGCCCTACTTCTACTCGTGGCCGCCGCGCCCGCCGGGCCTCATCGAGGAGGCCTTCGACGAGCTGGCGCGGCGCTGGCTGCCGATCCTCAATGCGTTCGACGATGCCGGCGTCGATGTCTGCTACGAGATCCACCCGGGCGAAGACCTGCACGACGGCGTCAGCTACGAGATGTTCCTCGGGCGCGTGGGCCAGCACCCGCGCGCCTGCCTGCTCTACGACCCCAGCCACTTCGTGCTGCAGCAGCTCGATTACCTGGCCTACATCGACCATTACCACGAGCGCATCAAGATCTTCCACGTGAAGGATGCGGAGTTCAATCCGACCGGCAAGCAGGGCGTCTACGGCGGCTTTCAGCCGTGGCTCGGCCGGGCCGGCCGCTTCCGCTCCCTGGGCGACGGCCAGGTCGACTTCGGGGCCATCTTCTCGAAGATGGCGGCCTACGACTTCCCCGGCTGGGCCGTGCTGGAATGGGAGTGCTGCCTCAAGCATCCGGAGGACGGGGCGCGCGAGGGCGCGCTGTTCATTGCCGACCACATCATCCGCGTGGCCGACCGCGCGTTCGACGACTTCGCGGCCGGTGGCATCGACATTGCTGCCAACCGCAGGATGCTGGGCATTCCGGGCTGAGTCAGATCCCCGCCGGCTTGCGCAGCGTCTTCATGCGGTCCACCGCATGGATGCGCACCTTGCGCGTCTCGGAGCCCTGCTGCACCGTGAGCTCCACCTCGGCGTCGGGTGCGGGCCGCTTCCAGAGCTGCTTGTAGAAGGCCTCCAGCGTGGCGACCTGGATGCCATCCACCTCCAGCACCACGTCACCCGGCTGGAGCCCGGCGGCCAGCGCAGGCCCCTGGCGGTCGACCCGCACGATCTGCACGTGCCCGTCGCGCTCCGAGGACGAGAGGCCCAGCCAGGGCCGGACGCTGGCGCGCGTGCGGCCGGTGGCCTGCATCTCGTCCAGCACCGGACGCAGCAGCTCGACCGGCACGAACATGTTGCCCGGGATCACCCGCTGTTCCTGGCCCTCTGCCGCCTTTTCGAGCACGAACAGGCTGCCGATGCCCAGCAGCTCGCCCTGCCGGTTGAAGAGCGGTGCCCCGCTGTGATTGGGAACCGGCGGACTCGTGAAGAGGGCCGACTCGATGTGGTACTCCCAATAGCCCGAGAAGGGCCGCACGGCCAGCAGCCGGGTGAAGCCCACCTCGGTGCCGTTGCTGGTGCCGGTGGCGACCAGCAGGGGCTCGCCCGGCGCCAGGCCGCTCACGCCCGCGAAGGGCACCGGCGTGATGCCGCGCAAGGGCACCAGCGGCCGCAGCAGTCCGAAGCCGGTCGCCAGGTCGTAGGCGACCTGGCGCGCGGGCAGGGTGCGGTCGTCCTGCGTGATGACTTCGATGGTCTCGGCCTCGAGCAGGAGGTAGCCGATGGTGAGGATCAGCCCGTCGGGCCCGATCACCACGCCGGAGCCGGAGCGCCGCACACCCAGGCTGTCGGCCGAAGTGGCGCCCTCGGTCACGGTGACGCGCAGGGCGACCACCGCGTCGCCCGCACGCTGCAGGGCTTGAACCTGGACCTGGGCATCGGGCCGGGGTGGCGAGGCGGCCAGGACCAGCGGGATGGCGGCGAGCAGGAGCAGCCAGAAGATCCCGGCAACCAGCATCTGGAGCCGGCGGGACGATGCTCGATCTTTCATGGCCGCGCTCCTTGGAACGATGGTTCATGCGATGGTGCGCCGCGGGCCGGGCGCTCGCAAGCGCGTCTCGCGATGTCGTTCCGGCGGCCATGGGCTTTGGTCCCGGCTGCTGCGCGTCGAGCAACAGTCGTGCCAGTCCGGTTAGAATGCGGGGTTCGCTTCGATAGTCGACGAAGCACTTCGTCACTCCCCGGCCGACCTGGGTTCCTCAGGCTCTCTTTCGGCCGGCTCACGCAGTGTGTTGGTGCGCCAGGCCGGGTGCCCATGAATGCCGCCACTGCCTTCGTACTCCATTGAAGCGAATAGAGCGCGCTGTCCGCTCCGGTGGGCGCCATATCCGGCGGGCCCGCGCCCTTCTCACTGTTTTCGGCGCAAGGCGGTGTCGCCTTGCGCAGGCGCCCGATTCGAATCATCCACGCAACATTCAGAGGTCCTCATGCCCAAGGAAGAACTGATCGAAATGAACGGTGCAGTCACCGAAGTGCTGCCCGACTCCCGCTACCGCGTGACCCTTGACAACGGTCATCAGCTGATCGCCTACAGCGGTGGCAAGATGCGCAAGCACCACATCCGCATCCTGGCCGGCGACAAGGTGTCGCTGGAGCTCTCGCCCTACGACCTGACCAAGGGCCGCATCACCTTCCGCCACCTGGAGCGCCGCGGCCCACCGCCGACCGGGGGCAACAACAACGGCCCGCGCCGCTGAGCAGCGCTGCAGTGACCGGTCCCGCCGTCGACTTCTCGACGCTGCCGCTTTCGCCACCCGTGCTGGCGAACCTGCAGCAGCTCGGCTACCTGCAGATGACGCCGATCCAGGCGGCCAGCCTGCCCGTGGCCCTGGCCGGCACGGACCTCATCGCCCAAGCCAAGACCGGCAGCGGCAAAACGGCGGCTTTCGCACTCCCCCTGCTGGCGAGGCTCGATGCGCGCCGCTTCGACGTCCAGGCCCTGGTGCTGTGCCCGACGCGCGAACTGGCCGACCAGGTGACGGCCGAAGTCCGCCGCCTCGCCCGCGCCGAGGAGAACATCAAGGTGGTCACCTTGTGCGGCGGCGTCGCGCTGCGCGGGCAGCTGTCCAGCCTGGGGCACGGTGCCCACATCGTGGTCGGCACGCCGGGCCGCGTGCTCGATCACCTGGAGCGCGGCAGTCTGCAGCTCGACGCCCTCTCCACGCTGGTGCTCGACGAGGCCGACCGCATGCTGGACATGGGTTTCCTCGACGACATCGCGACCGTCGTGCGCCAGTGCCCGAAGGAGCGCCAGACCCTCCTCTTCTCCGCCACCTATCCCGAGGGCATCGCCAAGCTCGCCGCGCAGTTCATGAAGAACCCGCAGCAGATCGCCGTGGCGGCGCAGCATGAGGAAGGCCAGATCCGCCAGCGCTGGTACGAGGTGCAGGACAGCGAGCGCCTGCACGCCGTCGGCCTGCTGCTGAACAGTTTCCGTCCGCAGAGCACGCTCGCCTTCTGCAACACCAAGCAGCAGTGCCGCGACCTGGCGCAGGTGCTGCAGGCCCAGGGCTTCAGCGCACTCGCCCTGTTCGGCGAGCTCGAGCAGCGTGAGCGCGACCAGGTGCTGGTGCAGTTCGCCAATCGCAGCTGCTCGGTGCTGGTCGCCACCGACGTGGCCGCGCGGGGACTGGACATCGCACAGCTCGAAGCCGTGATCAACGTCGACGTCACGCCCGACCCCGAGGTCTATGTCCACCGGATCGGCCGCACCGGCCGCGCCGGCGCCGAAGGCCTGGCGCTGAGTCTCGCCAGCCTCGACGAGATGGGCCGCGTCGGCAAGATCGAGCAGTTGCAGGGCCGCGAATGCGAATGGCATCCGCTGGCCGAGCTGGCCTCGGCCGCCAGCGATGCCGAAGGCCCGCTGCAGCCGCCCATGGCCACGCTGCAGATCACGGGCGGGCGCAAGGACAAGATCCGCGCCGGCGACGTGCTGGGCGCGCTCACCGGCGAGGCCGGCTTCACTCGGGAGCAGGTCGGCAAGATCAGCATCAACGAGTTCTCGACCTATGTGGCGGTCGACCGGCGTATCGCGAGCGAGGCCCTGCACAAGCTTTCGACCGGTCGCGTCAAGGGCCGGTCCGTCAAGGTCCGGCTGCTCGATGTGGCCTAATGTCGCCCTTTCCTCTTTTTTCACCGAGCCTTCCATGACCCAGAAGATCCGCACCGAGGCCGACCGCAAGGCCACCCCCCCGCCCGTTCCGATGTCCGGCTACACCCTGCCCAAGATGGGCGGCGGCCAGAAGGTGAGCCTGGAGCGCGGCACCGCGACCCGCAGCAAGAAGAACCCGGGCAAGCGGGCCAAGAAGGGCGGCTGAAGCCCGACCGGCTTCTTCCTTCACACGAACGACGCGCCTACGGGCGCGTTTTTCTTGGGGGCACCAGCGCATGTCCGACGACTACCAGATCCACATCCCGCCTTCCTTCTTCGCGATCTACACCGATGCGCGGCAGCGGCTCGCCGAACCCATCGCCACCGTGCGGGAGCGCTACGAGGTGTGCGAGGACCTCGCCAACCACCTCGTCTCGCACGCGCAGGTGCTGAACCATGTCGAGGTGCCGTCGGAAGCCGAGATCCTCACGCGCATCCATGACGGCCTGAGCACGCCCGAGGCCGGCGTCTCCGCGGCCGAAGCCCGCTGGATCGTCCGGCGGCTGGCGGAACTGCTCGGCTGGAACGGCCAGCCCTTCGAGCACCAGCCCGCCGATTAGGAATTGGCCAGCCTCAGCGCAGCCCGACGCGCGAGGCGTGCCAGCGCAGCACCGCCGCACGCTGCGGGTCGGTGGCCTCGAGGCCATTCGCGCGCTGGTGCAGCGCGCGCATCTCTTCGACTTCTTCGATGATCCTGCCGGGGCTGAACAAGGCGTCGAGCAGCACGCCGGCTTCGTCGGCCAAGGCCTTCAACGTGCCGATCAAGCCGCCGGATGCGCGCGAGCCTGACGAGCGGTCGAGGGCTGACATGCGGGAACTCCTGGATTGCGGGTGGGATGGGGCGATCTTATAGGGTTTACCCGAGACCCCGCCCCCGCAGGGAAACGCAAGCCTTCTCGCGCGCCCATCGCGGGCTAACCCGGATACGCAATCTCAGAAAAGTTGACCATGGTCAAGCCGCCTTTCGCGGCGCGCGCGCAGCATTGCCGCACTGGGATTTCGACTGCGATGCCAAGCAAGAAGAGCGCAGATTCAACAGGAGACAACATGATCGAAAGCATCTTTACGCGCGCCCGGACCCGCGGCACTCAAGCCCTGGCCGCCGCCCTGCTGGCTCTGGCCGGCACCACGCCCGCACTGGCCTGGGAGCCGACCAAACCGGTGGAGTTCGTGATCCCCGCCGGCACCGGCGGCGGGGCCGACCAGATGGCGCGCCTGCTGCAGGGCATCATCATCAAGTACAAGCTGATGAAGGAGCCGCTGATCGTCGTCAACAAGTCGGGCGGCGCCGGCGCCGAAGGCTTTCTCGCGGTGAAGGAGGCCAAGGGCGATCCGCACAAGATCATCATCTCGCTGTCGAACCTGTTCACCACGCCCATGGCCACCGGCGTGCCTTTCAACTACAAGGACATGACGCCGGTCGCCATGCTGGCGCTCGACCAGTTCGTGCTGTGGACCAACGCCGAGCAGCCTTACAAGAGTGCCGGCGAGTACATTGCCGCCGTCAAGGCTGCGGGCCCGAGCAAGTTCAAGATGGCCGGCACCGGCTCCAAGCAGGAAGACCAGATCATCACCGTCGCGCTGGAGAAGGCCACCGGCACCAAGTTCATCTACGTGCCCTTCAAGGGCGGCGGCGAGGTGGCGGTGCAGCTGGTGGGCGGCCACGTGAACTCCACCGTCAACAACCCGATCGAGGCGGTCGCCCAGTGGCGCGCCGGCAAGCTGCGCGCGCTGTGCGTGTTCGACGACGAGCGCATGCCCTTCAAGGCCAAGGTCACCGACACGCAGTCGTGGAACGACATCCCGACCTGCAAGGAAGCCGGTGTGCCCACCAAGTACACCATGCTGCGCGGCATCTTCATGCCCGCCGGCGTGACGCCCGACCAGCTCGCCTTCTACGTGAACCTGCTGACCAAGGTGGCGGAGACGCCCGACTGGAAGGAGTACATGGAGAAGGGCGCCTTCAACCCGACCTTCATGACCGGCGACGCCTTCTCCAAGTGGCTTGCCAGCGCCGAGGTCACGCACCGCACGCTGATGACCGAGGCGGGCTTCCTCGCCGCCAGCGCCAAGTAGCCAGGCAGCAGCGGCAGAGCGCCGCGCGCTCGCGCGGCCGGCCGGAGAGCGGGAAGCCCGCCTCCGATCTTTCTCGACACACACGATGGGGGCTCCATGGAGCACAACGAGAATTCCGACAGCGCGGTGCGCACCGGCGTGCGCACCAACATCGTCGAGGCGGTGGCGGCGGCCCTGCTGCTGATCATCGGCCTGGCCGTGGTCTTCGAGAGCCGCAAGCTGGGCGCGGGCTGGACCACCGATGGTCCCGGCGCCGGCTACTTTCCCTTCTACATCGGCGTGATCATCGTCGTCTCCGGCGCCGGCATCCTCTACCAGGCCTTGCTCGGCAAGAGCCGGAACACCGAGGTCTTCGTCGATTCGGAGCAACTCAAGCGCGTGCTGTCCGTGCTGGTGCCGGCCGTCGTCTACGTGCTGGCCGTCACCTTCCTGGGCCTGTACGTCGCCTCGGCCGTCTACATCGCGCTCTTCATGGTGGTGCTCGGCAAGTACTCCTGGGTGAAGAGCGCGGCCATCGCGTTCGCCGTCAACGCGCTCTTCTTTCTCATGTTCGAAGTCTGGTTCAAGGTGCCGCTCTTCAAGGGCTCGCTCGATCCGCTTCGCTTCCTCGGTTACTGAACTTCACGGAGCGAACCCGAAATGGATGAAATCAGCGCCCTGCTGCAGGGCTTCGCCGTGATCCTGACACCCATGAACATCGTCCTGATGTTCGTCGGGATCATCCTGGGTGTGCTGATCGGCGTGCTGCCCGGACTGGGCGGCGCCAACGGCGTGGCGATCCTGCTGCCGCTCACCTTCACGATGTCGCCGACCTCGGCGATCATCATGCTGTCCTGCATCTACTGGGGCGCGCTGTTCGGCGGGGCGATCACCTCCGTGCTCTTCAACATACCGGGCGAGCCCTGGTCCGTGGCCACCACCTTCGACGGCTACCCGATGGCCCAGCAGGGCAAGGCCGGCGCCGCGCTCACCACTGCCTTCACCTCCTCCTTCGTCGGTGCCTTCCTGGCGGTGGTGATGATCACCTTCCTGGCGCCGCTGGTGGCCAAGTTCGCGCTCAAGTTCGGCTCGCCCGAGTTCTTCGCGGTGTACCTGCTGACCTTCTGCAGCTTCGTCGGCATGGGCAAGGGCTCGCCCTTCAAGATCCTGGCGTCGATGGCGCTGGGCTTCGCACTCGCCAGCGTCGGCATGGACACCGTCACGGGCCAGCTGCGCCTGACCTTCGGCCAGCCCGAGCTGATGCGCGGCTTCGACTTCCTCATCGCCGTGATCGGCCTGTTCGGCATCGGCGAGATCCTGCTGTCGATGGAGGAGGGCCTGAAGTTCTCCGGCAAGAGCGCCAAGATCGATCCCAAGATCGTGTTGCAGACCTGGAAGCAGCTGCCGCAGTACTGGGTCACCTCGCTGCGCAGCTCGCTGATCGGCATCTGGATGGGCATCACGCCCGGCGGCGCCACGCCCGCCTCCTTCATGAGCTATGGCCTGGCCAAGAAGATGTCGAAGAAGGGCCCCAAGTTCGGCACCGGCGAAATGGAGGGCGTGGTCGCGCCCGAGACCGCGGCGCATGCCGCCGGCACCAGCGCGCTGCTGCCGATGCTGGCCCTGGGCATCCCGGGCTCGCCGACGGCGGCGGTGCTGCTGGGCGGCCTGCTCATCTGGGGCCTGCAGCCCGGGCCGCTGCTCTTCGTCGAGCAGAAGGACTTCGTGTGGGGCCTGATCGCCAGCATGTACCTGGGCAACGTCGTCGGCCTGATCGTGGTGCTGAGCACGGTGCCGCTGTTCGCCTCGATCCTGCGCATTCCCTTCTCGATCATCGCGCCGGTGATCATCGTGATCTGCGCCATCGGTGCCTACACCGTGCACAACGCGATGCTCGACATCTGGTTCATGCTCGGCTTCGGCGTGGTGGGCTACGTCTTCAAGAAGCTCGACTTCCCGCTGGCGCCGCTGGTGCTGGCCCTGGTGCTCGGCGACAAGGCCGAGGACTCGTTCCGCCAGGCCATGCTGGTGTCGCAGGGCGACGTCGGGATCATGTGGTCGAACCCGCTGGTGGGCAGCATCACCACGCTGGCACTGACCATGCTGTTCTGGCCGCTGATCTCCAAGGTGCTGGCGATGATCAAGCCAAAAAAAGCTGACGAGTTCGCTGCCGAGCGGCCAGTGGACTGACAGATCGAAGGAGCCAAGCACATGCCCGTGATTGCCATGACCCAGGAGATGGGGTCCCTCGCCAAAGACGTGTCGCTCCGAGTCGCCGACGTGCTCGGCCTGGCCGTGATGCGCCACGAAGCCATCGAGCGCGTGGCCGACCGCGCGCAGGTGTCGACGAGCCTGATCGGCCGGCTGCGCGACGGCAAGGCCGGTCTGGTGGAGCGCCTCACCACCGACAAGCGCAGCGTCGCGCTCTACACGGCGGAAGAGGTGTTTTCGCTGGCCGACGGCGGCGACGTGGTGCTGCGCGGCTGGGGCGCCACCTGCCTGCTGCGCCCGGTGCCGCACGTGGTGTGCGTGCGCATCACCCGTTCGCTGAAGAAGCGCATCGACTGGCTGATGACCCACCTGGACACCGACGACGCCGAGTTCGCCGAGGCCGAGATCCGCCGCAGCGACCACGCGCACGCCGCGCGCATGCACGAGCAGTTCGGCGTGACCTGGGGCGATCCGGTGCTTTACGACCTGGTGCTCAACACCGATCGCGTGTCGGTCGACAGCTGCGCGGAGCAGATCCGGCTGATGACGCAGCGGCCCGAATTTGCGGAGACCCCCGAGTCGCGCGCGCTGCTGGCCAACATGGCGCTGGAGGCGCGCGTGCGCGCCGCGCTCAAGGAGCATGCGGACACACGCGACACCAGCATCACGATCCTTGCGAAGCAGGGCGAGGTGAGGCTGCGCGGCATCGTGCTCGATGCCGACGAGCGCGAGCAGGCGGAGAGCGTGGCCGCCGCGGTGCCCGGCGTCTCGGCTGTCGCCAATGAACTGAGGCTGATGACCAGCTCGCGGCGCTTCGCTTCGGCGAAGCAGACCTGAGTCAGATCTTCCCGCGCTTCTTCAGGCGGCTCAGGGTCTCCGCCGAGAGATTGAGGTACGACGCCAGCTCCTTGCTCGGAATCCGGTCCACCAGCTCGGGGTGCTTGCGCATGAAGCGATGCACCCGGCCCGGCGCGTCCAGCAGGTGCAGCGTGATGGTGTGCGCCATGATCTCGCTCATCCCGCGCATCACGCTGAACTCGAACAGCTCCTTGGCTTGCGGGCGACGGGCCAGGAAGGCAATCCATTCCTTCAGCGGCAGGCTGGCCACCCGCGCCTTGGTCACGCACACGATGCCGTAGGGCGTCGGCGTGCCCAGCCGCAGGGCGGCATAGCTGGTCTCCATGTCGAACTCGTCGGCGAAGCGCAGGATCATCTCCTTGCCTTCCGGGTTGCTCACCACCCGCTTGAGGATGCCGTCGAGGATGAAGTACTGCTCCATCTCCCGCACGCCCTGGTGCAGCAGGAAGTCGCCCTTGTTGCCGTCCACGATGGCGAGATGCGCCTCCAGCTCCGCGCGGTCGGATTCGCTCAGGTCCTTCAGCAGGATGTTCTGCCGGAGCTGCGCACGAATGATGTTCTTCTCCGGGTGGTGTTCCAACGTGGTCATGCGTTCGCGTCTTGCCTTCGTTTCGCAACGACACAGGGTCTTCGCGGGGGTGTCGTTTTCCGGAAAGTTGACCCAGGTCAACGGCGGGCGGCCGGGGTCCAAATCATAGTCTGGGCACGGCCACCGGCCATTCCACACGATCACAAGGAGAGACATGTCTTCAGTCATCACAGCCAGGCAGCCAGGCGCAAGCGCCGGCGACGCGGCCGCACGCGCACTTCACAGCGTCCCGCTCGACGACGCCGCGGAGGAACCCAAGCTTACCGACGGCTTCCACCTGGTCATCGATGCGCTGAAGCTCAACGACATCGACACCCTTTTCGCGCTGCCCGGCATTCCGATCACCGACCTCACGCGCATGGCGCAGGCCGAGGGCATGCGAGTGATCTCGTTCCGACACGAGCAGCACGCCGGCAACGCCGCCGCCGCCGCAGGCTTCCTGACGCAGAAGCCCGGCATCTGCCTCACCGTGTCGGCGCCCGGCTTCCTCAACGGCCTCACGGCACTGGCCAACGCCACCACCAACTGCTTCCCGATGATCCTCATCAGCGGCTCCAGCGAGCGCGAGATCGTCGACCTCCAGCAGGGCGACTACGAGGAGATGGACCAGCTCGCCATCGCCAAGCCGCTGTGCAAGGCCGCCTTCCGCGTGCTGCATGCCGAGGACATCGGCGTGGGCATCGCGCGGGCGATCCGCTCGGCGCTCTCGGGCCGCCCGGGCGGCGTGTACCTGGACCTGCCGGCCAAGCTGTTCGCGCAGACCCTGGATGCCGCGGCCGGCAAGAAGTCGCTGATCAAGGTGGTGGACCCCGCGCCGCGCCAGATCCCGGCCGCGGACGCGGTGGCGCGTGCGCTCGAGCTGCTCAAGGGCGCGAAGAAGCCGCTGATCCTGCTGGGCAAGGGCGCCGCCTATGCGCAGGCCGACGCCGACATCCGCGCGCTGGTCGAGAAGACCGGCATCCCCTACCTGCCGATGTCGATGGCCAAGGGCCTCCTGCCCGACACCCATGCGCAGTCGGCCGCCGCGGCACGCTCCTACGTGCTGCAGGAGGCCGATGTCGTGCTGCTGGTCGGCGCGCGCCTCAACTGGCTGCTCTCGCACGGCAAGGGCAAGACCTGGGGCCAGGACAAGGGCGCCAAGCAGTTCATCCAGATCGACATCGCGCCGACCGAGATCGACAGCAACGTCGCGATCGCCGCGCCGGTGATCGGCGACATCGGCTCCTGCGTGACGGCGCTGCTCGCCGGCATCGACGGCCAATGGGCCAGGCCGCCGGCCGAATGGACCGGCGCCATCGCCGAGCGCAAGGACAAGAACCTGTCGAAGATGGCCGCCACGCTGGCCGCGAGGCCTTCGCCGATGAGCTTCCAGAGCGCGCTCAGCGTGATCCGCGACCAGGTGAAGGCACGGCCCGATGCGATCGTCGTCAACGAGGGCGCCAACACCCTCGACTTCGCGCGCAGCATCGTCGACATGTACGAGCCGCGCAAGCGCCTCGACGTCGGCACCTGGGGAATCATGGGCATCGGCATGGGCTTCGCCGTCGCCGCGGCCGTGGTCACCGGCAAGCCGGTGATCGCCATCGAAGGCGACAGCGCCTTCGGCTTCAGCGGCATGGAGGTCGAGACCATCTGCCGCTACAACCTGCCGATCTGCGTCGTCGTCTTCAACAACAACGGCGTCTACCGCGGCACCGACGTGAACCCCAGCGGCAGCGCCGACGTGGCGCCGACCGTGTTCGTCAAGAACGCGCGCTACGACAAGCTGATGGAAGCTTTCGGCGGCGTCGGCGTGCACGCCACCACCGCCGACGAGCTGCAGAAGGCCTTGGCCGAAGCCGTCGCCTCCGGCCGTCCGACCCTGATCAACGCCGTGATCGACGAGACCGCCGGCACCGAAAGTGGCCGCATCACCAGCCTCAATCCGAGCACGGCGAAAAAGAAGTAATCCCAGGCAAACCAGGAGCTATCACATGAGCAGCAGCAGCAACAAACCACTCAACGGCATCAAGATCATCGACTTCACCCACGTCCAGGCCGGTCCCGCGTGTACGCAGATGCTGGCCTGGTTCGGGGCCGACGTGATAAAGGTCGAGCGCCCGGGTTCCGGCGACGTGACGCGCACGCAGCTGCGCGACATTCCGGATGTCGATGCGCTGTACTTCACCATGCTCAACAGCAACAAGCGTTCGCTGACGCTGGACACCAAGCAGCCCGAGGGCAAGGTCGTGCTGGAGAAGCTGATCCGCGAATCCGACGTGCTGGTCGAGAACTTCGGCCCGGGCGCGCTCGACCGCATGGGCTTCACCTGGGAGCGCATCCAGGAGCTGAACCCCAAGATGATCGTCGCGTCGGTCAAGGGCTTCAGCGACGGCCATCACTACGACGACCTCAAGGTGTACGAGAACGTCGCGCAGTGCGCCGGCGGCGCCGCCTCCACCACCGGCTTCTGGGACGGCCCGCCGACCGTGAGCGCCGCCGCCCTGGGCGACAGCAACACCGGCATGCACCTGGCGATCGGCATCCTCACGGCCATCATCGGCCGCCAGCAGACCGGCAAGGGGCAGCGCGTCGCCTGCGCGATGCAGGATGCGGTGCTGAACCTCTGCCGCGTGAAGATGCGCGACCAGCTGCGCCTGGACAGGCTCGGCTACCTGGAAGAGTATCCGCAGTACCCGCACGGCACCTTCAGCGACGTGGTGCCGCGCGGCGGCAACGCCGGCGGCGGCGGCCAGCCGGGCTGGGTGCTCAAGTGCAAGGGCTGGGAGACCGACCCCAACGCGTACATCTACTTCACCGTGCAGGGCCACGCCTGGGCGCCGATCTGCGATGCCATCGGCAAGCCCGAATGGAAGACCGATCCCGACTACATGACCGCCAAGGCGCGTCAGCCGCACATCACCCAGATCTTCGCCACCATCGAGGACTGGCTGGCCGACAAGACCAAGTTCGAGGCCGTGGACATCCTGCGCAAGTTCGACATCCCGTGCTCGCCAGTCCTGACGATGAAGGAACTGCTGCACGACGAATCGCTGCGCAAGAGCGGCTCGATCGTCGAGGTGAAGGGCCACAAGGAGCGCGGCAACTATTTCACCGTCGGCAGCCCCATCAAGTTCTCCGACCTGAAGCCCGAGATCACCCCTTCGCCGCTCCTGGGCGAGCACAGCGAGGAGGTGCTGGCCGAGCTGGGATACTCGAAGGAGCAGATCGCGAGCCTGCGCGAAGCCAAAGCCATCTGAAGGCGGAAAGGGAGCGGCGCCGTGCCATCGAACATTGATTTCAAGCAGCTCGTCGAGGGTGCCGGCGATGCCATCCTGGTGTGCGACGCCGAGGGCGCGATCGTGTTCTGGAACGCGGCCGCAGAGCGCATCTTCGGCTTCACCGAAGCCGAGGCCCTGGGCCGCTCGCTGGACCTGATCATTCCCGAGCGCCAGCGCGGGCGGCACTGGGACGGCTATCGCACCACCATGGCCACCGGCATCACCAAGTACGGCGCCGACCTGCTGCGCGTGCCTGCGCTGCACAAGGACGGGCACACGCTGTCGATCGCCTTCACCGTTTCGATGCTGTTCTCCGAGGATCGGAAGGTCACGGGCATTGTCGCGATCGTGCGCGACGAAAGCGCCCGCTTCGCCGAAGATCGCAAGCTGCGCGCCCGGCTGGCCGAGGCCGAGGCCCAACTCAAAGGAGACACACGATGAGCAAGGCCCTCGAAGGCGTCCGCATCCTGGATTTCACCCATGTGCAGTCCGGCCCCACCTGCACCCAGCTGCTGGCCTGGTTCGGCGCCGACGTGATCAAGGTCGAGCGCGCCGGCGAGGGCGACGCGACGCGCGGCCAGCTGCGCGACATCCCCGGCGTGGACAGCCTCTACTTCACGATGCTGAACCACAACAAGCGCTCGATCACGCTGGACACCAAGAAGCCCAAGGGCAAGCAGGTGCTGGACACGCTGATCAAGACCTGCGACGTGCTGGTCGAGAACTTCGCGCCCGGCGCGCTCGACCGCATGGGCATCACCTGGAGCCACATCCAGGACCTCAACCCGCGCATGATCGTGGCGTCGGTCAAGGGCTTCGGGCCGGGCAAGTACGCCGACTGCAAGGTCTACGAGAACGTCGCACAGTGCGCCGGCGGCGCGGCATCGACGACCGGCTTCGAGGACGGCCCACCGGTGGTGACCGGCGCGCAGATCGGCGACAGCGGCACCGGCCTGCACCTGGCGCTCGGCATCATGGCAGCGCTCTACCAGCGCAACAGCACCGGGCGCGGCCAGAAGGTGCTGGCGCCGATGCAGGACGCCGTGCTCAACCTCTGCCGCGTGAAGATGCGCGACCAGCAGCGGCTGGAGCGCACCGGCACGCTGCACGAGTACCCGCAGTATCCGGACGGCAAGTTCGGCGATGCGGTGCCGCGTGCCGGCAACGCCTCGGGCGGCGGCCAGCCGGGCTCGATCCTGCGCTGCAAGGGCTGGGAGACCGATCCCAACGCCTACATCTACTTCATCACGCAGGGGGCCGTGTGGCCGGCGGTGTGCAAGGTGATCGGCGAAGAGGGCTGGATCGAGGACGAGGCCTACGCCACGCCGGCCGCGCGCCTCCTGCACCTCAAGCCCATCTTCGCGCGCATCGAGCAGTGGACCATGACCAAGACCAAGTTCGAGGCCATGGACATCCTCAACCGCTACGACATTCCCTGCGGGCCGATCCTCTCGATGAAGGAGATCGCCGCGGACGAATCGCTGCGCGAGAGCGGCACCATCGTCGAGGTGGACCACCCGGTGCGGGGCAAGTACCTGACGGTGGGCAATCCCATCAAGCTGTCGGACAGCCCGACCGAGGTGACCCGTTCGCCGCTGCTCGGCGAGCACACCGAGGAAGTGCTTCGGCAACTGGGCTACGGCACGGACGACCTGGCGATGCTGAGGGCAGAAGGCGTGATCTGAGGCGCGCCCGGCCGCCCGGAAGGGCGCGCGAGCCGCACACCCACGCGCCCAATCCATAACTCTTGGCGAATGCTTTCAATAAAATAGTTTCACTGTTATTTATCGATCAGCCCTTCTACATTTTGCCCATGCCGAGCGAATTCAATTCACCCGACCGCGGCATTCAATTTGAAGGAGAAGGTCATGATCAATGATTTGCCAATTCAATACAGGAACGACGAAGTGGAGCGCAATGCCTACAACGCGGCGTTTTACGAATTGGGCTTTCGGTGGCATTGGGACTGCAGCACCTACGAGGCGCTGATGGGCGCGAGCCAGCATCCGGCCGAGCGCATTTGCCACTACCTGGAGACCTGCCAGCCGCATCTGCTGAAGGCCTACGACGCGGCATTCCTGGCCGAGCTCATCCAGCAGAAGAAGGCGCAATACATCCAGCGTTGCGGCGCGGCCGGGTCCAGGCATTTCGACTGGGCGCAGGCCGGCGGCAGCGAACTCGGCATTTGAAATTCGTCCGACACCCGCTCGACTGCGCGCCGCCATGAATATCCACGAATACCAGGGCAAGGAGATGCTGCGCAAGTACGGCGTGGCGACGCCCCGTGGATTCGTCTGCCGATCCTGCGACGAGGCGGCCGATGCGGCCATGCAGTTGGGCGGCGAGGCCTGGGTCCTCAAGGCGCAGATCCATGCCGGCGGGCGCGGCCAGGGCGGCGGCGTGAAGATCGCACGCTCACTTGCGCAGGTCCGCCAGCACGCCAGGCACCTGCTCGGCATGCGCCTGCGCACGCATCAGACCGGCCCCGAGGGGCGCGTGGTGAAGCGGCTGCTGGTCGAAGAGGCCGTCGACATCGGCCGGGAGTTCTACCTGGGCCTCGTGGTCGACCGTGAGGCGCAGCGCGTCGCCTTGATGGCCTCGAGCGAAGGTGGCGTGGACATCGAGACGGTGGCCGCCCGCTCGCCGGACAAGATCCACAAGCTCTGCATCGACCCCGGTGCGGGCCTGCGCTCCGCGGAGGCCGATGCAGTCGCCCGCGGCATCGGACTTCCGGAAAAAGCGATTCCGCAGGCGCGCGCCGTGATGCAGAACCTCTACCGCGCCTTCGACGACTGCGATGCCTCGCTGGCCGAGATCAATCCGCTGGTGCTGACCGGCGACGGACGCGTGCTCGCGCTGGACGCCAAGTTCGATTTCGATGCGAACGCGCTCTTCCGCCATCCGGAACTCGCTGCGTTGCGCGACCTCGACGAGGAGGACCCGGCCGAGGTCGAGGCCTCCAAGTTCGAGCTGGCCTACATCCCGCTGGAAGGCAACATCGGCTGCCTCGTCAACGGCGCCGGCCTGGCGATGGCAACCATGGACGTGATCCGGCTCTACGGCGGATCGCCCGCCAACTTCCTCGACGTGGGCGGCGGCGCGACGGCCGAGAAGGTGACCGAGGCCTTCAAACTGATGCTGCGCAGCCCGCGCCTGGCGGCGATCCTGGTCAACATCTTCGGCGGCATCATGAAGTGCGACCTGATCGCGCAGGGCGTCATCGCCGCCGCGCGCGAGGTCGGGCTCAAGGTGCCGATGGTGGTGCGCATGAAGGGCACGCGCGAGAAGGAAGGCCGGGCCCTGCTCGCGCAATCGGGCCTGCCGATCGTGAGCGCACACGACATGGCGGACGCGGCCGAGCTGGTCGTCGCTGCCGCAAGGAGCCGTTGAGATGTCGATCCTCGTCAGCCGCAGCACCCGCGTGATCACGCAGGGCATCACCGGCAAGACCGCGCGCTTGCACACCGCGATGTGCCGCGAGTACGGCAACGGCCGCAAATGCTTCGTCGCGGGCGTGAACCCCCACAAGGCCGGCGAATCGCTGGACGGCATCCCGGTCTACGGCACCGTCCGGGAGGCGAAGGAGCGCACCGGCGCGACCGTCTCGGTGATCTACGTGCCGCCGCCTTTCGCGGCCGCGGCCATCGACGAGGCGGTCGATGCAGGGCTCGACCTGGTGATCTGCATCACCGAGGGCATCCCGGTGCGCGACATGATCCGCACCCGCCACCGCATGCAGGGCCGCAAGACCCTGCTGCTGGGCCCCAACTGCCCGGGCCTGATCACGCCCGACGAGATCAAGATCGGCATCATGCCCGGCCACATCCACCAGCGCGGCCGCATCGGCGTGGTCTCGCGCTCCGGTACGCTGACCTACGAGGCCGCCAGCCAGCTCGCGGCCTTCGGCATCGGCCAGTCGACGGTGGTCGGCATCGGCGGCGACCCGGTCGGCGGGCTCGCCCACATCGACGTGCTGAAGCTCTTCAACGACGACCCGCACACCGACGCCGTGGTCATGGTCGGCGAGATCGGCGGCGACGCCGAGGAGCGCTGTGCGCGCTGGATCAAGGAGCACATGCGCAAGCCGGTGGTCGGCTTCATCGCCGGCGCCAGCGCGCCGCCGGGCAAGCGCATGGGCCATGCGGGCGCCATCGTCTCCGGCGGCCGGGGCACGGCGGAGGCCAAGCTGGCGGTGATGAAGGAATGCGGCATCCACATCACCCGCAATCCCGCGGACATCGGAAAGCTGCTCGCATCGCTGGTCATTCCCGACTACCTCCCTTTCGACTGAAAACATGCAGCAATCGCAACGATGGATCCGCTTCGAACGCGCCGGCAAGCCGGGCTTCGGCACGCTGGACGGCAAGCATGTGCGCGAGCACCGCGGCGACATGTTCGCCGCGCCCGAGCCGACCGGCAGCGTGTTCGCGCTGGACGAGCTCAAGCCGCTCACGCCCACCCAGCCCACCAAGGTCATCGCGCTGTGGAACAACTTCCACGCGCTCGGCGAGAAGCTCCAGCTGCCGGTGCCGGCCGAGCCGCTGTACCTGCTGAAGGCGCCCAACTCCTTCCTCGCCGCCGGCGAGCCCATCCGCAAGCCGCTGTGCGAAGGCAAGGTGGTGTTCGAGGGCGAGCTCGGCATCGTCATCGGCAAGACTTGCACCGCGGTGCCCGAGGACCAGGCGCTCGATCACGTGTTCGGCTACACCTGCGCCAACGACGTGACCGTGGCGGACATCCTCAACCGCGACGCCTCCTTCGCCCAATGGGCGCGCGCCAAGGGCTTCGACACCTTCTGCCCGATGGGCCCGGTGGTGGCCACCGGGCTCGACCCCGCGACGCTCACCGTGACCACGCTGCTCGATGGCGCGGCGCGCCAGCACTATCCCATCAGCGACATGCGCTTTTCTGTGCCGCAGCTGGTCAGCCTGATCTCCGCCGACATGACGCTGCATCCCGGCGACGTGATCCTGTGCGGTACCTCGGTCGGCGTCGGCTCGATGAAGCCCGGCAGCCTGGTCGAGGTCGAGATCAACGGCATCGGCAGGCTGAGCAACCGCTTCGGCTAGCGCATCGGAGAGATTCAACACTTCCAAGGATCGACATGAAGATAGCAGTGATAGGCGCCGGCGCGATCGGCGGCCTGGTCGGAGCGAAGCTCGCACTGGCCGGCGAGGACGTGAGCTTCATCGTGCGGGGAGCGAACCTCGATGCCATCGCGACGAACGGCATCCGGCTCATCTCCGCCGAGGGCGAGGAGCAGGTGGCGCGCAACGTCAAGGCCACCGACCGCTACGACCAGGCCGGCCCGCAGGACATCGTCGTCCTCGCGATGAAGGCGCACCAGGTCGAGGCCGTGGCGAACGAGGTGCCCAAGCTCTTCGGGCCCGAGACCGTGGTGGTGACGATGCAGAACGGCATCCCGTACTGGTACTTCCACAAACACGGCGGACCGCTCGAAGGGAGCACGGTGAAGAGCGTCGACCCGCACGGCGTGGTCGCCGCCAGAATCCCGGCGGAGCGGGTCATCGGCTGCGTGGTCTACCCCGCCTCGGAGCTGGTGGCGCCGGGCGTGGTCAAGCACATCGAAGGCGACCGTTTCCCCGTCGGCGAACTGGACGGCAGCTCGAGCGATCGCGTGCAGCGCGTCTCGGCCTGCTTCGGCGAGGCGGGCTTCAAGGCGCCCGTGCTCGACAACATCCGTGCCGAGATCTGGCTCAAGCTGTGGGGCAATCTCACCTTCAATCCCATCAGCAGCCTGTCGCATTCCACGCTGGTCGACATCTGCCAGTACCCGCCCTCCCGCGAGCTCGCTGCCGCGATGATGCGCGAAGCGCAGGCGGTCGCGCACAAGCTCGGCATCGAGTTCCGCGTGTCGCTGGACAAGCGCATCGCCGGTGCCGAGAAGGTGGGCAAGCACAAGACCTCGATGCTGCAGGACGTGGAGGCCGGGCGCGCGCCCGAGATCGATGCGCTGGTCGGCGCCGTGGTCGAGCTGGCCCGGCTCACCGAGACCCCGACACCGCACATCGACACCGTCTACTCGCTGGTCAAGCTGCTGGCCCGCACGATGGAAGACCAGCGCGGCCGGGTGCGTCTGCACGAGATGGCCTGAAGCGATTGCCATGAGACGCACCCGCCGCGCCCGCATCGTCGCCACGCTCGGCCCGGCCAGCTCGGACGAGGCCGCCATTTGCGCCCTGTTCGAGCGCGGCGTGGATGTGTTCCGGCTCAACTTCAGCCACGGCACGCAATCCGACCATGCGCGGCGGCTGGAAATCATCCGTGCGCTGGAGCAGGAGTCCGGCCGCGCGATCGGCGTGTTGCTGGACCTCCAGGGCCCCAAGCTGCGCCTCGGCACCTTCGATGGCGGTCGCGTTCAGCTCGAGGCCGGTGCACGCTTGCGCCTCGACATGGACCGCACGCCGGGCGATGTGCGCCGCGCACCGCTGCCGCACCCGGAGATCTTTGCCGCGCTGCAGGACGGCACCGAGCTGCTGCTCGACGACGGCAAGCTCAGGCTGCGCGTGGAGCGCCATGGCGCCGACTTCGCCGAGACCACCGTGCTCGTCGGCGGGCCGATCTCCGACCGCAAGGGCGTCAACGTGCCGAGCGTGCTGCTGCCCCTCTCGCCGCTGACGCCCAAGGACCGCGACGACCTCGACTTCGGCCTCGCGCTGGGCGTGGACTGGGTGGCGCTGTCCTTCGTGCAGCGGCCCGAGGACATCGAGGAGGCGCGCGCCCTCATCGGCGGCCGCGCCTGGATCATGGCCAAGCTCGAGAAGCCGGCGGCGATCGAGCACCTGGAGGGCATCGTCGCGCTGTCCGACGGCATCATGGTCGCCCGCGGCGACCTCGGCGTGGAGCTGCCGCCCGAGCAGGTGCCGCAACTGCAGCGCCGCATCGTGCGTGCCTGCCGCCAGGCGGGCAAGCCGGTGGTGGTGGCGACGCAGATGCTCGAATCGATGATCGCCGCGCCGGTGCCCACGCGTGCCGAGGTCTCCGACGTTGCCACGGCGGTCTACGACGGCGTGGACGCGGTGATGCTGTCCGCCGAATCCGCCTCGGGCCGATACCCGCTGGAAGCGGTCGCGATGATGGACCGCATCATTGCCCGCGTGGAGGCGGACCCGTCGTACCGCAGCGGCATCGACGCCACGCATGCCGCTGCGCAGGCGACCACGGCCGACGCCGTTTGCGCCTCGCTGCGCGACGTGGCGGCGCTGCTCGCGCCGGCCGCCACCGTGACCTACACCTCCTCGGGCTTCACCAGCCTGCGCGCGGCCCGCGAGCGGCCCGCGGTGCCGATCCTGAGCCTCACGCCGGACATCGTCAGCGCACGCCGCATGGCGATGGTGTGGGGCGTGCATGCGGTGCTGGTCGACGACGTCCACGATGTCGCGGAGATGATCGGGCGAGCGTGTCGCGCCGCGCGCACCGAAGGCTTCGCGAACCCGGGCGATCACGTGGTGGTCGTCGCGGGCCTGCCCTTCGGGCAATCCGGAACCACCAACCTGCTGCACGTCGCACGCATCCCGCGTTGAAAGCCGGCGTCCCGGTCGCCAAGACAGCATGGGCTGCAACTGGGTTCGTCAGTGGTAGTCGTCTTCGAGCTGATGTCGAACGGCCAGTATGTTGATGGTCGATCCATCTTCGATTTCGTAGAGGCCGACGTATCCAGTGCTGCGACATGGAAGGACCAGTTCTCGCAGGAAGGGCTTTGGCCGGCCTTCCGAAAGATGAAGGGAGCGCGGCACAGGTGGTCGCCTGGCGCAGTTCGGCCTCGATTCGAAGGGATGGGAAGGTTGCGGTCTTCATGATGACAATGCGTTGCAAATGCGATTCGATGAGTGTGCCGATGTTTTCTCCAGCAAGCACGCATCGTTCCGCCACATTGACGCGCGCCGGCACGCTTACATTTCCCGGATGAAGAACGCGACCCTGCGCCAGTTGAAGGTCTTCGAGGCGGTCGCGCGGCTCCTGAGCTTTTCGCGCGCGGCAGAGGAGCTCCACCTCACGCAGCCGGCCGTCTCGACCCAGATCCGCAAGCTCGAGGAGCATGCCGGCAACGTGCTGTTCGAGCAGTTCGGCAAGAAGATCTACCTGACGCCGGCCGGCACCGAGCTGCTCGGGATCAGCCGCGCCATCATCCAGCAGTTCGAGACGGCCGAGCATGCGATGACGCAGTTCCAGGGCATCTCGGGCGGCCGGCTCAACGTGGGCGTGATCAGCGCGGGCGACTATTTCTTTCCGCGCCTGCTGGTGGAGTTCGCCGGCCGCCATCGCGGGGTGACGCTGAACTTCACCGTCCACAACCGCGCGGGCCTTCTGACGCACATTGCCGAGAACCTCACCGACCTGGCGATCATGGTGCGGCCGCCAGCCGGCATGGACACGGTGCACCAGGCTTTCGCACCGCATCCGTATGTGATCGTCGCGGCGCCGCACCATCCGCTGGTCGGCGCGAAGAGCATCCCGCTGGCCACCCTGATGCGCGAGCGCTTCGTCGTGCGCGAGAAGGGCTCCGACACCTGGCACTCGATGGAGGAGGGCTTCGGCGGTGACCTGCGCGGTCTCAACATCGCAATGGAGATCCGCAGCACCGAGACCATCAAGCAGGCCGTGATCGCCGGCATGGGCGTGAGCTTCCTGTCGGCCCACACCATCAGCCAGGAGCTGCGCGCCGGCAGCCTGCACGTGCTCGACGTGCAGGGCTTTCCGCTGATGCTGAACTGGTACGTGGTGCACCTGCGCACCAAGCGCCTGCCGCCGGTGGCGCAGGCCTTCAAGGACTTTCTGGTGAGCGACGGCGCGGCGCTGATCGCGCAGATCGTGCCGCTCGACACGCCGCACTAGCGCGCCGCACACGCACTACCACGAGGGTGCCGGCGTCGCATTCCCGGAAAGGTGGGCCTGTGGCGCGTTGCGAGCACGGGGCGAGAGGCCTGTGTCCTGGAAATTGACCGGGGTCAAGTGTCGGGCGGGCCGATTCATCGACATTGCCCCTTGTCATGAATCCTCGAACGACACCGGAACACCCCGCAGCCACAGATGGCGCCCGAGGCACCTTCGACTTCGATTGCCTGCGCGAATCGCTTCATTCCCCGAATAAATTGGACCGGGCTCGCGGCCTTCCCGACACTGGCCAGGCACCTCCCGGTGCATCCACGATGAACGCCACGGAAAACACACTCGCCACCACTGCCGCCGTGCGCGCCGTGCTGGCCCGCCGCATGGACGAGCCCGGCGCGCTGCTGCCCATCCTGCACGAGCTGCAGGACACGCTCGGCCATATTCCGCCGGACGCTGTGCAGGAGATCGCCGGCGCCCTGAACCTGTCGCGCGCCGAAGTTCATGGCGTCATCACCTACTACCACCACTTCCGCAGCGAGCCCGGAGGGCGCCACGTGATCCGGATCTGCCGCGCCGAGGCCTGCCAGGCGATGGGCGCCGACGATCTGCTGGCGCATGCACAGCAGCGCCTGGGCTGCGCCGCGCACGGCACCACGAAGGACGGCGCCTTCACCCTCGAGCCCGCGTTCTGCCTGGGGCTGTGCGCGTCTTCGCCCGCCATGGCGATCGACGACGAGCCACATGCGCGCATGACGCCCGACACCTTCGACGCGCTGATCCACGAGACCCAAGGCCTGCAGGAGGCGAAGCGATGAGCAGGCTGACCGTGTACGTGCCGCGCGACTCCGCGGCCTTGGCCGTGGGCGCCGACCGCGTGGCCCGCCGGATCGCCGAGGAAGCAGCGCGGCGCGGCCTCGATGTGCAACTGGTGCGCAACGGTTCGCGCGGCCTGTTCTGGCTCGAGCCCCTGGTCGAAGTGGTCACGCCCGAGGGCCGGGTCGCCTACGGGCCCGTCACGGCCGCCGACGTGTCCGACCTGTTCGATGCGGACTTCCTCGCCGGCGCCGCGCACGCCTTGCACCTCGGCCCGACCGACGAAATCCCCTATCTGAAGAAGCAGGAACGGCTCACCTTCGCGCGGATGGGCATCACCGATCCGCTGTCGCTCGCCGACTACGAGGCGCACGAAGGCTACGCCGGCCTGCGGCGCGCACTCGCGATGGCGCCCGCGGACATCGTGCAGCAGGTGCTGGATTCGGGCCTGCGCGGCCGCGGCGGCGCGGCCTTCCCGGCCGGCATCAAATGGAAGACCGTGCTCGCCACGGCGGCGGTGCAGAAGTACATCGTCTGCAATGCCGACGAAGGCGACTCGGGCACCTTCTCCGACCGCATGACCATGGAGGGCGATCCCTTCATGCTGATCGAGGGCATGACGATCGCGGGCATCGCCACCGGCGCCACGCAGGGCTATGTGTACGTGCGCTCGGAGTACCCCCACGCCATCGCCGCGCTTAACGCCGCCATTGCGCGGGCCGAGGTGGCCGGCTTCCTCGGCAACGACATCCTCGGCTCGGGCCATGCCTTCAGGCTCGAGGTGCGCAAGGGCGCCGGCTCCTACGTCTGCGGCGAGGAGACGGCCTTGCTCGAAAGCCTGGAAGGCAGGCGCGGCATCGTGCGTGCCAAGCCGCCGCTGCCGGCCATCGAAGGCCTGTTCGGCCGGCCGACGCTGATCCACAACGTGATCACGCTGGCCAGCGTGCCGCTGATCCTGGCGCGCGGGGCCGAGTTCTATCGCGACTTCGGCGTCGGGCGCTCGCGCGGCACGCTGCCGATGCAACTGGCCGGCAACATCAAGCACGGCGGGCTGGTCGAGAAGGCCTTCGGCGTCACGCTGCGCGAGCTGCTCTACGACTACGGCGGCGGTTCCGCCTCGGGCCGGCCGATCAAGGCCGTGCAGGTGGGCGGGCCGCTCGGTGCCTACCTGCCCGAATCGCAATGGGACCTGCCGCTGGACTACGAGGCCTACGCCGCCGTGGGCGGCACCGTGGGGCATGGCGGCATCGTGGTTCACGACGACACGGCCGATCTGTCGAAGCTCGCGCGCTACGCCATGGAGTTCTGCGCCATCGAGTCCTGCGGCAAGTGCACGCCCTGCCGCATCGGCTCGACCCGCGGCGTCGAGGTGATCGACAAGATCCGGGCGGACCAGAACCGGCCGCAGCAGGTGATCCTGCTGCGCGACCTGTGCAACACCATGGTCCACGGCTCGCTGTGCGCGATGGGCGGCATGACGCCCTTCCCGGTGCTGTCGGCACTCGATCATTTCCCAGAAGACTTCGGCATCGTCACGCCCGACCGCGAAGCCGCCTGAAATGACGCCCAACAGGAAAAAAGACATGCTGGACCATCTGAAAGAAACCGACTGGGGCACGCCGAAGCGCGAGGCCGAGCGTGAAGTCACGCTCGAGATCGACGGCAACGAAGTCACCGTCCCGGCCGGCACTTCGCTGATGCGTGCGGCCGTGGATGCCGGCATCCAGGTGCCCAAGCTCTGCGCGACCGACAGCCTGGAGCCCTTCGGCTCCTGCCGGCTATGCCTGGTCGAGATCGAAGGCCGCCGGGGCTTCCCGGCCTCCTGCACCACGCCGGCCGAAGCGGGCATGAAGGTGCGCACCCAGACGCCGAAGCTGCAGGAGCTGCGCAAGGGCGTGATGGAGCTCTACATTTCCGACCATCCGCTGGACTGCCTCACCTGCTCGGCCAACGGCAACTGCGAGCTGCAGGACATGGCAGGCGTCACGGGCCTGCGCAACGTGCGCTACGGCTTCGACGGCGCCAACCACCTGGACAGCAAGAAGGACGACTCGAATCCGTACTTCAGCTACGACCCGTCGAAGTGCATCGTCTGCAACCGCTGCGTGCGCGCCTGCGAAGAGACGCAGGGCACTTTCGCATTGACGATCAGCGGCCGCGGCTTCGAGTCGCGCGTCTCGCCGGGGCAGGACGCGCCGTTCATGGAGTCCGAATGCGTCAGCTGCGGCGCCTGCGTCGAGGCCTGCCCGACGGCCACGCTGCAGGAAAAGTCGGTGATCTGGCTCGGCCAGCCCGAGCACAGCGTCATCACCACCTGCGCCTACTGCGGCGTGGGCTGCGCCTTCAAGGCCGAGATGAAGGGCAACGAGGTGGTGCGCATGGTGCCGTGGAAGGACGGCAAGGCCAACGACGGCCATTCCTGCGTCAAGGGCCGCTTCGCCTGGGGCTATGCGACGCACCAGGACCGCATGCTCAAGCCGATGATCCGCAAGAAGATCACCGACCCGTGGCAGGAGGTCAGCTGGGAGGTCGCGCTGGCCCATGCCGCCGGCGAGTTCAAGCGCCTGCAGTCCCGGTACGGCCGGGACGCCGTCGGCGGCATCACCTCTTCGCGCTGCACCAACGAGGAAACCTACCTGGTCCAGAAGCTGGTGCGCGCGGCCTTCGGCAACAACAACGTCGACACCTGCGCCCGCGTGTGCCACTCGCCCACCGGCTACGGCCTCAAGCAGACGCTGGGCGAATCGGCCGGGACGCAGACGTTCAAGTCGGTGGAGAAGGCCGACGTGATCGTGGTGATCGGCGCCAACCCGACCGATGGGCATCCCGTGTTCGCATCGCGCATGAAGAAGCGGCTGCGCGAAGGCGCGAAGCTGATCGTGATCGACCCGCGGCGCATCGACATCGTGAGGTCTCCGCATGTGAAGGCCGCGCATCACCTTCAGTTGAGGCCCGGCACCAACGTGGCGGTGGTCACCGCGCTGGCGCACGTGATCGCGACCGAAGGCCTGATCGCCGAGCAGTACGTGGCCGAGCGCTGCGACCTCGCTTCCTTCGCCGAGTGGCGTGCCTTTGTGTCGAAGCCCGAGAACTCGCCCGAAGCCACCGAAGCCGCCACCGGCGTGCCGGCCGAGGAGGTGCGCGCCGCAGCACGCCTGTACGCCACGGCCGGCAACGGCGCCATCTACTACGGCTTGGGCGTGACCGAGCACAGCCAGGGCTCGACCACGGTGATGGGCATCGCCAACCTCGCGATGGCCACCGGCAACGTGGGGCGCGAGGGCGTGGGCGTCAATCCGCTGCGCGGCCAGAACAATGTGCAGGGCTCCTGCGACATGGGCTCCTTCCCGCACGAGCTGCCGGGCTACCGGCATGTGTCGGACAGCGCTTCGCGCGCCTCTTTCGAGGCGGCCTGGGGCGTGCGCATCGACCCCGAGCCGGGCCTGCGCATCCCCAACATGTTCGACGCCGCGATCGGCGGCAGCTTCAAGGGCCTGTACTGCGAGGGCGAGGACATCGTGCAGTCGGACCCGAACACCCAGCATGTGGCGGCCGCCATGATGGCGATGGAATGCGTGGTGGTGCAGGACCTGTTCCTCAACGAGACCGCGAAGTACGCCCACGTCTTCCTGCCCGGCTCCTCCTTTCTGGAGAAGGACGGCACCTTCACCAATGCCGAGCGCCGCATCTCGCGCGTGCGCAAGGTCATGCCCCCCAAGGCAGGCTATGCGGACTGGGAGGTGACGGTGAAGCTGGCACAGGCGCTGGGCTACCCGATGGACTACGGGAGTCCCGAGGAGATCATGGACGAGATCGCCGCGCTGACGCCGACCTTCCGCGGCGTGAGCTACAAGCGCCTGGACGAGCTCGGCAGCATCCAGTGGCCCTGCAACGAGGACGCGCCCGAAGGCACGCCCACCCTGCACATCGACAGCTTCGTGCGCGGCAAGGGCCGCTTCATCGTCACGCAGTACGTGGCGACGGACGAGAAGGTCACGCGCAAGTTCCCCCTGCTGCTCACGACCGGCCGCATCCTGTCGCAGTACAACGTCGGCGCGCAGACGCGGCGCACCGACAACAACCAGTGGCACAGCGAGGACCGGCTGGAGATCCATCCGCACGATGCGCAGGAGCGCGGCATCCGGGACGACGACTGGGTCGGCATCCAGAGCCGCGCCGGCGAGACGGTGCTGCGCGCCACGGTGTCCGAGCGCATGCAGCCGGGCATGGTCTACACCACCTTCCACTTTCCGGAGTCGGGCGCCAACGTGATCACCACCGACAACTCCGACTGGGCCACCAACTGCCCGGAGTACAAGGTCACGGCGGTGCAGGTCATGCGGGTGATGCAGCCCTCCGCGTGGCAGCAGGAGTACAGCCGCTTCAACGAGACTCAACAGGCGCTGTTGACTGCCGCGGTGCGCGATGACGCGATGGTCGGGGCCAAGTGACATGAATGACATGAGCCTGGCTGCCTTGCCCTGCGCCGTCACCTATGCCGACGCTCCGTCCTGCGAAGGCGCCATGCTGCTGCCGGTGCGCGGCGTGCGCGGCGGCCTGGCCTTCGCGGTGCAGGACTGGGTGGCGCAGGAAGTGCCGGTCGCGCTGGAGTTCAACGGCATCTCGCACGCGGTGATGCTGGCGACGCCGCTGGACCTGGAGGACTTCGCGCTCGGCTTCTCGCTGACCGAGGGCATCCTCGACGGTGCGCACGAGCTCTATGGCGTGGAAGCCGAGCCCTCGGCGCTCGGCATCACGGTGCGCCTGGACGTGGCCGGCGCCGCCTTCGCCCGTCTCAAGCAGAAGCGCCGCTCGATGGCCGGGCGCACCGGCTGCGGCCTGTGCGGCACCGAGAGCCTGGCCCAGGTGTCGCGCGCGCTGCCGGTCCTGGCAGGCGGCATGCGGCTGGAGCGCCGGGCGATCGCGCGGGCAATGACGCGGCTGCAGGCGCAGCAAACCCTGCAGCAGGCCACCGGCGCGGTACACGCGGCCGCGTGGTGCTCGGCCAAGGGCGAGGTGATGTTCCTGCGCGAGGACGTGGGGCGCCACAACGCGCTCGACAAGCTGGTGGGCGCGCTGGCGGCTGCCGAAGTGGATGCGTCGGCCGGTTTCATCGCCGTCACCAGCCGGGCCAGCTTCGAGATGGTGCAGAAGACCGCCATGGCCGGCGTCTCGCTGCTCGCCGCGGTGTCGGCGCCGACCGCCTTCGCGGTCCAGACCGCGCAGCGGGCCGGCCTGACGCTGGTCGGCTTCGCGCGCAAGGAGGATCTTGTCGTGTATTGCCTGCCGGAGCGCCTGTCGGCGGCACCCGCAGCGGCCCATTGAACGAAGAGGAAGAAAGGCATCAGCGCATGCACGACATGACCGCGCAACTGGTCAAGATGGCCAACCAGATCGGCAGCTTCTTCCAGGCCCAGACGCCCGACGATGCCGTCGCCGCCACGCAGGCGATCGCCGCACACCTGAAGTCCTTCTGGGCGCCCAGCATGCGTGGGCAATTGATCAGCCAGCTCGACGCCGGCGGCGCCACCCAGCTGCTGCCGATCGTCGCATCGGCAGTTCGAAGCCACCGGGCGAAGCTGCTGCCCCAGGCCTCGGTTTAGCTCGGGTGCGGAACCCTGGAATCCTCGTGCGACTCGAGCAGTGATTCGTAGTAGAGGCACAGCGGCATGGCGATGAACACCATGCCCGCGACGTAGATGATGAGACTGGTCACCGGGAAGTCGGCCCGCTCCCAGTAGGGAATGGAGGCGGCCGCGGCGCCGATGGCGATGAGCGCGATCACGGTCTTCAGGGCCCAGCCCATGAAGGTGGTCCACCGGTCGCCCGAAAGGGCATCGCGTGCGCAGTCCCGAGGGTCTTCGCCCTTGTCGCCCTTGTCTTGGTCCATGGTGTCTCCTTGGTGAGGCGCTGCCTCTGACCATGCCACGGGCGCGGACCCCGGTCAACCTGGAAGCCCCGCGGTCGGCGCTGCGCTAAAGTCGTACGACCAATTTCCCATGACCCATGACGGCCCGCTTCCAATCCATCACCCCCGGCGCCCGGCTGTCCGATAGGGTGGCCGATGCGCTGGCGGCCGAGATCAAGGCCGGGCGGCTGGTCGCCGGCGAGAAGCTGCCGACCGAGGCGGCGCTGGTGGAGCAGTTCGCCGTCAGCCGCACGGTGGTGCGCGAAGCGATCTCGCGGCTCAAGTCCCTGGGCCTGGTGGATTCCCGCCAGGGCAGCGGCATGTACGTGTGCGAGACGGGTTTCGCGCCGCTCAGCTTCGATGCGCGCTATGCCGGCTCGAAGACGGCGGTGATCCAGATGGTGGAAGTGCGGCGCGCGCTCGAAGCCGAAGTCGCCGCACTGGCCGCGCAACGGCGCACGGCGGCCGACGTGCGCCGCATCCGGGCTGCCATGGCGGCCTTGGCGAAGGCGGTGCAGGGCGGGAGCGACGGGGCGGAGCAGGACGTGGCCTTCCATCGCGCCATCGCGGATGCCGCGCGCAACCCCTTCCTTCTCGACACGCTGCAGTACCTGGGCCAGTTCCTCTACGGCGCCACGCGGGTGACCCGCGCCAACGAAGCACGCCGCGCCGATTTCGCGCAGCAGGTCGCCGACGAGCACCGCGCCATCGTGGAAGCCATCGACGCCGGCGATGCCGCGAAGGCGCGCCTCGCTGCCGCGGGCCACATGGACGGCGCGATCCGGCGCATCGAACAGGCCGATCCTGCCTTCTGGCAGCAGGAGGGCGAGGCCCTCGCGCGTCCGCTCACCAGCGGACTGCCTGTCAGCTCCTGAATCGGCGCCTCTCCCGGCAAGCAAGACTTGCTCGGGTTTTCCCTTGGTTCTCACTTCGGATTCAAATTTGTATGATGACAATATGAGATGACAAATGCTCGACGGCAACCCGCCATGTCGAGACACCACACCGGAGACCTGCCAATGACTGCATCCATCCTCGCCGGCGCGAAGCCGGCCGACGACGAGCTCGAGCGCCGCGCCTACGGCAAGGTGTTCTGGCGCCTCGTGCCCTTTCTCATGCTGTGCTACGTGATCGCCTACCTCGATCGCGTGAACGTCGGCTTCGCGAAGCTGCAGATGGGGCAGGACCTGGGCTTCAGCGAAACGGTGTTCGGGCTCGGCGCGGGCATCTTCTTCCTGGGCTACTTCCTGTTCGAGGTGCCGAGCAACCTGCTGATGAACAAGGTCGGCGCGCGCGTCTGGATCGCACGGATCATGATCACCTGGGGCCTGCTCTCCGCGTGCTTCATGTTCGTGAAGACGCCCACCAGCTTCTACGTCCTGCGCTTCCTGCTCGGCCTGGCCGAGGCCGGCTTCTACCCGGGCGTGATCCTCTACCTCACCCACTGGTACCCGGCGCACCGGCGCGCCAAGATCATCGCGGTCTTCATGTCGGCGATTCCCGTCGCGGGCATCTTCGGCAACCCCTTGTCGGGCTGGATCATGGATGCCTTCCACGGCGTCTCGTCGCTGCAAGGCTGGCAATGGATGTTCCTGGTGGAGGCGGTGCCGGCGGTGCTCGTCGGCCTGATCGTCCTGTTCTACCTGGACAACGGCATCGCCAAGGCCAAGTGGCTCGATGCGGACGAGAAGAGACTGCTGGCCCGCGAGGTCGAGCTCGACCAGCAGTTCGGCCGGCGCGGCCCGCACTCGGTGGCCGGCGTGTTCAAGGACGCCCGCATCTGGTGGATGGCGCTGATCTACTTCAGCTTCGTCATGGGCCAGTACGCGCTGACCTTCTGGTTGCCGACGCTGATCAAGACCACCGGCGTCACGGGCAACCTCCACATCGGGCTGCTGAGCGCGGTGCCCTTCCTTTGCGCCATCGTGGCCATGAACCTGTTCGGACGCAGCGCCGACAAGCGCCGCGAGCGGCGCTGGCACCTGATCGTTCCCGCCCTCATGGGAGCCGTCGGCTTCGTCGTCGCCGCCTCGTACACCCGCAACACCGCCGTCTCGCTGGCCTTCCTCTCGCTCGCCGCAGCCGGCGTGCTGACCTGCGCGCCGCTGTTCTGGTCGCTGCCCACCGCCTTTCTCTCGGGCACCGCGGCGGCCGCCGGCATCGCCGCCATCAATTCGGTCGGCAACCTGGCCGGCTTCGTGAGCCCCTACCTCATCGGCTATCTGAAGGACGCGACCGGCAGCACGCAGGTCGGCATGTATGTGCTGGCAGGCGCGCTCGTGGTGGGCGCCGTCGCGGTATGGTTGACGCCGAAGCAACTCGTCGATCGCTGAGCCGTTTTCGTACAAGGAGTTTTTCGCATGACTTCCACCATTGGCCTGATCGGCCTCGGCGCCATGGGCGGCGGCATGGCGCAGTCGCTGCGCCGCGCAGGCTTTACGCTGAACGTTTACGACGTGCGCGCCGAAGCGGCGCAGGCCTTTGCCAGGGATGGCGGCACCGCCTGCGCCACGCTGGCCGAGCTGGGCCGCAACAGCGAGGTCGTGGTCTGCGTCGTGGTGAACGCCGCGCAGACCGAGGCGGTGCTGTTCGGCACCGACGGTACGCCCGGCTGCGCCGCCGCCATGAAGCCCGGCAGCGTGTTCGTGATGTGCTCGACGGTGGACCCGAACTGGTCGATCGCGCTCGAGGCGCGCCTGGCCGAGAAGGGCATCCTCTACCTCGACGCCCCGATTTCCGGAGGCGCCGCCAAGGCCGCGAGCGGCGAGATGACGATGATGACGGCCGGCTCGCCCGAGGCCTACGCCAAGGCCGGTGCCGCGCTCGACGCGATGGCCGCCAAGGTCTACCGCCTGGGGGACAAGGCCGGCGCCGGCAGCAAGGTGAAGATCATCAACCAGCTGCTCGCCGGCGTGCACATCGCCGCGGCGGCCGAGGCCATGGCGCTGGGCCTGCGCGAGGGCGTGGCGGCCGATGCGCTCTACGAAGTCATCACGCACAGCGCCGGCAACAGCTGGATGTTCGAGAACCGAATGGCCCACGTGCTGGCGGGGGACTACACGCCGCTGTCGGCGGTCGACATTTTCGTGAAGGACCTGGGGCTGGTGCTCGACACCGCGCGGGCCAGCAAGTTTCCGCTGCCGCTGGCGTCCACCGCGCACCAGATGTTCATGCAGGCGTCGACCGCGGGCTTCGCGCGGGAGGACGACAGCGCGGTCATCAAGATATTTCCGGGCATCGAGCTGCCGTCCCGTTCCAACCCCCCGGAGTCCCCATGAGCGCAAAGATCCTGCTCGGCTGCATCGCCGACGATTTCACCGGCGCCACCGACCTTGCCAACAACCTCGTGCGCGCCGGCATGCGCGTGGTGCAGACCATCGGCGTGCCGGCCGGGCCGCTCGCGGCCGAGGTCGACGCGGTGGTGGTCGCGCTCAAGTCGCGCACCATCGCGCCGGCCGAGGCGGTGGCGCAATCGCTCGAGGCTCTGCGCTGGCTGCAGGCGCAGGGGGCGCGGCAGATCTATTTCAAGTACTGCTCCACCTTCGACAGCACGCCCGCGGGCAACATCGGGCCGGTGACGGAGGCGCTGATGGAGGCGCTGGGCTGCGACTTCACCATCGCCACGCCGGCCTTCCCGGACAACAAGCGCACGGTGTTCAAGGGCTACCTGTTCGCCGGCGAGGTGCTGCTCAACGAGAGCGGCATGCAGAACCATCCGCTGACCCCGATGACGGACCCCAACCTCGTGCGCGTGCTGCAGGCGCAGACGCGGCGCCGGGTGGGGCTGATCGACCACGCGGTGGTCGCGCGCGGCGCCCCGGCGGTGCGCGAGCGCATCGCGCAGCTGCGGGCGGAGGGCATCGGCATCGCGATCGTCGATGCGGTCTCCAACGACGACCTGCTGCGCCTCGGGCCGGCGCTGGCGGACCTGCCGCTGGTGACCGCGGGCTCGGGCGTGGCGATCGGCCTGCCTGCCAATTTCGGCCTCGCACCATCGTCGACCGCCAGCGCGCTGCCGCCTGCGGGCGGCTTGAAGGCGGTGGTCTCGGGCAGCTGTTCGCTCGCCACCAATCGGCAGGTGCTGAGCTTCATCCAGGCGGGCCGCCCCGCGCTGGCGATCGATCCGCTGCGCATCGCCGCGGGCGTCGACGTGACGTCCGAGGCGCTGGCCTGGGCCGCGCCGCTGCTGGAGGGCGGGCCGGTGCTGGTCTATTCGACGGCCGAGTCCAGCGCCGCGAAATCGGTGCAGGGCCGGCTCGGCGTCGAGGAAGCCGGCGCGATGGTGGAGCGCACGATCGCCGCGATCGCGCGCGGGCTGGTCGCGCTCGGCGTGCGACAACTGGTGGTGGCCGGCGGCGAGACCTCGGGCGCCTGCGTGCAGGCGCTGGGCATTGCACAGATGCAGATCGGGGCGCAGATCGACCCGGGCGTGCCCTGGTGCCATGCGTCGGCAGAGGCGGCGGGCGGCGCCGGGCTGCATATCGCGCTCAAGTCCGGCAACTTCGGCACCGACGATTTCTTCGGCAAAGCCTTTACAGTTCTCCAATGAACGAGAGCCAGGCGCGCGAAGAGATCTGCCGCATCGGCCGCAGCCTGTTCGAGCGCGGCTATGTGCATGCCACCGCCGGCAACATCAGCGTGCGGCTGGACGACGGCTTCCTCATCACCCCCACCGACGCCTGCCTGGGCTTCCTCGATCCGGCGAAGCTCGCGCGGCTCGATGTCGACCTGAACCAGAGCGGCGGCGACCGCGCCAGCAAGACCATCGCCCTGCATGCCCGCATCTACGCCGCCGCCACAGACTTCGACGCCGGCACGCGCTGCGTGATCCACACCCACAGCACGCATTGCGTGGCGCTCACGCTGGACACCACGAGCGACGAACTGCTGCCGGCCCTCACGCCTTATTTCGTGATGAAGGTCGGCCACGTGCCCGTGATCCCCTACCACCGGCCCGGTGCGCCCGAGGCCGCCGAGCAGGTCGCGCAAGCCATCGCGCGCTACGGCGCTCAGGGCACGCCGATCCGCGCCGTGATGCTGGAGCGCCTCGGCCCCAACGTCTGGCACGACACGCCCGCCGCGGCCATGGCCGTGATCGAGGAACTCGAAGAGACGGCCAGGCTGTGGGCATCGAACAAGCAGGCTGCCCAACCGCTGGCACCGCCGATGATCGACGAGCTGCGCCGTCATTTCGGCGCGCGCTGGTAAGAGAACGAAGGACACATCCCCATGCCCCGATTCGCCGCCAACCTCTCGATGCTCTATCCCGAGCTCGATTTCCTGGACCGCTTCGAAGCCGCCGCGAAGGACGGCTTTCAGGCGGTCGAGTACCTCTTCCCCTACCCCTACGAGCGGCGCGAGCTGGCCGCCCGGCTCTCGGCCAACGGCCTGCAGCAGGTGCTCTTCAACGGCCCGCCCGGCGACTGGGAGGGTGGCGAGCGCGGCCTGGCTTGCCTGCCGGGGCGCGAGGCCGAGTTCCGCGAGGGCGTGCTGAAGGCGCTGGACTATGCCGAGGCCCTGGACTGCCCCCGCGTGCACGTGATGGCAGGCCTGGTTGCGGCCGGCCTGGAGCGCGAGGCGGTGCAGCCGACCTACATCGACAACCTGCGCTGGGCCGCGGGCGAGGCCGCCAAGGCCGGGCGCGATCTGCTGATCGAGCCCATCAACACCCGGGACATCCCGCGCTTCTTCCTGAACCGGCAGGACCACGCGCACGAGATCGTCGAAGAGGTGGGCGCGCCCAACCTCAAGGTGCAGATGGACCTCTACCACTGCCAGATCGTCGAGGGCGACGTCGCGATGAAGATCCGCAAGTACCTGCCCACCGGCCGCGTCGGCCATTTCCAGATCGCCGGCGTGCCCGAGCGCCACGAGCCCGACATCGGCGAGCTGAACCATCCCTACCTGTTTGGGGTGATCGACGAGGTGGCGGCGCAATGCGGCTGGGAAGGCTGGGTCGGCTGCGAATACCGGCCGGCGCGAGGCGCGGTGCCCCGGGGCAGCTCCGACGGGCTGGGCTGGCTGCGGGCGCTGCAGCGCGGCTGAAGAGCAGCGGTCCGCAATCGCCGCATCGCGCCCAAGCGCCCGTTGACGCGCGGCCGACGGCCGCTGCACGCCTGCACGCTGCCCGGCAAAAAGTTGGCGCGCAAATCTCGCGAATCGTGGCATTTCACACAACCAAGCCTCGGCTTTTTGCGTAATCCCCTGCAACGCTGAACCGCGCGGGCCGTTATTCAAACGAGCCCGGCACGATTGATGCAAGGCAATCGGCAAGCGGGGATTCCGTGTCAGCTGTTTGATTCAGTCATCCATTTTTTGCCGCCCGCAGGAGACGACCATGTCGCACAGTTCTTCTTCGATGCAGACTGCAGCCGCGTTCGAGATCCGGTTCCAGTCCTTGTTCAACCAGGGGCGCGCGCTGGCCTTCCCTTGCGACAGCACGGGCATGGTCAACCTCGACGCGATGAGCGAGAGGGCTCGCAACAACTATCTCTTCGCCCGCGGGATGATCGGCCGCGAGTACGCGACGCCCTACGTCCAGGCCCGCGACCCTCATTGAGCCGGCAGTGACGAAATGGTCAAGCCGCTGACGCGATTTGACGATTCGATGACAAGCGGGCGAACCGGGCGCCGCAGATCCGCGAGCGCAGCGGGTCATCGAAGGAGAACTGCATCCTGCGCTGGATCAGCTCGGTCAGCACCTTGCGCGGACTCAAGGCCTCGTCGCTGAAACGCGAGATTTTCAAGATCGCCAACCACGTCGAAGGGCGGAATTGCCCGGTCGGTCAATTCAGGACCTCGAACCCTTCGCGCATCCTCCTGCCTCGATGAACTGACAACGACGGGCGCATCAGGCGTTGTCCGACAAGGGACGGGAAGCCTCCGGTCAACAAGGAAGGCTTTGGCTATCGAAGGCTTTTGCGTGCCGCTCGTGTCGTCGACAACAGAGATGCGCCGGGCCTTGCTGCCGCTCAGGAGACCGTCATGAACGTTCCCATGCCTGTGCAAGCGACTGCCGCATGCGCCGCCATCACCGCAACCCGGCTGCGGGAAGCCGCGCAGGCGCAAATCGTCCGTTCCTTCCGCGCACACTTGGGCGGCGCACCCCAGCCGTCGGACGAGCAGCTGATTCTTTTCGCCCGTCTCGCAGTGTCCGAGATGCGGCTGCAGCGCCGGCTCCTCGCGTCCGCCTCGGCGGCACCGCAGGACGCCGACACCGCCTTGCTCTGGGAGCGCTGACATGAACGCCGCCGCGATCTTCCCCGAGCGGCAGAGGCCGCCGGTTGCCGTCGCCTTCGGCAGCGTCCTGGACCTGGTGCGTTTGCGCAGCGAGCCCGCCCAAGCGGAGGTCTGCGAGGCTTGCCAGACCATCAACCCGTGCCACGCACGCTTCTGCAAGGGCTGCGACGGCAAGCTGCCTGCCTATTTCGCAACCGTCGACAGCGAGACGCATCCCTCGCCGCTGATGAGCGCAGGCGACGCCGAGGTGCGCCGCTCCCGCTACGCCGTCCTCGCGCTGATCGGTCTCTGGGGCACCGTGGCTGCGGTGGCTCTGGTCGTGGCCCGTGGGCCTCGGGAGGCCGGTGTGCCCACGCGCCCGCTGGCGCATGCGGCGCTGCCGGCGCCCATCGAGCGCACGGTGGCGCGGGTCGATCCCGTGGCCGCCGCCGAAACCGCGCGGCTCGCCCAGAGCCTCTTGCCGGTCGTTGCAGCCCCCTCCGAGGCGGCGCCGGCCGTGGCACCGGCGCCCGCCGAAGTCATTGCGCGCGAGGAGTCGCCGGCAAAAGCTCGCGCTGCACGCACATCCGCGCCGCCGGCCCCGAAGCCGGGCGCGCTGCGAAGCGCCGGTGTGGCGAGTCCCTTGGCCCGCTGCGGCGACCTGGGCTTCATCGGCCGCGCAGTCTGCATGAACAACCAATGCGCGCGGCCGGAGTTCCGACGCAGCGCCCAGTGTGCCGAAACGATACGGCAGCAGAGGCTCGGCGAAGCACGCCGCAATCCGAAGCTGATGGGCTGATTCGCCCCGGCTGAGCCGCGGTGGCACGTCGGCGAGGGCGGGTGACGCCGTCAGCCGGCCGCTGCGTGCCCCGCCGCCTGCGCCAGCACCCGCGCCGTCGCCTGGGCCGCAACTTCCAGCCTCTTCACGTCCCGCTCGGTCAAATCGACGGTGCGCTCCACCGCAAAGCCGCACAGCGTCCCGTAGATGCGCCCGTCCGGCATCACCACCGGCACGCTGATGTGGGTGCCGATGGGCTTGGTCACCTCGGGCAGGGGCTGCCGGGTGCGCAGCACGCGCAGGTCGTGGGCGAGCTTGGGAACGCGGCCGTCGAGCACCTGCTGGCAGATGCTGTCTTCCATGGTGTGGGAGTCGCCGACGTGGATGATGCCCATGGACGGAGCGGTGGCGACGTGCCGGAACACGCGGCGCGCGCCGACGAACTCGGAGACGAAGAAAACGTCCATCCCGAGCTGTTCACGGATCAGCTCCAGCATGGAGGACAGGGCCTGCACCACCAGCGGGCCGTCGCAGTCCAGCGTGCCGACGGGCGGCTTGCCGTTGTCCGATGGGTTGCCGTCGAATCCGATGTCGTCTCCGCTCCTGCTGCGCATGTTGATCCCTCAAGCCATGCCCCATGCTAATGCCCGGGAGCCGAAATTCATTCTGTTCTATAAGCAAATCGCTGGCGGGTCCACGCAACTGTTCACGCTGGACCGGATTCCCTGCGGGCGGGCACGGCCCGGCGGCGCCCGCTTCGGCGCGCGGATTCCACGGGCAGGTCTTACCATGGGCGCTCTTCGCTCGGCGAGTGCGCCACACCGCCGTTGCCGCTCTCGTGGAGGAACACCATGCCCATCCAGCTCAATCACACGATCGTTCCGGCGCGTGATCCGAAGGCCTCCGCCGTCTTCCTGGCGGAGCTGCTCGGGCGCAACGAACCCACCACCTTCGGACCTTTTCATTGCGTGCAGCTCGACAACGGCGTCACGCTCGACTTCATCCGCAGCGAGGAGCGGATTCCGGTCGAGCACTACGCCTTTTTGGTGAGCGAGGAGGAGTTCGACGAGATCTTCGGGCGCATCCGGGCCCGCGGGCTCCGCTACTGGGCCGATCCGGGACAGCAGCAGCCCGGGCGGATCAACCACCATGACGGGGGCCGTGGCGTCTACTGGGACGACCCCGACGGCCATCGGCTCGAGATCATCACCCGGCCGTACGGAAGTGGCCGCGGCTGAACCCGCCGATTTCGAGGTGCTGGTGGTCGGTGCGGGGCCGGCCGGCAGCGCCTGCGCGCAGACGCTGGCGCGCGCAGGGGTGGACGTGCTGCTCGTCGACCGGCAGGACTTCCCGCGCGAGAAGGTCTGCGGCGACGGGCTGACCCCGCGCGCGGTGAAGACCCTCGTCGACCTCGGCATCGACACGACCGACGCCAACGGCTTCGTCCGCAACCGGG
>DATFFA010000017.1:0-11203 GCA_035250605.1 Variovorax sp. | reverse complement strand
ACGCCCGAGGGCGAGGCGCTGGTCGAGCGCATCCGCGGCATGGTCGCGCGCAACGAGTACAAGCGGCGCCAGTCGCCGCCCATCGTCCGGGTCAGGCCGCGGGCATTCGGCTCCGGCCGCCAGATGCCGATCGCGGCCCGCTGGAACTGAGGACGAAGAGATGACAAGCACGAACAAGGCACCCGATGTCGCCGTCTACATCGGACGCTTCCAGATCTTCCACAACGCCCAGTTGGCGCTGCTGCGCCGCGCGCTGGCGGCCGCGCCCGAGTGCGTGGTGGTGCTCGGCTCGGCCTTCCAGGCGCGCACGCCGCGCAATCCCTTCACCTGGCAGGAGCGCGCCGAGATGATCCGCGTCGCGCTGCCGGAAGCGGACCGCCAGCGACTGAAGTTCCTGCCCGTGCGCGACCACTACGACTCCGCGCAATGGGTCGCGGCGGTGAAGCAGGGCCTGGCCCGGCTGCACCCCGGCCAGCCTTCGGTGGTGCTGGTGGGGCACCTGAAGGATGCGACCAGCAGCTACCTGCGCGACTTTCCCGGCTGGGCGCTCGACGACGCCGGGCGACGTGGCGACATCCATGCGAGTGCGCTGCGCGATGCGTATTTCGGGGCGGCCCGCGACGGCTCGCTCGAGCCGGCCTTGGCAGCCCTCGCCGGCCAGGCGCCGGACAGCACGCTGCAGTTCCTGCGCGCCTGGGCCAGCCTGCCGCCCTATGCGGTGCTGGCACAGGAATGGGAGAGCCTGCGCCGCGAGAAGGCGCTGTGGTCGGGCTCGCCGTACCCGCCGGTCTTCGTCACGGTCGATGCGGTCGTCCAATGCGGGCGCCATGTGCTGCTGATCCGGCGCGGCCGCTCGCCCGGCAAGGGCCTGTTCGCGATGCCGGGCGGTTTTCTCGAGCCGCGCGAGACCGTGTGGCAGTCGGCCCTGCGCGAACTGGAAGAGGAAACCGGCCTGCGCCTCCTGGACAGCGACATCGAAGCCGCCTTCAAGGCGGTGCAGGTGTTCGACCACCCCGACCGCAGCCAGCGCGGCCGCGTCATCACCCATGCGCACTGGTTCGACCTGGGTCCGCGCCGCCCGCCCGAGCTCACCGCCGGCGACGATGCCTCGGAAGCCCGGTGGGTGCCCATCGACCAGCTGGCCGGCATGGAGGACCAGTTCCATGACGACCACTTCCACATCCTCGACTTCTTCTTCGGATTGACGGCCGATGGCGCGCAAGGCAGCGCTGCATGAATGACCGGGAGCGATACCGCGGCTGCCTCCTCGGGCTCGCCTGCGGCGATGCGGTGGGAACGACCGTCGAGTTCATGCCGCGCGGAACCTTCGAGCCCGTCACCGGCATGGCTGGCGGTGGCCCGTTCGGGCTGCGGCCGGGCGAGTGGACCGACGACACCTCGATGGCGCTGTGCCTCGCAACGAGCCTGGTCTGGCGGCGCGGCTTCGATGCCGTCGACCAGATGAACCGCTACTGCAACTGGCGCAGCGTCGGCTACCTGAGCAGCAACGGCGAGTGCTTCGACATCGGCATCACGGTGGCCACGGCGCTGGACCGCTACCTTGTGACCCGCGATCCGTTCGCTGGCGACCCCGATCCCAGGACGGCCGGCAACGGCGCACTGATGCGGCTCGCACCGGTCCCGATGTACTTCTGCGCCAGTGCAGACCGCACCTTCCGGTTCGCCGGCGAAAGCACGCGAACGACGCACGGCGCGCGCGAAGCCATCGATTGCTCGCGGCTCTTTGCGCTGCAACTGCGGGCAGCGTTAATGGGCGCAAGCAAGGAGCACATTCTTGCGACCGCAGTCCCCGAACCCCTGTCCGACAAGGTCGCGGCCATCGCGGCCGGCGGCTACGTCGGCAAGCCGCGCGAGGCCATCAAGGGATCGGGATACTGCGTCGATTCGCTCGAGGCGGCCCTTTGGTGCTTCTTCGCCACCGGGTCGTTCGAGGAAGCCGTGCTGGCCGCGGCCAACCTGGGAGACGATGCCGACACCACGGCCGCGATCTGCGGGCAACTGGCCGGTGCGCACTACGGCGCGTCTTCCATTCCGACCGCCTGGCTCGAGCGATTGGCCCTGCGCGGCGACATCGAAAGCCTCGCCGATCAACTGCTGCAAGGCGCCGGGCCGTCCTGAGGCGGCCCCGCAGGGCCACTGTTTGCATCCACATGCACTGAAGTGCGCCCCATCGCCCGACATTTGGCGGCCCGGCCGAGCCCGAAATCCCCGCTTTTCACTTCGTGTGGTTTCCCCCAGCGTGGAAAACGCCTTGAAGATGCAACATCGTGCAGCCCTGGTGTGCCGGGGCTGGGACGGATGAATCTTCATCTGCAGTTTATTTCCAGTTTGGAGACCACGATGGCCGTCAAAAGATCAGGCGCTTCAAGAGCCGCCGCCTGCTGTTGCATTGCAGCATTCGTCACTGCCTGCGGAGGCAGCGGCGGCAGCCGCGGCTTTCCCATCGTGGGCATTCCGCCGGACACCGGTGCACCGCCGGCGCAGAAGCTGGCCTGCGACGACAGCATGAAGACCCGCTTCGCGCCGGATGCGTCGACCACGGTCCTGATGGTCAAGGCCTTCAAGAAGGGGGACGCGCTGCTGCTGACGGGCGCCGCGTCGCCGAGCACGCCGGTGGCGCAGAACGACCTGTGCTTCGTCAAGCTCAATGTCGGCCCGGGCAACCCGGGCGTGGCCGGCGCGCCCTCCACCTCGCCGGGCATCGGCATCGAGATCTGGCTGCCCACGGCGGCCAACTGGAACAAGCGCATCCATGTGAAGGGCGGCGGCGGCTGGGCCGGCGGCACCCACGGAACCCTCACCGGCATCACGCCGATCTCCGGCAGCGCGGGTTCGGCCAGCGAAACCGCGGGCGTGGAGGGCGCCGTTTCCGCCACCACCGACACCGGCCATGCCATCAGCAACGGCGCCTTCGCGATGAACCCCGACGGCACCGTCAACACGGTCCTGTGGAAGGACTTCTCGGAGCGCGGCATCCACGAGATGGCCGTCAAGACCAAGGCGCTGGCCAAGGCGTACTACGGCGAAGACGCGAAGTACGCCTACTGGAACGGCTTCTCCACCGGAGGACGGCAAGGCCTGAAGGAGGCGCAGGCCAACCCTGCCGACTTCGACGGCATCCTGGCCGGCGCGCCCGCCAACAACTGGACCAAGTTCATCACCACCGAACTCTATCCGCAGATCGTGGTCCAGCGCGACCTGGGCGGCGTCGCGATCACGGCGGCCCAGCACACGACGGTCTCGAATGCCGCGATCAATGCCTGCGACATGGTCGGCGGCGTTCACCTGGGCTACGTGCCGGATCCTGCATCGTGCCGCTACGACCCGACCGCCGATGCGTCCGTGATCTGCACCGCCGATGGCGGCACCAACGCCACCGCGGGTTGCGTGACGCCGGCCCAGGCGCTCGCGTTCAACAAGTTCTGGTACGGCCAGACGGCGGACGGCGCGGTGCCCAGCCCCGTGGCCGACAACGGCTTCGCGGCTGCCACCGCGCCTGCGCAGAAGTGGTACGGACTGGCGCGCGGGTCCAGCCTCATGGGCCTGGCCGGCGCCGCGCCGTTCCCCATCTCCAGCGACATGGTGGCGCTCGAACTGCAGGACCCGACGATCGCGACGCCCAGCTTCCTCAACGCCACGGGCAATGGCGCCGACGGCTGGAAGTCGCTCACGTATGCGCAACTCGCCAACGCATGGGACCGCGGTGTGGCGCTGCAAGGCGCGTTCGCCAACATCAACACCGACAGCGCGGACCTGGGCGCCTTTCGCGACCGCAAGGGCAAGCTGATCTCCTACCACGGGCTCGCCGACACCTTGATCCCGCCGCAAGGCACGATCAACTACTACAGCCGCGTCGCCGCGCAGATGGGAGGCGTTGCGGCCACGCAGGGCTTCTACCGGCTCTATCTCGTACCCGGCATGGGCCACGGCTTCAGCAACGGCACCTCGAATGCCAATGCGAATCCTCCGCTGCCGACCAACGCGCAGCTCTACGAACTGCTCACTGCCTGGGTCGAAAAAGGCATCGAGCCGCCAGCGCGCGTGGAAGTCGCGACGGTGGCCAGCGCCAGCTTTCCGGCCGTGAAGTCGCGGCCGCTGTGCCTCTATCCGCTGAAGGCGAACCACACCTCGGGCGATCCCAACCTGGCCGCGAGCTACAGCTGCTCCTGAGTGGCGCCATCCGCCTCGCCCGGGCATTGCGGTTAGCATATTCGGCTGCATACGGCCGGGGCGAGAATCAATGCGGATACTGCTGGTAGAGGACGACAAGGTGCTGGCCGACGCGCTCTCGCGCGCGCTGGTGCAGTCCGCCCACGCGGTGGACATCGTCTCCACCGGCGAAGAGGCCGACCATGCGCTCGCGCTCGGCATCTACGACCTCGCGATCCTCGACATCGGCCTGCCCAAGCTCAGCGGTCTGGACGTGCTGCGGCGGCTGCGCGCGCGCAAGTCCACCATGCCGGTGCTGATGCTGACCGCCTTCGACACCCTGCAGGACCGCGTGCGCGGACTCGACCTGGGCGCCGACGACTACCTGGCCAAGCCCTTCGACCTGCCCGAGCTGGAAGCGCGCGTGCGCGCGCTGCTGCGCCGCAGTACCAACTCCACGCCGTACCTCGAGCACGGCCTGCTGCGCTTCGACACGGTGGGCCGGCGCGTGTTCTACGACAAGAAGCCGCTGGACCTGTCGCCGCGCGAGCTCGCCGTGCTGGAGCTGCTGATGATGCGAGAGGGGCGCGTGGTGGGCAAGGAGCAGATGGTCAACCATCTCTACGGATGGGGCGACGAGGTCGGTGACAACGCGATCGAGGTCAACGTATACCGGCTGCGCAAGAAGCTCGAACCGCTCGGATGCGAGATCCGCACCGTGCGCGGCATGGGCTACCTGATGGACCGCGGCGATGCGCAAACCTGAGCCCAGGCTGCAGCGCAAGCTGCTGGCCTGGCTGCTCGGTCCGCTCGCTGTGCTGCTGGTGCTGGACACCGGCGCGGCCTACTGGAATTCGCAGCGTTTCTCCAACCTCGCCTATGACCGCGCGCTGTACGAGATCGGGCGCGAGATCGTGCTGCACGTGAAGCTCGATGGCCTCCAGCCGCGGCTCGACCTGTCCGAGGCCGCGGGCAACATCCTGCTGCTCGACCAGGACGACCTGCTCTTCTACCGCGTGGCCAGCGAGGACGGCAAGGCGCTGGGCGGCGATGCGGAAATGCCGCCGCCGCAGCCGCGCGCAGGCGACCTCGCCAGGCCGCGCTTCTACCGCGACACGGTGCGTGGCGAGCCGGTGCGGATGCTGGTGGCCTGGATGCCCATCGGCGGCAACCCCGAGGCGCCGAAGGTGCTGGTGCAGGTCGCCGAAACCCTGCACAAGCGCACGCGCCTGGCCTGGGAGATGCTGGCCAACGTGGTGGTGCCGCAGCTGCTGCTGATCGTGATGGCCACGGCGGTGGTCTGGTTCGGCATCTCGCGCGGGCTCGAACCGCTGCAGCGGCTGCGGCGTGCGGTGTCGGACCGCTCGCACCTGGACCTGAGCCCGATCGACATCCACGACGTGCCGGGCGAGGTGCGGCCGCTGGTGGACGAGGTCAACGAACTGATGGCGCGGCTCGGTCGCACCTTCGATTTCCAGAACCGCTTCGTGGCCGACGCCGCGCACCAGTTGAAGACACCGGTGAGCGGCCTGAAGGCGCAGATCGAACTGGCGCTGCGGGAGAACGATGCCGAGCGCGTGCGCCATTCGCTCGCGCAGCTCTACATCAGCGCCGACCGGCTCTCGCGGCTGGTGCGCCAGCTGCTTTCGCTCGCGCGCAACGAGCCCGGCGCGCTCGACGCCATGCAGCTGCAGCCGCTCGACCTGAACGCCTACGCGCTGGAGGTCAGCATGGACTGGGTGCCGCAGGCCCTCAAGCGCGACATCGACCTGGGCTTCGAAGGCGCCGAGCATCCGCTGGTGATCAACGCCGACCGCGACCGGCTGCGCGAGCTCATCAACAACCTGATCGACAACGCGGTGCGCTACAGCCAGCCGGGCGGCCGCGTGACCGTGCAGGTGGGCGAGAGCGACAACGACCAGTGCCGCCTGGCCATCAGCGACGACGGCCCGAGCGTGCCGGTGGAGGAGCGCGCGCGCATCTTCGAGCGCTTCCACCGCCTGCTCGGCACGCAGGAGGATGGCAGCGGGCTGGGCCTGGCGATCGTCAGCGAGATCGCCACGCTGCACGGCGCGCGCATCACGCTGGAGGAAGACATCGACGGCGTGGGCAACACCTTCAGCGTCTTCTTCCCGCTGCGCAAGGCCTGAGCAGTGCCGCCCAGGCCGCCTCTGTCAGCTGGCTGACAGCTGGCCGACAAGTGGCTGACAGCCGGCCGGCAGAAAGGTGACAGCGCAGGTCCGTAGCCTCGAACACGCCGGAACCGCCGTGGTTCCGCGTCCACTTCGAGGAGACAACCCCCATGTCGTTTTTGACCCATCCGGATTTCTGGATTGCCCTGTCGCAGATCATCCTGATCAACATCGTCCTGAGCGGCGACAACGCCGTCGTCATCGCGATGGCCTCGCGCTCGCTGCCACCCGCGCAGCAGAAGAAGGCGATCCTGTTCGGCAGCATGGGCGCCATCGTGCTGCGCGTGGTGCTGACCTTCTTTGCGGTCTACCTGCTGACGCTGCCGTACCTCAAGCTGGTGGGTGCCGCGCTGCTGTTCTGGATCGGCGTCGGGCTGCTCAAGGGCGATGACGGCGAAGAGAACCTGGAAGGCCATTCGAGCCTGGCCGCGGCCATCAAGACCATCGTGGTCGCCGACCTGGTCATGAGCCTGGACAACGTCGTCGGCGTCGCCGCCGCGGCCAAGGGCAACGTTCCGCTGCTGGTGTTCGGCCTCGTGATCAGCATTCCGCTGATCATCTTCGGCAGCACGCTGATCCTCAAGCTGATGGACCGCTTCCCGATCATCATCACGCTCGGCGCCGGCCTGCTCGGCTGGGTGGCCGGCGAAATGGCGATGTCGGATCCGTCCATTGCCGGCTGGGCCGGCAGCCATCACGCCTTGCACAACGTGGTTCCCGCGATCGGCGCCATCTCCGTCGTGTTGATCGGCAAGTGGCTGACCAGCCGCCAACAACAGCCGGAACCCGCCAACCAGTCGGCCTGAAGGTGTCGGCGTGAGAGGGCGCATTCTGGTCCCCATCGACCCGACCGAGCCGGCCCGCACGCGCTCGGCCATCGAGCAGGTCGTGCGCATCTGCCGGCAGGAGCCGGCGGCCGTGCGGCTTTTGCGGGTGCAACCCGTGGTGTCCGGCCACGTCGCGATGTTCTTCGATGCGCACGAGTTGCGCGAGCTCCAGCACAGCGCGGGCGCCGAGGAACTGCAGCTTGCGCGGAACCTGCTTGCGCTGGCCGGCGTGTCCTGCACCAGCACCGTGGTGATCGGGCGCAGTGCCGAGAGCATCGTTTCGGCGGCGCGCGACTTCGGCTGCGACCGCATCGTCTTCGGCCGCAGCGAGCCCGGCCTCGCAGGACGGATCTTCGGCTCGCTCGCACAGCAGGTGCGTCAGCTGCTCGGCGCGAGCGGCGACCTGCAGGTCATCGGCTCCTGATGCAGGGCGGCGCAGGCGCGGGGCGCCGCCGTCCTGACTTCATGCGTTGCTTTCTGTTTGCGCAGCTTCCGGGGTTGCACCCTTGTGGCCGCGGCGCGCGCGCTCGTTGCGCGTGCGGTCGAGCGCCGCATGGCTCTTCTTGGCGGCCGCTTCGCACTTCTCGTGCAGCTCGGCCAGTTCCTTGTCCGTGAGCTTCTCGATGCCCATGAATTCGTCGGCGGCGTTCGATGTCCGGATCAACTCGTCGAGCTTGGTCTGAAGCGCCGCGCCATCGCGGTTTTGCGTGTTCTGGATCAGGAACACCATCAGGAAGGTGACGATGGTGGTGCCGGTGTTGACGGTCAGCTGCCAGTTCTCCGAAAACTGGAAGAAGGGCCCCGACACCGCCCAGGCAATGACCAACGCGACACAGACCAGAAATGCAACTGGACTTCCGGCAGCGTGCGCCGTGGCATTGGCGAAGGATGCGAAGAACTTGTCCATGTCGCGCAGCGTGCTGCGTCGGAAGCTGCAGGGCGTCATCCATCGCCGATAAAAAGAGTTTGAATTTTTCCCTTGCGCCTGTGAGACGGCAGCCGGGGAGTAGGAAAGTACCGACCCGCACTGGCGGCACTTGCTTGCGCGGGCCCGGCCGCGGCTGCCGCTCAGATGGCAGGGTTCAGGCAATGGAGGTGATCCCATGCACGCAAGAGTTCGTTTCCTCGGCCACCCGGTGCATCAGATGCTGGTGGTGTTTCCGCTCGGGCTGCTTGCCACGGCCGTGGTGTTCGACATCATCTACCTGGCGAGCGGCAACCCGGTCATGGCCGCCGTGTCGTACTGGCTGATCGCGGCCGGCCTGGTCGGCGGCGTGCTCGCAGCGCCTTTCGGAACCCTCGACTGGCTGGCCATTCCGTCGGGCACCCGGGCCAAGCGCATCGGCGCCATGCACGGCGGCGGCAACGTGCTGGTCCTGCTCCTGTTCGCCTCGAGCTTTCTGCTGCGCGACCGCGACTATGCGCCGCAGATCGGGCAGATGGCCTGGTCCTTCGCAGGCGCGGCCCTCGCGATGGTCACGGCCTGGCTCGGCGGGGAGCTGGTGGACCGGCTGGGCATCGGCGTCGACGAGGACGCCGGCATGAACGCTTCGAGCTCGCTGCACAAGCGGCACGCGGCCGCCGGCAAGTAGGGGAGGCGCGCGGGCGCCGGCCGGGTCTCAGAAGTCGATGCTGGCCGAGAGGCTCAGCGTGCGTGGCGAGCCGACGAACAGGTAGCCCGCGGTCGACGTGCCCCAGTAGTCCTTGTCGAGCAGGTTCTCCACGTTCATGCGGAAGGTGACGGGCTTGCCGCCGAGCCGCGTCGCGTAGCGCGCGCCGGCATCGAAGCGATTCCAGCCGGGGATGTGCAGGGTGTTGGCAGGATCGACGGCGGTCTTGCCGGTGTGGATCATGCGGCCCGTCAGCGTCAGTCCGGGGAGAAACGGCATGTCCCATTCCGCACCCAGGTTCAACTGCCAGTCCGGCACGCCGATCGCCTTCTTGCCTTCCAATGCGCTCGTGGCCGCCTTGGTGATGACGCCGTCCAGGTAGGTGACGCCGCCCAGAACGCGCATGCCGCGCGTCAGCTCGCCGGCCAGGGTGGCTTCGACGCCCCGGTTGCGCTGTTCGCCGAAGACGCCGAAGGTCGAACCCGAGAGGCCGGCGCTGGGCTTGGTCAACTCGAACAGGCTGACGGCCGCCACCATGCCGCCGTCGAGGTCGAACTTGACGCCGATCTCCTTCTGCTTGGACTTGTACGGCGGCATGACCGCGCCCGGATTGCTGATCGCTGCGCTGATCGGCGCGACCTCCCCGCGCGACAGGCCCTCGATGTAGCTCGCATAGAGCGAGACGTTGGGCTGGAGCTTGTAGACCACGCCGGCCACCGGCGTGGTGGCGCTCTCGTCGTAGTAGGCGCCGCTCGCTTCGCCGGTGGAAAAGTCGTAGTCCTGCCCGGCCACCTGCTGCCGGCGCAGGCCCAGGGTCACGCGCAACCGGTCGTCCATGAACGACAGCGTGTCCGCCAGTGCCAGGCTGGTCAGCTTGGTGTCGAGGTACGGGCGCAGCGGGTTGCTGATGCCGGCCGTGGACGGTGTCGGGAACAGCAACCCGGCATACAGGTTGGAACTGCCGCCCGGGTAGCCGGTGTAGAAGCCCAGCGTCTGTTCCTGTTCGAGGCGCGAGAAGCTCAACGCCACCTCATGCTTCACCGGACCGGTCGAGAATCTGCCGCGCAGGCCCGCGTCCAGCGACTTGCTCTCGACGGACATGCGTTGCCAGCCGCCGAAGAACGAGTAGTTGCCGGCAGTGTCCGTGATGACCGGATTGGACGCGACCGCGCCCCAGTTCAGCTTGCGCTGGCCGTAGCTGGCGTAGGCCGTGAGGTTGTCGCTCAGGTCGTATTCGGCCTTGAGCACCGCCGAGCCGTTGCGCCCGTCGGACCAGCCCAGGCCCGGATAGGGGTAGGTGTTGTCTGGCGCGCGCGGTACGGCGGCGAGCGTCGGACCTGCCTGGAATTGGCGCACGACGTTGTCGATGCGCTCTTTCTGCGCCAGCAGGTCGAGCGACGCGCGCAGTGCGCGGCCCCGGTAGTCCAGCGCAACGGCGCCCAGGCTCTCGCGCGTGGACTGTCCCTGGATGGCCGTGTCGCCTTCGCGCTGCATCGCGTTGATGCGCACACCGAACGCGCCGTCCGGCCCGAAGCGCCGGCCGATGTCGACATGGCCGCCGAACACCGAGTCGGACGAGGCACTGCCGGTGAAGCGCGTGATCGGCTCGCTTTCCGCGCGCTTGGGTACGAGGTTGACGACGCCGCCCACGCTGCCGCCGGGCGTCATGCCGAACAGGGACGCGGACGGGCCCTTGATGATCTCGACCCGCTCCACCGCCTCCAGCGGCGTGCGCCAGTAGGGCGTCACGCCGAACACGCCGTTCAGCGCAAAGTCGCTGCTCGGGACGCTGAACCCGCGGATCGTGATGTCTTCGTTGATGTTGGATCGCGCGCTGCCCATGCGCACGGACGGGTCTGCCGACAGGACGTCGGCCACCGAACGCGCCTGGCCGTTCTCGATCGTCTGGGCGGTATAGCTGGTCACGCTGAAGGGCGTTTCCATGACGGAGGCGTTGCCGAGGATGCCCATGCGCGCGCCGCGGCCCACCTGGCCCCCGCGGATCGCAGGTGGCGGCGCATCGATCGAATCGCTCTGCTCGGTGGCCGTGACCAGCGGCAGCGTCGCTGTGGCGGCCGGAGCAGCTTCGCTCGCCGGCCTTGTTGCATCCACCGTCTGCGCCAGCGCGGCGCCTGCGAACCACGCTGCACTGGCCGCGAACGCGGCTTGCACGGCGACTGCCAACTTCGATTTCACGCCGCGCCGGCGCCTGTACAAATGATCGACCATAAGCATTTTTTCATTGACGATAATGAGAAGTATTTACATTTGTATCATCAAAGTCAAGATGCTTCCCTGGCGATCGAGGGGGAAGGGCGACGAATGCCTGCAGTTAGGATATGCAGCGCACAACACCCAGCCATGAGCAAAGCCATTCCTCCGCCCGGCAAGGCAAGGGCCGCCG
>DATFFA010000016.1:0-10473 GCA_035250605.1 Variovorax sp. | reverse complement strand
TGCACACCAGCAGGGCCAGCACCAGCGCATCGCGCAGCGCCGCGCGGCGCACGAAGCGGCGGGTGAATTCCTGGCGCGAGCGCGTGCTCTCGCCCACCTGCACGAGCACGCTGCGCGCCTCGCTGCCGGCCGGCGCCTGTTCCAGTGCGCGCCGGTAGGCGGCGAAGCGCACCGGCTCCTCGAAGTAGGGCGCGTCGTAGAACACCGGCACGCCGCTCGCGAGCGTGCCCGGCGGCGCGGGCAGGTCGGCGCTGCCCAGCTCCACCAGGCCGTCGGAGGTGGCGACGCGGAAGAAGACCTGCCCGCTCGCGGTGAGCTCGAAGAACTCGAACATGCGGTAGGGCAGCTCCACCGACAGGCCGCCAGAGGCGGTCGAGATGTTGGCATCGATGGACTTGAGCGCGCCCAGCAGCGAGCGATCGTAGGCGGCGTCCGCGGCTTCGAGCGCATCGTGCCGCGTCATCCAGAGCTCGAGTGCGGTCACCGCCACCAGCACCGGCAGCAGCAGCCAGGCGAGGCGCTGCCACAGGCTGGCTTGGCGCAGCCGCTCAGGCCACTTCCAGCGCATAGCCGAGACCGCGCAGCGTCGTGATGCCCACGCCGCGTCCGTCGAGCCGCTTGCGCAGGCGATGGACCAGCACCTCGACCGCCTCCGGCTGCACGTCCGCCTCGTCGGAGAACACGCGTTCCAGGATCTGCTGCTTGGAGAAGGGCTCGCCGCTGCGCTGCACCAGCACGCGCAGAACGGCCTGCTCGCGCGGCGTCAGCGGCAGCGGCTCGCCGTGCAGCAGAAACTGACGGCGCGCGGCGTCCCAGGCCAGCGGCCCGCAGGCCAGGCGTGGATGCTCGATGCCGCGCGCCCGCCGCACCAGCGCATGCAGCCGGGCTTCCAGCTCGGCCAGCGCGAAGGGCTTGGCGAGGAAGTCGTCGGCACCGGCATTGAGAGCGCGCACCCGCTCGTCCACCGAGTCGCGCGCGGTCAGGATCAGCGCCGGCAGCCGCTGGTCGCGGGCACGCAGGCGTTGCAGCACCGTGTGGCCGTCCAGGCCCGGCAGGCCGAGGTCGAGCACCAGCGCATCGTGGTCGTGCTGCTGCAGGGCCCGGTCCGCCAGCCGGCCATCGTCCACCCAGTCGACCTGGATGCCGGCATGCTCCAGCGCCTTGCTGAGCCAGGTGCCCAGCGTGTGTTCGTCTTCGGCGAGCAGGATGCGCATGCCGGGATGCTATGCGCGGTCGGCGTCAGTCGGGCTTGATGTTGGCCCGGGTGATGACCTTCTTCCAGCGCGCCTGCTCGCCGGCGATGAACTTGGCGAACTGCTCGGGCGTGTCGCCGATCGCCTCGGCGGCGTCGCCCTTGAGCCGCTCCATCGCGGCCGGCGCCTTCACCGCCTTCACGGTCTCGGCCGACAGCTTGGCGAGGTTTGCAGCCGAGAGGTTCGCCGGGGCGAGCAGGCCGTACCACTGCGTCATCTCGAAGCCCGGGAAGCCCTGCTCGGCCACGGTGGGCACCTCCGGCAGCTGCGGCAGCCGCGCCGAGGAGCCGGTGGCGATGCAGCGCAGCTTGCCGGCCTTGATGAAGGGGAGGACCGCCGCGGCGCCGATCGCCGAGGCGTCGAGCCGCCCGGCCATCAGGTCGGTCAGCATGGGGCCGGTGCCGCGGTAGGGCACGTGCAGCATGAAGATGTTGGCCGTCATCTTGAGGTACTCGAAGGCAAGGTGGCCGGCGCTGCCGTTGCCGGCCGAGCCGTAGCTGAGCTTGCCGGGCCTGCCTTGCGCGTAGGCGATCAGCTCGCGCAGGTTCTTTGCGGGCACGTCGGGGTGCACGACGTACAGGCTGGGCACCTTGGCCAGCAGGCTGACCGGCTTGAAGTCCTTGTTGGCGTCGTACGGCAGCTTGTCGAAGATGTAGGGATTGACTGCCAGCGTGCCGATGTGGCCGAGGATCAGCGTGTGCTGGTCGTCGCTGCGCGCCACCTCGGCCATCGCGATGTTGCCGGCGGCGCCGGGCTTGTTCTCGACGAACACGTTCTGCCCGAGCGTGCGCGAGAGCTCGGCCGCCACCGAGCGCGCCACGATCTCGGAGCTGCCGCCCGGCGCGAAGGGCACGACGAAGCGCACGGGCTTGCTCGGCCAGCCCGCCTGGGCTCGGGCGCCGTGAGGCCAGAGGGCAGCCAGCCCGAGGGCGCCCGTCAAGCCGAGCAGGTGGCGGCGCGTGGCCGGGAAATGGGGCTGGGGCCCGGCAAGCTTCGGATCGTTCATGGTGGTCTCCATCGGTCTTCGAAAGGCGCCCATGCTGCCGCAGCGGAGCTTTCAGGAAGCTGTCGGTCGCTTCACGCCCGACGGGCAGCAGGATCAGCGCCGGACCACGTAGCGCGTCACCACCGGCAGCGTCTCGCCCTGGTGGAAGGCCAGGCGCCGGTCGCGCAGCGCCATGTCGGCCGCGGTGGCGCGGTGGAAGCGGCGCAGGTGCTCGGTCCAGGACTCGTCGACGACTTCCTCGATGTAGCGGCCCGGCTCGGCGATGTCGTGCAGCAGCTCCCAGCCGATCGCGCCCTGGCTCAGGCGGGTGCGGCGGGTCTGCTGCATCACCACATGGAAGGCGGCGGCGCGCGCCGGGTCGATCAGGTACTCGACGGTGACCACCACCCGGCCGTCCTCGTCCGGCGCCTCGGCCGGCGGGCCCTTGACCCAGCCCTTGCGAGCGGGGGTGGTGTCGTCGTCCTCGCCGACGCCGTCGGTCACGTAGCGAAGCGCCAGCAGCATGAGGGCGGTGCCGCTGACCGCTGCGATGCCGAGGGTGATGGAGAGCGAGGAGAGCTCCGCCACCTGCCCCCAGATGGCCGCGCCGAAGGCACTGGCGCCCATGATCGCCATCTGGTAGATGGACATGCCGCGGGCGCGCACCCAGTCGGGCAGCGCCAGCTGGGCCGAGACCGAGAGCGAGTTGGCGACCGTGATCCACGCCATGCCGCCGACCACCATCGCCGGCACCGCGATCCACGCGCTGGGCGCCACGGCCATCACGGCGGTGGCGGCGGACTGCAGCAGCGTGCCGCGGAGCACCAGCTGGTCGCGCGCCAGCGCCTGGCGCAGGCGCGGCAGGAACATCACCGCCACGATCGCGCCGGCGCCCATGGCGGCCAGCAGCAGCGTGAAGGTGCCGGCCCCGCCGCCGCGCAGATTGCGCGCGAGCAGCGGCAGGAGCGCCAGCAGCGCGGTCGAGTGCAGGAAGAAGATCGAGATGCGCGTGAGCACCGCGCGCATGCGCTGCGACTGGCGCACGAACTGCACGCCGACCCGCATCGCGCTGATCAGCCGCTCGCGGCCCAGCGGGTTCGGCTTGTGCTCGCGCCGCCAGCGCAGCACGATGAAGCCCGATACCACGCACAGCACCGCATTGAGGCCAAAGACCCAGACGGTGCCGGCGCTCGCGATCAGCGTGCCGGCCAGCAGCGGCCCGACGATGCGCGAGGCGTTCATCGCCAGCCCGTTGAGCCCGAGCGCCGCCGGCAGATGGGTGCGCGGCACCAGCTCGGGCACGATGGCCGAGAACACCGGCCAGCGCAGCGCCAGGCCGATGCCGTTGGCGAAGGTCAAGGCCAGCAGGAGCGGCGCGCTCATGAGATCGAGGACCACGGCGGTGCAAAGCACGATCGCGGCGCCGGCCAGCCAGAACTGGGTGGCGACCAGCCAGCGCCGCCGGTCCAGGATGTCGGCCAGCGCGCCGCTGGGCAGCCCCAGGAGGAATACCGGCAGCGTGGAGGCCGACTGCACCAGCGCGACCCACATCGGCGAGGTGGTCAGCGAGGTCATCATCCAGGCTGCTGCCACGTCGTTCATCCACATGCAGATGTTGGCGACCAGCCAGGTGCTCCACAGCATGCGGAACACGGCCAGCTTGAGCGGCTCGAAGGGGCCGATGCGCGGCGGCTGCGCGCGCTTCGGAGCGACGGGGGTTTCGTCGGGCGAGATCGGTGGCATGAGCCGCTATTGTCCGGTCCCGGGCCGGCCGGCCTTGCCGGTCTTGCGCGCGAGGTGGCCGAGCGGCAGCGCGCGGCTGGCCTTGACCTCGCCGAGCGAGAAGCTGGTGTGCAGGTCCTTCACGTTGGGCAGGTGCATCAGGCTGTTGAGCGCGAAACGCGAAAAACCGTCCAGGTCCTCGGCCACCACCTGCAGCTCGAACATGCCGGTGCCGCTGATGTAGTGGCAGGCCACCACCTCGGGCAGCTTGCGGATCGCCTCCTCGATCTTGCGCGTGACCTCGCCGGTGGCCCGATCGGTGTCCAGGCGCACGAAGGCCAGCACGCCCAGGCCGATCTTGTGGCGGTCGATCTCGGCGTGGTAGCCGCGGATGTAGCCGGCTGTCTCCAGCGCGCGCACCCGGCGCCAGCAGGGTGCCGCAGACAGTCCCACGCGCTGCGCCAGCTCGGCGTTGGTGAGCCGCGCGTCGGCCTGCAGTTCTTGCAGGATGGCCAGGTCGAACTTGTCAATGCTTTCCATAAGGAGGCATCTTAAGCAAGATCCTTTCAGAAAGGGGCCTTGAACGGGCAAAGAACGCAAACACCTATCAAGGCGCCAGGCATACACTTTGCGAGCATGATGGCTGCGGGGAGTGTTCCTACCCGATCGCCTCGCCCTACCAACCGCCACGCCCACAAGGCACAGCCACGGAGACAAGACACATGGACCCCCACGCTCATCACTTCGTGTATTCGCCGCATCCCGAGGGGGCGCATGCCTCCCTTCAGGCGACTCGTCGGGAGGCATGACATGAACGCACCGCTGCCCGAGCACATTCGCAAGGCACTCGAAACGGTCACGCTCGACGACAAATATTCACTGGACTACGGCCGCGCCTTCATGAGCGGCGTCCAGGCCCTGGTCAAGCTGCCCATGCTGCAGCGCCTGCGCGACCAGCAGGCGGGCAAGAACACGGCAGGCTTCATCAGCGGCTACCGTGGCTCGCCGCTCGGCGGCTACGACCAGGCGCTGTGGAAGGCCAGCAAGTACCTGAAGGAACAGCACATCGTCTTCCAGCCGGGCGTGAACGAGGAGCTCGCCGCCACCGCGCTATGGGGCACGCAGCAGCTGGGCTTCGCGCCGCCGGGCACCAACAAGTACGACGGCGTGTTCGGCATCTGGTACGGCAAGGGCCCGGGCGTGGACCGCTGCTCCGACGTCTTCAAGCACGCCAACATGGCGGGCACCACGCCCTGGGGCGGCGTGATCGCGGTCGCCGGCGACGACCACATCTCCAAGAGCTCCACGGCGGCGCACCAGAGCGACCACATCTTCAAGGCCTGCGGCACGCCGGTCTTCTTCCCGACCAATGTCCAGGAGATCCTGGATCTCGGCATCCACGCCTTCGCCATGAGCCGCTTCGCCGGCATCTGGTCGGGCATGAAGACGATCCAGGAGATCGTCGAGTCGAGCGCCACGGCGATGATCGACCCCGAGCGCGTCGAAATCGTGATGCCCACCGATTTCCAGATGCCGCCCGGCGGCCTGCACATCCGCTGGCCCGACCATGCGCTGGAGCAGGAGGCGCGGCTCATGCACTACAAGTGGTATGCCGCGCTGGCCTACATCCGCGCCAACCGGCTCAACCACAACGTGATCGAAGGGCCCCACGACCGCTTCGGCATCATGGCCAGCGGCAAGGCCTACAACGACACCCGCCAGGCCCTGATCGACCTGGGCCTGGATGACGCCGCCTGCCGCCAGCTCGGCATTCGACTGCACAAGGTGGCCGTGGTGTGGCCGCTCGAGGCCCAGCTCACGCGCGACTTTGCCACCGGCCTTCAGGAAATCCTGGTGGTCGAGGAAAAGCGCCAGGTCATCGAGTACCAGCTCAAGGAGGAGCTCTACAACTGGCGCGCCGACGTGCGGCCCAACGTGGTCGGCAAGTTCGACGAGGGCGAGGTGCACGAGGCCGAGGGCTATTCGGGCGGCGAATGGTCGATGCCCAATCCGACGGCGCACACGCTGCTTCGCGCCAACGCCGACCTGAACCCGGCGCTGATCGCCAAGGCCATCGCCAAGCGGCTGAAGACGACCGGCGTCCTGGCCGCGGCCGGCGCCGACATGGCGGCGCGCATCGACGCCCAGCTCGCCATCCTCGAGGCCAAGGAGCGCGCGATGGCGGCGCCGCAGACCGTCGGCGTGGCCGACGCCGCGCGCCAGCCCTGGTTCTGCTCCGGCTGCCCGCACAACACCAGCACCGTGGTGCCCGAGGGTTCGCGCGCGATGGCCGGCATCGGCTGCCACTTCATGGCGACCTGGATGGATCGCTCGACGCTCGGCTTTACCCAGATGGGCGGCGAGGGCGTGCCGTGGGTCGGGCAGCAGCCCTTCACCACCGATCCGCACATCTTCGCCAACCTCGGCGACGGCACCTACTTCCACAGCGGCTTGCTGGCGATCCGCCAGAGCATCGCGGCGGGCGTCAACATCACCTACAAAATCCTCTACAACGACGCCGTCGCCATGACCGGCGGCCAGCAGGTCGGCGAGCGGCCCGAGGGCCACTCGGTGCTGCAGATCGCGGAGAGCCTGCACGCCGAAGGCACGGTGAAGGTGGTGGTGGTCACCGACGAACCCGAGAAGTACGAAGGCGTGAACGTCCCCGGCAAGGACGTGAAGGTGCGGCATCGTGACGAACTGGACGAGATCCAGCGCGAGTTCAGGGAGATCAAGGGAACGACCGCCATCATCTACGACCAGACCTGCGCCACCGAGAAGCGCCGGCGCCGCAAGCGCGGCACGGCGGTCGATCCGGCCAAGCGCGTGGTCATCAACGAGCTGGTCTGCGAGGGCTGCGGCGACTGCAGCGTGAAGAGCAACTGCCTGTCGGTGGAGCCGCTGGAGACCGAGTTCGGCCGCAAGCGCACCATCAACCAGAGCACCTGCAACAAGGACATGAGCTGCCTCAAGGGCTTCTGCCCCAGCTTTGTCACGGTGGAAGGCGGGCAGCTCAAGAAGAAGGCGAAGAACAAGGCCTCCACGCCGGCCGAACTGGGCGCACTGCCCGAACCGGCGCTGCCTTCGCTCGCCGGCGGCAACGTCTGGGGCATCGTGGTCGCCGGCGTCGGCGGGACCGGCGTGATCACCATCGGGCAGCTGCTCGGCATGGCGGCCCACATCGAGGGCAAGGGCATCGTCACCCAGGATGCAGCGGGCCTCGCGCAGAAGGGCGGCGCGACCTGGAGCCATGTGCTGATCGGCGACACCCAGGACGACATCCGCACCACCCGCGTGGGCACGGCGGCGGCCGACCTGGTGCTGGCCTGCGACCCGTTGGTCAGCGTGAACGCCGAGACCATGGCGCGCATGCGCGAGGGGCGCACGCACGTGGCGCTCAACAGCCACAGCACTCCTACCGCATCCTTCGTGCGCAACGCCAACTGGCAGAACCCGCAGGAGGCCTGCGCGGCCGAGATCGCGCGCGCCGTCGGGCCGGCGGGGCTGGGCGCCTTCGACGCCGATGCGGCCGCGAGCTCGCTGATGGGCGACACCATCTACGTCAATCCGATGATCCTGGGCTATGCCTGGCAGAAGGGCTGGATTCCGCTCGAGCATGCTTCGCTGATGCGCGCCATCGAGCTCAATGCGGTCGCGGTCGACAACAACAAGGCAGCGTTCGAATGGGGCCGTCAGGCGGCGCAGCGGCCGGAAGAGTTGCGCAAGCGCGTCTCGCCCGGACAGGTCGTCGAGTTCAAGAAGCGTGACACGGTCGAGAGCCTGGTGGCGCGCCGCGTCGAGTTCCTCACGGCTTACCAGAACGTCGGCTACGCCGGGCAGTACAAGGCTTTCGTGGCCAAGGTGCAGCAGGCGGAGGCGGCGCTGGGCAAGACCAGCCTGGCCGAGACGGTGGCGCGCTACCTGTTCAAGCTGATGGCTTACAAGGACGAGTACGAGGTTGCGCGCCTGCACAGCGACCGCAGCTTCCTGGAGCGGGTCGAAGGCATGTTCGAGGGCGACTACAAGCTCAACTACCACCTCGCTCCGCCGATCATTGCCCAGCGCAACGCCAAGGGCGAACTGCAGAAGCAGAAGTTCGGCCCGGCGATGCTGACCGGCTTCCGCCTGCTCGCGAAGCTCAAGGGCCTGCGCGGCACGGCTCTCGATCCCTTCGGCCGTACCGAAGAGCGCAAGACCGAGCGCGCGCTGATCGGGGAGTACCGCGCGAGCATCGAGGAGCTGCTGTCCGGCCTGAATGCCGGCAATCACGCGCTGGCTCTGGAGATCGCGAGCCTGCCCGAGCAGATCCGCGGCTACGGCCATGTGAAGGAGCGCAACCTCGAGGCGGCGCGCACCCGCTGGGCCGACCTGATGGCCAAGTGGCGCGAGCCGCAGGGCGCTCGCGCGGCGGCCTGAACTCCCTCGGGGCTGTCCGCCGCGGCGGTCCTGAAAGCCCTGTCAGCCCTGCCGGCTTAGCGCCGGCGGGCCGGACGCCGCCGAATACAATGCGCGATGCTGTGCGGGGCCCGGCCCCGCTTTAGTGCGCCTGTTCCATGGCCCGTGCCGTGCGCTGCGCGAACCGCGTACCCCGCCGGGGTGCGCGCTCATACCTTCCTCTCTTGCTGGAGACTCCCTTGTTCATTTCCTCCGCTTTCGCCCAGACCGCGCCCGCTGCTGCCGGTGGTGGCGACATGATGTCCTCTCTCGGCAGCATGCTGCCGCTGGTGCTGATGTTCGTGGTGCTGTACTTCGTGATGATCCGCCCGCAGATGAAGCGCCAGAAGGAAGCGCGCGCCATGATCGAGGCGCTCGCCAAGGGCGACGAGGTCGCGACCGCCGGCGGCCTGCTCGGCAAGATCACGCAGCTCGGCGAGCAGTACCTGACCGTCGAGATCGCCAAGGGCGTCGAGGTGCAGGTGCAGCGCTCGGCCGTCGTGCAAGTGCTGCCCAAAGGCGCAATCAAGTAACCCATCCTGCCGCTCGCCCTGAGTTTGTCGAAGGGCCTTCATCCGGCTTCGACAAGCTCAACCCGAACGGGCTGAAGCTCTATTTCCCAAGCGCGATCATGAACCGTTACCCGGTCTGGAAGTACGCGATCATCGTCGTCGTGCTGCTCGTGGGGCTGATCTACGCCCTGCCCAATTTCTTCGGCGAGGCGCCTGCAGTGCAGGTGTCTTCGGGCAAGTCGACCGTCAAGATCGATGCCGGCACCCAGGCCCGCGTGGCGGAAACGCTGAAGGCTGCCGGCCTCGCGCCGGACCTGATCACGCTCGACGCCACCTCGGTGCGGGCGCGCTTCGCGACCACCGACGACCAGCTCAAGGCGCGCGACGTGCTGCAGCGCGCGCTGGTGCCGGACCCGAGCGACCCGCCCTACGTGGTGGCCCTCAATCTGGTGTCGCGCTCGCCTTCCTGGCTGGCAGCGCTGCGCGCCTACCCCATGTACCTGGGCCTGGACCTGCGCGGCGGCGTGGACTTCCTGCTGCAGGTCGACATGAAGGGCGCCATCGACAAGAAGGCCGAGTCCTTCGCCAACGACCTGCGCTCGGGCCTGCGCGACAAGAACGTTCGCGGCGCCGCGGTCACGCGCAACGGCCAGACCATCGAGGTGCGCTTCCGAGACGCCGCCGCACTGGAAACGACCAAGGCCCTGATCCAGGACCAGTTCCCCGACCTGGCGACCACCGACAGCCAGGAGGGCAGCGAGTGGCGGCTCACTGCCACCATCAAGCCCGAGGCGGCGCGCCGGCTGCAGGATGCTGCGCTCAAGCAGAACATCACCACGCTGCACAACCGGATCAACGAGCTGGGCGTGGCCGAGCCCGTGATCCAGCAGCAGGGCCTGGACCGCATCGTGGTGCAGCTGCCGGGCGTGCAGGACGTGGCCAAGGCCAAGGACATCCTGGGCCGCACCGCCACCCTCGAGATGCGCTTGGTGGACGAGTCCGCCGAGGGCCGCGCGGCCGAGACGGGCAGCGGCCCGGTGCCTTTCGGCTCCGAGAAATTCCTCGACCGCGAAGGCCGCACCGTCATCGTCAAGAAGCAGGTGCTGGTGACCGGCGAGAACCTCACCGACGCCCAGCCGGGCTTCGACTCGCAGACCCAGCAGCCCAAGGTCGACCTGACCATGGACGCCAAGGGCGGCCGCATCATGCGCGACGTCAGCCGCGAAAACTTCCGCAAGCGCATGGCCATCCTGATCTTCGAGAAGGGCAAAGGCGAAGTGCTCACCGCCCCGTCGATCAACGGCGAGCTGGGCACGCGCTTCCAGATTTCCGGCTCGATGAACGTGGTGGAAGCCAACGACCTGGCCCTGCTGCTGCGTGCCGGCTCGCTGGCCGCGCCGATGGAGATCATCGAAGAAAGCACCATCGGCCCGAGCCTGGGCGCCGACAACATCGAGAAGGGCTTCAAGAGCGTGGCCTACGGCTTCCTGGCCATCATGGTGTTCATGTGCCTGTACTACGCGCTGTTCGGCCTGTTCTCGTCGATCGCGCTGGCGGTGAACCTGCT
>DATFFA010000015.1:0-5159 GCA_035250605.1 Variovorax sp. | reverse complement strand
GCTGCAGGCGGCCGACGCCTTTCCGATGAATCTCGGCTTCCTCGGCAAGGGCAATGCGAGCCTGCCGGCCGCGCTGAGCGAGCAGATCGAGGCCGGCGTGATCGGCCTCAAGCTGCACGAGGACTGGGGCACCACGCCGGCCGCGATCAGCAACTGCCTGGACGTGGCGGACGCGACCGACACGCAGGTGGCGATCCACAGCGACACGCTGAACGAGTCGGGCTTCGTCGAGAACACCATCGCGGCGGTGAAGGGCCGCGCCATCTGCGCCTTCCACACCGAGGGCGCCGGCGGCGGCCATGCGCCGGACATCCTGCGCGTGGTGGGCGAGGCGAACTTCCTGCCCTCCTCCACCAACCCGACCATGCCCTACACCGTCAACACGCTCGACGAGCACGTCGACATGCTGATGGTGTGCCACCACCTGGACGCCGGCATCCCCGAGGACCTGGCCTTTGCCGAGAGCCGCATCCGCAAGGAGACCATCGCGGCCGAGGACATCCTGCACGACCTGGGCGCGATCAGCATGTTCAGCTCCGACAGCCAGGCGATGGGCCGGGTGGGCGAGGTGATCCTGCGCTGCTGGCAGACGGCGCACAAGATGAAGGCCCAGCGCGGCAAGCTTCCCGAGGACGGCAGCCGCAACGACAACGCGCGTGCGAAGCGCTACGTGGCCAAGTACACGATCAACCCCGCCATCGCGCACGGCATCTCGCACGAGGTGGGCAGCATCGAGGTCGGCAAGTGGGCCGACCTGGTGGTGTGGAAGCCGGCCTTCTTCGGCGTCAAGCCCTTCACCATCCTCAAGGGGGGCACGATTGCCATGGCCGCGATGGGTGACCCCAACGCATCGATCCCGACGCCGCAGCCGGTGCACTACCGGCCGATGTTCGGGGCCTTCGGCGGTTCGCTGGCGAAGAGCTCGCTGACCTTCGTCTCGCAGGCAGGGCTGGCCGCGGACATCGGACAGCGCTACGGACTGGCCAAGACCTTGAGCGCGGTGAAGAACATCCGGGGCATACGCAAGCAGGACATGGTCCACAACGCCTGCACGCCGAAGATGGAGATCGATGCCCAGACCTATGCGGTGCGGGCGGATGGGCAGTTGCTTACTTGCGATCCGGCGGTCGTGTTGCCGATGGCGCAGCGGTACTTTCTGTTCTAGGCGACTCGCTGATGTCGCTCTTCGCCAGCGCGCGCAGCACCGCCCAGTTTTGCTGCGCAAGCAGCGCTGCAGGAAGTATCGAACCCACGGCGTCGCCCTCGATCTGAGTCGACTGCAAAATAGCCAGCGTCTTATCCCTCGTGATGAGCACCATTGTCTCGGTGGCCTCAGCACGCATTCTTCACCAGTCGACATGCTCACAGCCAACAAACTCATGCCCCAGGGCGGCGGCCTCGCGCCGGTGCTGCTCAAGCGCGCCGCCAGCGTCGAACTCGACTGGGACGTGCGCCAGAAAAGCCGCTTCGATGCCACCGATTCCCAAGGCCGCCAGCTCGGCGTCTTCCTGCCGCGCGGCACGCTGGTGCGCGGCGGCGACGTGCTGGTGGCGGAAGACGGCTCGCTCGTCAAGGTGATCGCGGCGAAGCAGCCGGTGCTGGTCATCACGCATTGCAGCGAGCACGGCACGCCCTTCGACCTGATGCGTGCGGCCTACCACCTGGGCAACCGGCATGTGCCGATCGAACTCAAGCCCGACCACCTGAAGATCGAACCCGACCATGTGCTGGCCGGCATGCTGCGCTCGATGCACCTGATCGTTCGCGAGGCCGAGGAAGCCTTCGAACCCGAAGGCGGCGCCTACGGCACGCAGGGCGGCCATTCGCACGGCGCCGCGCCGGTCGGCCCGGTGCTGCATCCGGATGCCTATGCCGCACCGCACTCGCACGGCGACGGCCACGACGGCCACTCGCACGGCCATGCGCATGGCCACGGCCACTCGCACTGATGGCTGACACGCCGGGTGCCCTGCCCGCGGCCAGCCTGCTGCAGCTGATCTGGCTGGCCTCGCCGGCCTTGCCGGTGGGCGGCTTCTCCTACTCGGAAGGCCTGGAGGCGGCCATCGAATGGGCCGGCGTCGGCAACGAGGAAGGCGCCTCCGACTGGCTGGCCGGCCAACTGCACCTGAGCCTCGCACGCAGCGACCTGGCCATCGTCGCGCAAGCCGTCCCCGCCTGGCGCAATGGCGAGCTGGCGCGCCTCCGCGAGCTCAACGACTGGGTGTTCCAGACCCGCGAATCGTCCGAATTCCGACTGCAGACCGAGCAGATGGGCCGCTCCTTCGTCGAGTGGCTCAAGCTGCGGCACGCCGATGCAGCAGCCATCTTCGACACCCTGCCCGCAAGCTACCCGGTCGCCTTCGCCTTCGCCGCCAGCCGCACCGAGGCGCCCGCGCGCGACGCCTGCCTGGCCTTCGCCTTCGGCTGGGCGGAGAACATGGCGGCCGCCGCGGTCAAGGCCGTGCCGCTCGGCCAGAGCGCCGGGCAGCGCATCCTCGGCCGCCTCGCCGCCGAAATTCCCCCGGCAGTGGACCGGGCCCTCGCGCTGGCGGATGATGAGCGCCAGGCTTTTTCACCCATGCTCGCCGTCCTGTCGGCGCGCCACGAAACCCAGTACTCGCGCCTTTTCCGAAGCTGAGACCCATGAACCTCCACGCTCATCACTCCGTGCATTCGCTGCGCCCCGAGGGGGCGCTTGCCTCGCCAGAGGCGGCTCGTCGCGAGGCACGACCATCATGAGTTCCGCCCTGCACCACATCCCCCACCGCACCAAGAGACTGCCGCCCCTGCGGGTGGGCATCGGCGGCCCGGTCGGCTCCGGCAAGACCACGCTGCTGGAGATGCTCTGCAAGGCCATGCGCGACAGGTACGACCTGATCGCCATCACCAACGACATCTACACCAAGGAAGACCAGCGCCTGCTGACGGTGGCCGGCGCGCTGCCGGCCGAGCGCATCATGGGCGTGGAGACCGGCGGCTGCCCGCACACCGCGATCCGCGAGGACGCCTCGATCAACCTCGAGGCCATCGACCGCATGCTGGCCGAGTTTCCCGATGCGGACGTGGTCTTCGTCGAGAGCGGCGGAGACAACCTGGCCGCGACTTTCAGCCCCGAGCTCAGCGACCTCACGATCTACGTGATCGATGTCGCGGCCGGCGAGAAGATCCCGCGCAAGGGCGGCCCCGGCATCACCAAAAGCGACCTGTTCGTGATCAACAAGACCGACCTCGCGCCCTACGTGGGTGCCGACCTGGGCGTGATGGAGGCCGACACGAAGCGCATGCGCAAGCAGCGGCCCTTCGTGATGACCAACCTCAAGACGAAGGATGGACTGGCCGATGTCGTCTCCTTCATCGAGGAGCGCGGCATGCTGGCGGAGCACTGAGACCGGGCGAGCGCCTCGGCTTCTCGAGAGTTCGCTGGTTCGGGCGGCGCGTCGAAGGGGCTTTGCCCCCGCTCGTCCTCCAAGCCCTGCGAATGTGAAATACGTCACGCTCTGTAAGGCATATACGCCTTCAGGCCTATTTTTTGCTGCACCCAGAAATCCGATACTGCCATAACGAATACCAAAGTTCCTATGGCCTCCGAAGCAATCTTTCTTCCCGCAGCCGGCAGCGTCCAGTTCGCCATCTATCCCGACGGGTACGACGGGGCTCGCATCGTTGCCAGGATCGACGAAGAGGCGCTGCACGCCCGGTTCCACGCGCCCGACGGCGAATCGGAGCTGGTGCGCACCTACGACCGCAACGCCGATTCCATCGACGCCCTGGCCACTGCGCGCTACCGCGAGAACCCGCGGGCGGAAATCTGCCTGCGAAGCACGGACTTCCAGCAGAGCGGCTACTAGCCCGGGCGTGATCGTCGGCATCGATGCAGCCAAGAAGGCTCGGCGCACGGCCGACGCGATTCTCAGCCGGGGCGCCTCGTCCGGCTCGCCGGGGCGCGCAGCGGCGCCGAGGGCGACTTCTCGCGATCACGCAAACGCTCTGAGCCTGTCTCAGACCTCCTCGTACCAGCAGTCCTTGGCCAGCATCACGCGGTGGTGGCCCTGGCCCGCGGGGATCATGGGAAAGCAGTTTTCCTGCGCCGCCACCTGCACGTCGAGGAAGAAGGGGCCGCTGCCGGCCAGGCATTCGGCCAGCGCATCGGGCAGCTCCGCCGGATCGGCAACGCGTCGCGCGCCCCAGCCGAAGGCCCTCGCCAGCGAGACGAAGTCGGGCAGCGCCTCGTTCCAGCTGTGGCTCAGCCGGTTGCCGTGGTTGAGCTCCTGCCATTGGCGCACCATGCCCATGTAGCCGTTGTTGCAGAGCACCAGCTTCACCGGCGCGCGGTGCTGCATGGCGGTGGAGAGCTCCTGGATGTTCATCAGCACCGAGGCATCGCCGCTCACGCACACGGTGAGCGCCCCGGGGTGCGCGATCTGCGCCCCGATCGCGGCCGGCAGGCCATAGCCCATGGTGCCGGCGCCGCCCGACGTCAGCCAGCGGCGCGGGCGCTCGAAGCGCAGGTACTGCGCAGCCCACATCTGGTGCTGGCCCACGTCGGTGGAGACGATCGCGTCGCGACCCGCCAGGGCCTCCTGCAGCGAGGCCATCAGCTGTTGCGGCAGGATCGCATCGGCGCGCGGGGCGAAGTCCAGGCAGCGCCGCGCGCGCCAGCCCTCGATGCGCTTCCACCAAGGCGCCAGGCGCTCCCGCGCCAGGCCGTCGAGCGCCGGCATGCGCAGCAGCGCCTCCAGCACCGCGCCGCAATCGCCAACCATCGGCACGTCGACCTTCACCACCTTGTCGATGTTCGCCGGGTCGATGTCGATGTGGATCTTGCGCGCCTGCGGGCAGAACTCGGCCAGCTTGCCGGTCACGCGGTCGTCGAAGCGGGCGCCGACGCAGAGCACCAGGTCGGCCTCGTGCATGGCCAGGTTGGCCTGCAGCGTGCCGTGCATCCCCAGCATGCCGAGAAAGCGGGGGTCGGAGGCCGGGAAGGCGCCCAGGCCCATCAGCGTCAGGGTGCACGGTGCGTCCAGCAGACGCGCCAGCCGCGCGAAAGCTTCGCAGGCGACCGGCCCGGCGTTGATCAGGCCGCCGCCGCCGTAGAGCACCGGCCGGCGCGCGGTGGACAGCAGGTCGGCCGCGCGCTCCAGGCTGGCCTGCGGCAGCCG
>DATFFA010000014.1:0-8366 GCA_035250605.1 Variovorax sp. | reverse complement strand
CAGCGCCTGGAGGCGATGGAGCGGCGCAGCCTCTGCCCCTTCGTCGGCCGCGAGCCGGCGCTGCGCCTGCTGCGCGATCGCCTGCGCATGGCGATCGCCGGCGATGCGCAGTGCGTCGTCCTGTCGGGCGGCCCCGGGGTCGGCAAGACGCGCCTGGTCGACGAACTGCGCCGCCATGCCGCGGCCGGCGAATGCCTCGCGCTCCAGGGCTACTGCGGCACCTACCTCGCGGAACCCCTGCAACCCTTTCTGCACATGCTGCGCGCGTTGTTCGGCCTCTCGCCGGGCCTGCCGGCCGAGCCCGCGCAGGCGCATCCCCTGTTGGCGGTGCTGGAGCAGGAGGAGGGCGGCGCCGCCGTGCTGGCCCAGGCGCGGCAACTGGTGACGCCGCGCGAAGAGGCGGGCCCGCTGAGCCCCGGCGCCACGGTGCCGGCGCTGCGAAGCCTGTTCGAGCGTCTCGCGGCCCGCCAGCCGCTGCTGCTGGTGGTGGACGACTGGCAGTGGGCGGACGAGGCGAGCCAGCAGGCCCTCGATGCGGTGCTGTCGCTGCGCGGCCCGATCTTCGTCGTCGCGGCCACGCGCACGGCGATCAGCGAGAGCCTGTTCCTCACACCCGTCACCACGCTCGAGCTGCAGCCGCTGGACGACGGCGAGGCCGCCCGGGCCACCCGCCACCTGCTGCCCGGTGCCGATCCCTTCGTGGTCGCCGAGATCCAGCGCTACGCCGGCGGCATCCCGCTCTTCATCGAGGAGCTCTGCCACTCCGCTTCGGCCCAGGGCGCGCAGTGGCTGCGCGAGCTCCGGCTGGGCAGTGCGGCCTGGCTCACGGCCCTGATCGAATCGCGGGTCGACCGCCTGCCGCCGGCGCAAGCCGAACTGCTGCGGGCGGCGGCCGTGATCGGCGGCGTCTTCCCGGCCTGGCTGCTCGAACAGCTCACCGGGCACGGAGCCGACGATCCGCTGGTCGCGGCGCTGGCCGAGCAGGACTTCCTCTTCGCGGGCGAGCAGCCCGGAACGCTGCGCTTCAAGCACGGCATCACCCGCGAGGTGATCTACGAGGCGGTCGGCCTGCACCGGCGCCGCGAGATGCATCGCCGCATCGCGCAGGTGCTCGAAGGGCGCGGCGAAGGCGCGGCCCAGGGGGAGCTTTACGAGGCCCTGGCCTACCACTGTGCCGCCGCCGCGCTGTCCGAGCCGGCGGCGCGCTATGCCGAGCTCGCCGGCGACAAGGCCATGGCCGCCTCGGCGCTGGACCGCGCGCGGGCCCAGTACTCGGCCGCGCTGAAGGCGCTGGACGAGCTGGGCCCGCCCTCGCGCGAGCTGGCGCTGCGCTGGTGCGCGATCGCGCAGAAGCTCGGCATGGCCTGCGTGTTCGATCCGCTGGGCCTGGCCGACGGCGTGGCGATCTTCGAGCGCGGGCTGACGCTGGCGCGCCAGAGCGGCAGCATGGACGCGATCGCCCGGGCCTCCTACTGGCTCGGCTACATCTGCTATGCCAAGGGCATGTCGAAGGCGGCGATCGCGCACGGCGAGGCCGCGCTGGACCTCGCCACGCAGATCGGCGACGCACGGCTCGCCATGCAGGTGCGCGCCACGCTGGGCCAGGCGCTGCTGGCCGGCTGCGAATACGGCCGGGCGCTGGTGCTGCTGGACGCGGCGGTGGACGGCAAGCGGCGCCAGAGCCGCCCTGGCAGCAGCCTGGCCGTCGGCTCGGCCTATGCGCTGGCCTGCAAGGGCTACCTGCTCGGCGACCAGGGGCACTTCGCCCAGGCCGACGACTGCTTCGCCGAAGCCTTGCACCTGGTGGGCGATTCGCTGCACCAGGTCGCGGCCTCGGTGCATCACTGGATCAGCGTGGTCTACCAGTGGCAGGGGCGCTGGGAGGAGGCACTGCGGGTGGCCGAGCGCGCCTCGGAAATCGCCGAGCTCGTGCGGAGCCGCCAGCAGCTCGCCATGGGCCGTGCGCTGGCCGGCTACGCGCAGTGGACCTTGACGCGCGATCCGCAAGCCCTGCAGGCGGTGCGCGACGCGACCGCCTGGATCGACGCACGCAAGGGTGCGCTCGCCACTTCGCTGAACCACGGCTGGCTGGTCGACGGCGCGGTCGCCACCGGCCGCAACGAGGAGGCGCGGCGTCACGCGGCGCGGCTGTTCATGCGGGTGCGCCAGCACGACCGCATCGGCGAGGCCCTGGGCTGCCGCGCCCTGGCCCGTGCCGCCGCCAAGCTCAACGACTTTGCGCGCGCCGAGCACTACCTCGCCGGTGCCGAGCGCTCGGCGCAGGTGCGTGGTTCGGCGCACGAGTTGGCGGCGACCCAGCTGTGCCGCGCGCAGATCGAGGTGGGACGCGGTCGCGTCGCCGAGGCGCAGCGGCTGCTCGATTCGGCCTGCACCGCCTTCGAGCTCATGGGCATGCGCTGGCACCTGGAGCGTGCCGAGCGCACGCGCGACATGCTCTAGGTTCAAGCCGGGATCTTCGCAGCCACCTTGTCCGCCACCCGCTCGAAGCCGGTGGGGATCGTGGGATGCAGCTCGTTCTGCCAGAACTCCTGGTAGTCCGCATCCAGGGTGGACAGGGTGCCGCGCAGGTTCACGTGCAGCACGTGCTGGAACTCCGGGTTCTGCAGCAGCGCGATCTGCATCACGTTGAGCCGGTCGATCAGCGTCTTCAGGATCTTCTTGCGGTCTTCCAGCGCGTTGTAGCCCAGCTCGACCAGGCCGGGCTTCAGCCACACGTTCAGGAAGACGCCGCGGCCATCGGGCACGGGGTAGTCGTAGCCGTGGAGCAGGATCGGCACCTTGCGCCCGACCGAGGCGACGCTCACGGTCGTGATGGCCGAAAGCATGACCGTCAACAGCTCGCGCAGGCGCCCGTCGACGAGCTTCACGAGCATCTCTTCCTTGACCGGCTGCGCATGGCCCTCGGCCGCCGGATGAATCAGCGACTTGAGCGTCTGCTTGTCGCCCACCACGTCGTTGCCCCCGCCCGAGAGCAGGATGGCCTTCAGGCTGCTCTTCTCCTCCGGCGTCAGGCCCTGGATGCGCGCGGTCAGCCACTTGAGCTGCTCGCCCTGGGCCGCGTCGTCCGGGTCGGGGATCTGGTCGCCAGGCGGCACCTCGAAGATCATTTCCGCGAGCGTGCTGCCGGCGCGGGCGCGCGAATCCACGTTGTAGCGGAACTTGCGCTCCAGCACGTCGAGCACGTCCCCCCGCGGCCAATAGGCGAACCAGGAATCGCCCAGCGCGACCAGCATCTTCTGCGCCGCGGCCAGGGGCGCGACGCCGACGCCGCGCGCCAGCCTCCGGCGCTGCCCCTCCACCAGGAAATCGCCGAGCCGGCGCCCGCGTTCGATGGCCGGCTGGTCCTTGTCGTAGGTGCTCATGTCCCGCTCCTTCGCAGCCCTTGCCGCGCCGTGGTTCAGAGGCGGCCCTCGAAGGTGAAGGCCAGCGGCGCCGGGCTGGGCCGCATGCGTTCCTTCACGTCCGCCAGGCCGGCCAGCATGCCCAGCAGCACGCCCATGCCCGCCTCGTAGCCCGGGCAGGCATGCGCCGGGTGCGCGCCGTCCGGGGTGCGCCGGCCGCCGAAGATCGGCGTCACGTCGCGCTTGGCTCCGGGCTTGTCTTCGCGCAGGCTCTGCTGCGTCGCCGAGACCAGCGACAGGACCACGGTGTCGCCGTCGGCGAGCTTCTCCTTGCCGATCCGCACGCCACCGCCCTTGACCCGGCGCCACACCAGTTCCGGCGAGGGCCGCAGCTGCATGACTTCCTTCAGCGGCTCCTCGAGCAGCGCCTTCGCCCTCTCGTAGGCGTCGCCCTCGCCGCGCTGCGCCCAGGCCGTGCGCAGGGCCCAGAAGGTGCCGTCGCGCAGCCATTCGTTGAGAGAGAGCCGCAGATTGCCGTCCACCGTCGGCAGAAAGCCCATCAGCGCTCCGGCGAAGGTGCGGGCCACGAAGTCGTCCTCGGCCTTGGCGTCCGGGAAGGCGCCGAGGATGGCCGATGCGAGCACCGCGTCCTCGCCCTGCGGCGTCTTCGGCGCGGACTTGCTTTCCTGGAACGGCCGGATGAAGGCATGCAGCGATCGGGTCAGCGCCTTGCCGTAACGCTCGCCGTAGTGCTTCACGTCCTCGTTGGGACGGGGCTGGAAGATGTAGCGCGAGGGCGCGGTGAACTGGCTCGGATAGATGGCGGGATCGCCTTCCTTCCAGTCCCAGCGCCAGCTGCCGGGCTCCAGGGGCGGCGGCGGCTCGTTGGGCCGGCGCACGGGCAGCCCGAACCATTCCCGGCACAGCAGGGCCAGCACCTTGTCGGCGACCTCCTTGACGTCGAGGTTGAGCTCCCAGCGGCTGCGGCCCAGCTTGGGGGCGATCTCCTTCTCGACCTTCATGAATTCCTGCAGCACCTGTCCGGTGAAGTCGAAGGCCAGGCGGAAGGCGCTCTTCTCGTCGATGGCGCCGATGGCCCGGTTGACCTGGGTCGATTGCCGCTCGTATTCGCCGCTGCCGTCGCCGCGGTCCAGGCCCAGGTAGATCTGCCGGATCGAACCCTCCATCCGTTCCCGGTACCCGGCCACCGTGTAGTGCGCGTCGTCGCCCAGCACCTCCAGCACGCGCTCGCGATCGGCCACCAGCACGCCATAGGACGTGCGCAGGACGCCGCCGTGGCGTTCGCGGATGGCGGCCCAGACGCCGGCGCTGATGAACTTTTCCTGCGCCTCCGGGTCTTCGAGCACGCTCTTCCAGGCGCGGATCGCGGCCGCCGGGCAGGCCGCCCCTTCGAGCTGCAGCAGCGCCTGGATGCGTTGCTCGCCTTCCTCGGCCGACCAGACGGGCAGGGGACGCGGGCCGAGCGCGGCCAGGCTGATGAGCTCCTGCAGCGCGTGCACCGAGGGCGTGAACAGGTAGGCGCCCCAATCCACGCGCACGAAGGGCCGCGACTCCTCGTCGAGCCCGGGCGCCTCGTCCAGTGCGATGCGATGGCTGCGCGGCACGCCGTTCACCGGATGCTCGAAGCGGAAGCTGCGCTTTTCGCCCACCTCCGGCACGCCGAGCAGCACATCGCTCTGGCCCGAGAAATTCCCGGCGCTGTTGCCGCCCACCAGCCAGCGCTGGATCACTTCGAACTGCTCGCTGATGCTGGCGTTGTAGGCCATGAACATCAGGCCGCGCTCCTGGCCATCGTCCTCGTAGCCGCGTTCGGGAACCACATCCGGGAACGGATATCGCGGCCCGAAGGACATGCTGCGGCGCATCAGCCGCGGGCGCCGGCGCCCCGGCGGGTCCTGCGGCGCATTGGCCACGTCGTCCTGCCGCGGGTTGGCGCGGCGGATGTGGGCATGGAAGGGGCAGACCCTGCCCTGCGCATCGGCGCGATAGTCGAAGTCGTTGAGCGCCTCGGCGTCGACCAGCGGCCGGCCGTCCCGGTGGCGCCCCATCAGCTTCGCGAAGATCAGGTCCTCGTCGAGCCCGGTTTCGCGGCTGGCGCGGCGCACGGTCTGGTAGAGCGCGGCCACGTCCTGCCGGAGCTTGCGCACGACCAGGAAGCTGCCGTTGTGGAAGAACTGGAGGCGCTCGCGCTCCGCCTCGCTGTTTCCCTGCGGTTTGGCATCCGCCTCGTTCGGGTATCCGAGCAGCAGCTCGCCCACGTGGACCTGGTTGCGGTAGACGGCACCCTCGGGCACGGCATCGAGCACCGGCTGGCCGTCGCCGTCGGCGAAGCCGAAATGCTCCTGGATCCGCTCCTTGTCGTTGAGGTAGCGGCGCAAGGGCTCGATGGCCAGCAGCCGCACGCCCTGGCGCGTGCCGCCGTGGAAGAAATCGCCGAAGAGCTTTCGGATCGTCCCGTGCAGGGGATGGCCCTCGTCCGTGGGGTCCATCGCGTCGTTGCCAGGCGCCCCGATGCGCAGCTGGATCACGAGGTGGACGGCCGCCATCTCGACCGCCGTGTCGTGCGCGGGTGCGCCGGCCTGCGCGACGCGCTGCGGCAGCCGCCAGCGGCGCGGATGGTTGGCGCGGAAGTCCCCGAGCATGCTGGCGCGCGCCTCCATGCCCTCGCGGAACTCCTGCGGGAACCAGGCCAGCTGCTCCTCCGGCATGCCGAGAAAGCGCAGGCCTTCGTAGGTGAGCGCGACATTGACGATCGGCTGGCCCGCCGGAGGCTGGCCGGTGGCCCTCGTCAGCGACTTGACCAGTTCGTCGAGCAGGCCCGCGCCGGCGCCGCGCACGTCGAAGGCGACCAGCAGCAGGCAGCCATGCGTGATGCTTTCGTAGGGCCGCAGGATGCCGCCCTGCACGTCGGCGGGATCGTCCACCTGCGCCCGGGGCGGCAGCGCGGGCACCTCGCGCGGCCGGGTGACCTCCGGGTCGTCCGTCGGCATCAGCCAGCGCAGGTGGCGCTCGAAGCGCAGCTTCATGGCTTCTTTCAACTCCTCGGGCAGATCCTCGTCATCCATGAGCGCCACGAACTCGCGCAGGATGTCGCGCGCAGCCCGCTGCAGGACCCGGCCGTCGGACGTGCCCGGCAGGTACATGTCCGTGAGCCGGAACAGCACGGCCAGGGACTGCAGCGCCTGCCGGCTGGCGTCGAGCGCCAGTCCCGTGTTGGCGCTGGCCGCCTCCCAGGCGATCTCTTCGGGGGTTCGCACGCGCAGGCGCGTTGCCGCGAGCGCTTCGGCCTGTGCATCCGGCGAGGAGGGCGCGGGCGGCTGGCGATGGAGGCTTTCCTCGTCCCGCAGGTAGCGCGCGTCTTCGACGGTCAGCCCGTGCGTGTTGTAGTAGAAGGCGGTCTCGATCTGCACCTGGCGCACCCAGCCGGCCCAGGCGTCGAAGTCCGCGTCGTGCGACACCACGTAGCCCTCGGTGTTGCAGAAGATCACGTCCAGCAGGGTGCCCACCTTCTGCCAGAGCACGCGGATGTAGGCCTCCCAGGTGCCGTCGAAGGTCACGGCCAGCAGGATCTTGTCTTCCGGCTCGAGCACGGCGATGCGGAAGGAATGGATCTTGGCCACGCGCTCCACCGCATCCGAGATCGGGCGCAGCAGCGCGTACTCGTGCAGCGAGGCGCGCCCGCCCTGCAGCGTCTTGAGCAGGCGCTTGGCCCGCGTCTTGTACGTGATGGCTTCCAGCGAGGGCACCAGCCCCGGCTTGATCGGCGCCAGCAGCGTCAGGTCGCTCGAGCCGGTCAGGCTCTTGCCCTTGATCACCAGTTCTGCTCGCATGTTGCCTCCTCCTCCCGGTGGGCGGCCGCGCGACGCGCCGCGGCACGCCCTGCGAGGCCATGAAGTGGGTCGGATTGTCGTGCGCGGCCGCCGTGTGGCGCAAGGCTTGCGCCCGGTCCTCCGGTGACAGCGGACGGGACGATATCGTCGGGGTGCAAGCCCTGCATCCTCCGGAAAGGGGAGAGGTGTCTCCCGGTGTCCTGCGTCCGCGCGCAAGCGTACGATCGGGGCGTCGGCACCGCCGCCTCGAGGAGGCACCATGAGCGAACCGGATTTCACGACCCTGCACCAGCGCATGCTCGCCGAGATCGCCGCCAAGACCATTTTTGCGACCACGTACCTGGGCAAGGCCGCGCTCGACCCGCGGGTCATGGATGCCCTGGGCAAGGTGCCGCGCCATGTCTTCGTGCCCATCGAGCTGCGGCCCTATGCCTATGTCGATACCCCCCTTCCGATCGGGTATGGCAAGACCATCTCGCAGCCCTTCATCGTTGCCGTGATGACCGACCTGCTGCGCGTGGGGCCGACCGACACCGTGCTGGAGATCGGCACCGGGCTGGGCTACCAGTCGGCGATCCTGTCGGAACTCGCGCAGCAGGTCTACAGCATCGAGCTCATCGAGGAACTGGCCCGGCAGGCGCGCCAGCGGCTGGCCCGCCAAGGTCACGCCAACGTCGAGGTCAAGGTCGGCAACGGCTGCCACGGCTGGCCCGAGCACGCGCCCTTCGACCGGGTGATCGTCACCGCGGCGCCGGAGCTGATCCCGCCGGCGCTCATCTACCAGCTCAAGCCCGGCGGGCGGATGGTGATCCCAGCCGGCCTGCCGGAGGCACAGCAGCTGCTGCTGGTCGAGAAGGACGCGAACGGTTCGCTGTCGACGCGGGAGATTTTTCAGGTGCTGTTCTCGACGCTGGAGGAGGACAGCGAGGCAGACTGAAGGCGCTACTTGACCCGCTGCTTCCCCAGCTTGCGCGCCAGCGTGCGCCGGTGCATGCCCAGGCGCCGCGCCGTTTCCGAGATGTTGAAGCCGGTCTCCGCCAGCACTTCGTGGATGCGCTCCCACTCCAGCGTCTTGATCGAGGTGGAGCGCTCGGTCAGCGCCACCTCGGCATCGCCCTGGGCGCGGCCGAAGGCGGCTTCGATGTCGTCGGTG
>DATFFA010000013.1:0-15574 GCA_035250605.1 Variovorax sp. | reverse complement strand
CACCGACGAGATCCTGCGCCAGGCCGGGCTCGACGCGCCGGCCGTCGCCGCCCTGCGCGCCGCAGGCGCCGTCGACTGAGCCCGGCCGGCCGGGTGCTGCCTACAATCCGGGCGGCCGGGCCGCGGCGGCCGCCATCGATGACGCTCACCCACCACACCGTTGCCATCCAGCAGGTGCACAGCATCCTGATGGGCGCGCGCCATCGCGGGCTCGAGGCGGCGCCGCTGCTGGCGCGGGCGGGCATCGCTCCCTCTCTGCTGGAGTCGCCGCTGGCGCGCATCTCCCAGCGCCAGTACGCCCTGCTGATCCGCGCGCTGCGGCGGGAACTGCACGACGAGATGTGGGGCCTGCTGAGCCATCCGCTGCCGCCCGGAAGCTTCGGCCAGTGCATGCGCCAGCTGGTGCGCTGCGCCACGCTGGGCGAGGCCCTGCGCGACGGCTTCGCCTGGTACCACCTGCTGCTGCGCGACTTCGTGCCGCGCCTGTCGGTGCACGATGGCAGCGCGCACGTCCAGTTCGTGCTGCGGCGGGCCTCCGATGCGCGGCTGGACTATGCGGTCAAGGCCTTCATGCTGCTGGCCTTCAACGCTTTCTCCTGGCTGGTGGCGCGCCGCATCCCGCTGCTCGAGGTCGACTACACGGCAGAGCAGACGAGCACCGACAGCTCGCGGGTGTACCAGGTGCCGATCCGGTACGGCCAGCCCCATGTCGGCCTCTGGTTCGATGCGCGTTGGCTGGCGCTGCCGGTGGTGCAGTCGCCGCAAAGCCTGCGCGAGTTCCTCGCCAGCTCGCCCGCCAACCTGATCGTGCGGTACCGCGACACCAGCAGCCTCACCGAGCGCATCCGCCGGCTGCTGCGCAAGCAACTGGGCGCCGAGCTGCCCTCGCTCGAAGAAGTCGGCGAGGCGCTCGCCGTGACGCCGCAGACGCTGCGCCGGCGGCTGCGCGACGAGGGCCGCGGCTTCCAGCAGATCAAGGACGAGCTGCGGCGCGACGCCGCCATCGAATACCTGCTGCACACGCCGCTGCCGCTGCTGGAGATCGCCAATCGCGTGGGCTTCTCGGAGGCGAGCACCTTTCACCGGGCGTTCAAGCAGTGGACGGGCGTGGCGCCGGGGGAGTACCGGCTCGCGCACGGGCCGGAACGCTGAGTCCTCGGGCTGTTCGCATGGCCACGCCTGGACGCTTTCGCCAAGCCCTTTGGCGCTTCCTGCCATGGGTCCGCGCCGCAACGCGACCTAAGCTTTGCCGCATCTTCCACCAGCCCGCGGCCCCATCGTGTATCTCACCCAAGGACTGCATCGCACGCTGCAGCGCAAGCCCGACCAGACGGCGCTCACCCACATCGCCGACGCCGGCACGCGCCGGCATACGCATGCCCAGCTGGCGAACGGCATCGCCCGGCAAGCGGCCGCGCTGGCGAAGCGCGGCATCGCTCGCGGCGACCGCGTCGCCCTGCTCGCGCCCAACAGCGACCGATTGGTCAGCGCCATCCTCGCCTGCTGGTGGCTGGGTGCCGTCGCCTGCCCGCTGAACATCCGCTGGAGCACGCCCGAGCTCGCCCACGCGCTGCAGGACAGCGAAGCCTCGCTGCTGCTCGCCGACGACACGCTGGCCGCGCTCGCACCGGCCGGCCGAGCCACGCTGCTTCGCCTGCCCACGCTGGAAGAAGAAGGCGCTGCCCTTGCGCCCTTGCCCGACACGCGCACCGGCGGCGACGCGCTCGCCGCCATCCTCTACACCGGCGGCACCACCGGCCGCTCCAAGGGCGTGATGCTGAGCCACGCCAACTTCTGGACCGCCTCCATGACCCGCGGCGCCGAGCTGAACAACGCGCCGGAATCGGTCTCGCTGCTGGTGGCGCCGCTGTTCCATGTCGCGGGCCTTGGACGCCTGGTGGGCCAGCTCATCGTCGGCGGCAGCTGCGTGACGATGGCGCAGTTCCGCCCGGCGTCGGTGATCGACGCGGTCGAGGCGCACCGCATCGGCGACATCATCGTGGTGCCGAGCATGCTGCAGTCGCTGCTCGACGACCCGGCCTTCGCACCCGGCCGCGTGCAGAGCCTGACGCGCATCGCCTTCGGTGCGGCCCCGATGCCGCCGGACCTGCTGGACCGGGCGCTGGCTGCCTGGCCGCAGGCCGAGTTCTTCCAGGCCTACGGCCTCACCGAAACCGCGGGCGCCGTGTGCATCAATCTGCCGGCCAACCACCGCGCCGAGGCACGCGGCCCGGGCCTGCTGAACTCCGTCGGCCGGGCCGGCCTCGGCGCCGAGATCATCGTCGCCGACGAGCGCGGCCGCGAGCTGCCGCGCGGCGAAGTGGGCGAGGTGCTGGCGCGCGGACCGATGGTCATGCAGGGCTACTGGCGCAACCCCGAGGCCACCGCCGCCGCGCTGCGCGAGGGCTGGCTGCACACCGGCGATGCCGGCCGCATGCAGCCCGACGGCCATCTCTTCATCGTCGACCGGCTCAAGGACATGATCATCAGCGGCGGCGAGAACGTGTACTGCGCCGAGGTCGAGGCCGCGCTGCGCAGCCATCCCCAGGTCCGGCTGGCGGCGGTCGTCGGCGTGCCGGATGTGCGCTGGGGCGAGGCGGTGCATGCCGCGGTGGTGATGGCCGACGATGCCGCCGCCGATGCCGATGCGCTGCGCGCCTGGTGCCGCGAGCGCCTGGCCGGCTACAAGTGCCCGCGCGGCATCAGCTTCGTGCGCGAGCTGCCGATGTCGGCCGCCGGCAAGGTGCTGAAGAACGTGCTGCGCGAGCAGGTGAGCGCGTGAGCCCCCGCCCGGCCGCTCCGAAGGGGGCTCGTACCGCAGCCGAAGGCGAAGGTATTTCAATGACGCCGGTCGCCGGCGGAGACCGCCGCAACGTCTTCGGCCGCGTGCCCTTCATGCGCCTGCTGGACGCGCGCCGCGAATACGCCGAAGCGGGCCGCGCGCGGGTGGTGATCGACGCGCGACCGGAGCTCGGCAACGTGATCGGCGCGGTGCATGGCGGCGTGCTGGTCACGCTGCTCGACGTGGTGATGGCCAGCGCGGCCGTGTCGGTGTTCGACTTCGCGCGCACCGCCGTCACGCTCGGCCTCGACACCAGCTTCCTCGAACCGGGCCGCGGCCGGCTCAGCGCCGACGGCGAGGTGCTGCACCACGACGACAGCGTGGCCTGGTGCCGCGCCGCCATCACCGATGCCGCGGGCCGCCTGGTCGCGCAGGCTCAAGGGTCCTTCCGCTACCTGCCGCTGCCGCAGGCGGCTTCCAACACTCAGGAGACGACACCATGACGAAGATGCATCGCCGCGCGGCCCTGGCCGCACTGGCCGCCTGCGCGCTGGCCGCGCCGCTGGCCCAGGCCGCCGACCCTTACCCCGGCAAGCCGATCCAGCTCGTGCTGCCGTTTCCGCCGGGCGGCTCTTTCGACCCGATCTTCCGCACGCTGGCCGAGGCTGCGTCCAAGGACCTCGGCCAGCCCATCGTGCTGATGCACAAGCCGGGTGCCGGCGGCGTCACCGGCACTGCATCGCTGGCGACCATGCACGAAGCCGACGGCTACACGATCGCGGTGATGCACAACTCGGTGATCCGCGCGCCGCTGGTGCAGAAGGTGAGCTGGGACCCGCTCAAGGATTTCACCTACCTGATCGGACTGGCCGGCCTCACCACCGGCATCGTGGTGGCCGTCGACGCGCCTTGGAAGTCCCTGCCCGAGCTGCTGGCGGACGCCAAGAAGCGTCCCGGCGCAATCAGCTGGGGCAACGTCGGTGCGATCAGCATCAACCGCATCTACGCCGAGCGGCTCGCCAGGCAGGCGGGCACTTCCTTCAACCTGGTGCCTTACAAGGGCGGCAGCGAGGCCTTCCAGGCGGTGATCGGGCGCCACCTCGACGTCTACGGCGACCCGGGCTTCGGGCCCCAGGTCCAGGGCGGCAAGGTGCGCCTGCTCGCCACCTTCACCGCGGAGCGCCTGAAGCGCTACGACGCGCCGACCGTGAAGGAGCTGGGCCACGACATGGTGATCGAATCGCCGGTGGGGCTGGTCGCGCCGAAGAACCTCGATCCGAAGATCGCCGCCCGGCTGCACGCGGCCTTCAGCAAGGCCGCGGCGGACCCGGCCTACCTTCAGCAGCTCGAGCTGTTCGACATGCAACCCAAGCTGACGACCGGCGAGCGCTATGCCGACTACGCTCGTGCGCAGTTCGAGCGCGAGCGGAAGATGCTGGCCGAGATCGGCTTCAAGCCGGAGTGAAGCTCATGGACTTCTCTGCCTTCGACTTCCAGGGCCGCCACGTGTTCGCCGCCGGCGGCTCCAGCGGCATCAACTTCGGCATCGCGCAGGCCTTCGCCCGTGCCGGTGCGCGCGTGACGGTGCTCAGCCGCTCGGCCGACAAGGTGGCCACTGCCGCGCAGCAGCTCGAAAGCCTCGGCACCGAGGCGCTCGGCATCCCCGCCGACGTGCGGCAGCCCGAGGCGCTGGAACGCGCCTTCGCGCAGGCCGCGCAGCGCTTCGGCCCCATCGACGTGCTGGTCTCGGGCGCCGCGGGCAACTTCCTCGCGAGCGCGCGCGACATGTCGCCCAACGCCTTCAAGACGGTGGTCGACATCGACCTGCTCGGCAGCTTCAACGTCGCGCGGCTGGCGCATGCGCACCTGCGCCAACCCGGCGCCTGCGTGATCCAGATCTCCGCCGGGCAGGCCTTCATCCCCACGCCCTTCCAGGCGCACGTGTGCGCAGCCAAGGCGGGCGTGGACATGCTCACGCGGGTGCTGGCGCTGGAATGGGGCGCGCAGGGCATCCGCATCAACTCCATCGTGCCCGGCCCGATTGCCGACACCGAGGGCCTGAAGCGCCTCGCACCCACCGACGAGACGATGAAGGCGATGGCGCAGCGCGTGCCGCTCCAGCGCCTGGGCCGCATCGAGGACATCAGCCGCATGGCGATGCTGCTGGCCAGCGACTGGGGCTCGTACATCACGGGCGCGGTGATTCCCGTGGATGGCGGGCTGGGCTTGACCGGGCCGCGGGACTTCACGGCAGCGGCGGCCGCGTCGAAGCGGGAGACGGCATGAGCCTTCATCTCGCCGGCACGCCGCGGGAACAGGAAGGCGACAAGCCGCGCAGCGGCCCCCAGCGCTACGTGCCCTTCTCGGAGCACCTGGGCCTGCAGGTCGAACGCGCCGAGGGCGGCGAGTCGCTGGTGTCGGTCATGCTGCGCCCCGAACTGCTGAACAACCACGACAGCGGCCACGGCGGCGTGCTGATGACGCTGCTCGACAGCGCGATGGCGCATGCCGCGCTCTCGCGCGTGGGCTATGCGCGCGAGGTCGTCACCATCGACATGCACATCGCCTTCATGCGGCCCACCAGCGGGCGGCTGCAGGCGCAAGGGCGCGCCACCGGCGGCGGGCGCTCGGTGTGCTTCTGCGAAGCCACCGTCGTCGATGCCGGCGGCGAAGTGGCGGCGCGCGCCATGGGCACCTTCCGCTACCGCGAACCCGCGTGAGCGTTTCGGCCAATCGTTTTGGGCCGATCCGCGATTGTTGAACCCCACGCGGCAGCCGAGACTTCTCTTCATCGTCACACGTCCCAATCAGGAGCTTCCATGACACGTCAGCAGCGTCCCGTCCATGTGGTCGGCGTCGGCATGATCCCCTTCACCAAGCCCGGCGCGAGCGACCCGTACACCGTGATGGGTGCGCGGGCCGCGAAGCTGGCGCTCGACGATGCCGGCGTGGACTACGCCCTCGTGCAGCAAGCCTACGTGGGCTACGTCTACGGCGACTCCACGGCCGGGCAGGCGGCGATCTACGGCGTCGGCCTCACCGGCATCCCGGTCTTCAACCTCAACAACAACTGCTCCACCGGCTCCAGCGCGCTGTTCCTCGCACGCCAGGCGGTCGAGAGCGGCGTGGTCGAATGCGCCATCGCGCTCGGCTTCGAGCAGATGCAGCCCGGCGCGCTGAAGGGCGCCTACGACGACCGGCCCTCGCCGATGGGGCGCTTCGCGGAGGTGATGATGCAGAAGCAGGGCTTCATCCCCGAAGCGCCGCGCGCCGCGCAGTTCTTCGGCGGCGCCGGCCGCGACTACATGGCACAGCACGGCATCCGCCGCGACACCTTCGGCCGCATCTCGGTGAAGGCGCGCCAGCATGCGGCGCGCAACCCGCTGGCAGTGTTCCGGCAGACGCTGACGCTGGACGAGGTGATGGCTGCGCCGCTGGTGTTCGATCCGCTCACGCGCTTCCAGTGCTGCCCACCCACCTGCGGCGCGGCCGCGGCGATCGTCTGCTCGGCCGAGTTCGCGAAGAAGCATGGGCTGGACATGCGCGTCGTGATCGCGGCGCAGGCCATGACCACCGACACGCCGTCCACGTTCGACACCGGGGACATGCGCAAGCTCGTGGGCTACGACATGACGGCGGCCGCGGCGAAGCAGGTGTACGAGGCCGCGGGCATCGGCCCGGAGGAGCTGGACGTGGTGGAGCTGCACGACTGCTTCACCGCCAACGAGCTGATCACCTACGAGGCGCTGGGCCTCACGCCCGAGGGCACGGCGGAGCGTTTCATCGTCGAGGGCGAGAACACCTACGGCGGCCGGGTGGTGACCAACCCCTCCGGCGGCCTGCTCTCCAAGGGCCATCCACTCGGCGCCACCGGCCTGGCCCAATGCGCGGAGCTGGTGTGGCAACTGCGCGGGCAGGCCGAGCAGCGCCAGGTCGAGGGAGCACGGCTCGCCTTGCAGCACAACCTGGGGCTCGGCGGCGCCTGTGTCGTCACGCTCTACCAGAGCCAGCGATGATCGATCGCCGCTACATCGGCCACACGCTGCCGGCTTTCCAGGTGCCGGTGGAAGCGGGCCGCCTGCGCTTCTTCGCAAAGGCCACCGGTCAAGCCGACCCGGTCTACATCGACGAAGCCGCGGCGCGCGACGCGGGGCATCCGGGCCTGCCGGTGCCGCCCAGCTTTCTCTTCTGCCTGGAGATGGAAGCGCCCAACCCGGCGGCGATTCGCGAGCTGCTGGGCATGGATTACCGCACGCTGCTGCATGGCGAGCAGGGCTTCACGTACCACGCGATGGCCTATGCCGGCGACACGCTGCGCTACGAGCAGCGCATCGCGGACATCTACGACAAGAAGGGCGGCGCGCTCGAATTCGTGGTGCGGCAAACGCGTGTGAGCAACCAGCGCGACGAGCTGGTGGCGCAGCTGCGCTGCGTGACGGTGGTGCGCAATGCCTAGCACCGTTCAAGACCCGCCCTCGACCCCAAGGCCTCACGCGATGACGACACCTGCCCTTCCAGACTGGGACGCCCTGCAGCAAGGCGACACCCTCCCCCCGCTGGAACTGCCCCCCATCACCCGCCTTGCCCTGGCGCTGTACTGCGGGGCCTCCGGCGACCACAACCCGATCCACGTGGACACGGACTTCGCCCAGTCCGCCGGCATGCCCGACGTGTTCGCGCACGGCATGCTGTCTGCCGCCTGGCTGGGCCGGCTGCTGACGAACTGGGTCCCGCAGCCGGCAATCCGTTCGCTGGACATCCGCTTCGCCGCCATCACGCACGTGGGCGAACGCATCACCTGCACGGGCAAGGTCCACGAGAAGTTCGAGCACGAGGGCCGGCGCTGCGTGCGGCTGCACGTCATGACGGCCAACCAGGACGGCATCACCAAGCTGAGCGGCGAGGCGCTCGTCGCCTGGCCCTGACACAGGCAAAGGAAAGACACCGAATGAACCGCAAACTCGAGAACAAGGTCGCCATCGTCTCCGGCTCCGGCCGCGGCATCGGGCGCGAGATCGCGCTCAAGCTGGCGAGCGAAGGGGCCCGCGTCGTCATCAACGACCTCGACCCCGAACCGGCCGCGCAGACCGTTGCCGAGATCGTGGCCGCGGGCGGCAGCGCCATCGCCTGCGCAGGCAGCGTGACGGACGGCGGCTTTGCCGATCGCTTCGTGCAAGCGGCGGTCGATGCCTACGGCGGCCTGGACATCATCGTCAACAACGCCGGCTACACCTGGGACAGCGTGGTGCAGAAGATGAGCGACGAGCAGTGGGAGGCCATGCTCGCCGTGCATCTCACGGCGCCCTTTCGCATCCTGCGCGCGGCTTCGAACTTCATCCGCGATGCGGCCAAGCGCGAGGCGGACGAAGGACGCGAGGTGTTCCGCAAGGTGGTCAACATCTCCTCCACCTCCGGCGTCTACGGCAACGCGGGGCAAGCCAACTATGCGGCGGCCAAAGCCGGCATCAACGGCCTGACCAAGGCGATGGCCAAGGAATGGGGCCGCTACAAGGTCAACGTCAACAGCGTCGCCTTCGGGCTGATCAAGACCCGGCTGACCGAAGCGGATGCCGGCGCCGGCGCCAGCATCGACATCGAGGGCCGGCAGATCAAGGTGGGCGTCAATCCGCAGATCCTGAAGAACGCCGAGGCGCTGATCCCGCTGGGCCGCGGCGGCACGCCGGAAGAAGCGGCGGGGGCCGTGTACATGTTCTGCATTCCGGAGTCGAACTACGTCAGCGGACAGGTGCTGGTCTGCGGAGGCGGCCGGCCGTGAACGCCACCCGGCCGTGGATGACCGAGGAGCTGCAGATGCTGCAGGACAGCGCGCGCCGCTTCTTCGAGCGCGAATGCGTCCCCCACGAGACGCGCTGGCGCGCGCAGCAGCACGCCGACCGCGACATCTGGACGAAGGCCGGCCAGGCCGGCCTGCTGTGCGCCAGCATTCCCGAGGCCTACGGCGGCGGCGGCGGCAGCTTCCTGCACGAGGCGGTGATCTGCGAGGAGCAGATGCGCGCCATGGCACAGGGCTTCAGCAACAACGTGCACAGCGGCATCGTCGCCCACTACCTGCTGGCCTACGGCACCGAAGAACAGAAGCGCCGCTGGCTGCCGCGCATGGCGACCGGCGAGCTGGTGGCGGCCATCGCGATGACCGAGCCCGGCGCCGGCACCGACCTGCAGCGCATCAAGACGCAGGCGCGCCGCGTTGGCGGCGCGTGGCGCATCAGCGGCAGCAAGACCTTCATCACCAACGGCATGCACGCCGGCCTGGTCTGCGTCGCCGCGAAGACGGATGCGCAAGGCGGCGCCAAGGGCATTTCGCTGCTGATGGTGGAGACCGAGGGCACGGCGGGCTTCCGCCGGGGGCCGCTGCTGGACAAGATGGGCCAGAAGACGCTGGACACCACCGAGCTCTTCTTCGACGACGTGCGCGTGCCCGCCGAGAACCTGCTGGGCGGCGAGGAAGGCGGCGGCTTCGCGCAGCTCATGAACCAGCTGCCGCGCGAGCGCATGCTCATCGCCGTGGGCACGGTGGCGAGCATGCAGCGCGCGATCGACGACACGCTGGAATACGTGCGCGACCGCCAGGTGTTCGGCCAGCCGCTGCTGAAGATGCAGAACACCCGCTTCAAGCTGGCCGAGTGCGAGACGCAGGCGCAGGTGGCGCGCGCCTTCGTGGACGACTGCATCGCGCGGCTGATGCACGGCGAGCTCGACGTGCCGACTGCCGCCATGGCCAAGTGGTGGACCACCGATGCCTGCTGCCGCATCGTCGACGAGTGCCTGCAGCTGCATGGCGGCTACGGCTTCATGAACGAGTATCCGATCGCGCGGCTCTACGCCGATGTGCGCGTCGGCCGCATCTATGGCGGCGCCAACGAGGTGATGAAAGAGCTCATCGCCCGGGCCATGGAGAAGCAATGATGGTGAGCGCCGCACGGCCGCCCGAAAGCGCGAAGGCCCCCCTGGTGGGCAACGACCCACACGCAGTGGGGGAGCGCGGGGGCACCGTTCCCGACCGTCCGCATTTCCGCTTCTGGCCCAAGGGCGTCGCGCGCGAGCTGGTCGTGCCGCAGGCGACGCTGCCGGAGGTCCTCGAGCTCGCGGCGCGGCGCTATCCGGACAAGGCGGCGATCGTCTATTGCGGCAGCGTCCTCCGCTATGCCGAGCTCCAGCACCGCGTGGCAGCGATGTCCGCCTGGCTGCGCGACACGCTCGCGCTGAAGCGCGGCGACCGCGTGCTGGTGGCGAGCCAGAACTGCCCGCAGTTCGTGATCGCCTGCTACGCCATCCTGCGCGCGGGCGGCGTCGTGGTGCCGGTCAATCCCATGAGCAAGGCCCAGGAGGTGCGCTACTACGCCGAGAACAGCGGCGCGCGAATTGCCTTCGTGGCGCAGGAGCTGCTGGAGCACTTCGAGCCCGGCCTGTTCGACCGCATCGTCGTGCATGCGTACAGCGAGGCCGTAGGCGACACCGCCGGCGACGAGATCCCGGATTGGGTGCTTGCGCCGCTGCGCCCGGCCTCGCGCGCGGACTGCACAGGCTGGGACGGGGTGCCGGCAACGGGCGACGGCATCGATGGTGATGTCCTGCCCACGGACCTCGCCATGCTCCCCTACACCTCCGGCACCACGGGCCATCCCAAGGGCTGCATGCACACGCACCGGACGGTGATCGCCTCGCTGGCGGCCTCGCACGTCTGGAAGGGCCTGCATTGCGAGACGGTGGTGCTCGCGGTCGCGCCGCTGTTCCACATGCTCGGCCTGCAGAACGGCATGAACATGCCGATCTTCCTGGGCGGCACCTCGGTGATGCTGCCGCGCTGGAATCCGGCCGTGGCGGCGCGCCTCATCGAGCGGCACCGCGTGACCGCCTGGACGGCCCCGCCGGCGATGATCCTGGACTTCTTCGCGGAGCCCGAGGTGGCGCGGCGCGACATCTCCAGCCTCACCCTGCTTTCCGGCGGCGCCGCGGCGATGCCGGAAGCGGTGGCGGCGACGCTGCAGCAGCGCTGGGGCATCACCTACAACGAAGGCTACGGCCTGACGGAGACCGCCTCGTTCCTGCAGGCCAATCCGCTCGCACGCGGCAAGCGTCAGTGCCTGGGCATCCCGGCGCAGGGGGTCGACACCCGCATCGTGGACCCGCAGACCCTGCAGGAGCTCGCGCAGGGCGAGGTGGGCGAACTGGTCACCCATGCGCCGCAGAACACCCTCGGCTACTGGCGCAACCCGCAGGCCGACCGCGAGGCCTTCTTCGAGCTGGAGGGCAAGCGCTTCTTCCGCACCGGCGACCTCGCCTGCATGGACGAGGAAGGCTACTTCTTCATGCGCGACCGCCTCAAGCGAATGCTCAACACCTCGGGCTACAAGGTCTGGCCGGCCGAGGTGGAGAACATGCTGTACGAGCACCCGGCGATCCACGAGGCCTGCGTGATCGGCGTGCCCGACACGAGGCAGGGCGAGGCGGTGAAGGCGATCGTCTCCCTCAAGCCGGGCTTGCGCGGCGAAGTGCAGGCGCAGGACATCGTCGAATGGGCGCGCGGCCGGATGGCGGTCTACAAGGCGCCCCGCTTCGTGGAATTCATGGACGCGCTGCCGAAGTCGGGGACCGGCAAGATCCTCTGGCGTGAGCTGCAGGAGCAGCATCGCGCCGCAGCTCGGAAGAAGTCCGAATGAGACGGCCGGTGTCTGCCTCAGCACCCATCACAAAAAAGCCAGCCCCATGAACGACACCCCGGTTCGCTACGAACGCCGCGGCACCACCGCCGTCGTGACCCTCGACGACCCCGCCACCCGCAACTCGCTCACCCCCGGGCTGAAGGAGGGCCTGGCGGCCGCCGTCGCGCGGGTCAAGTCGGACAGCGGCGTGCGCGCGATGGTGATCACCGGCGCCAACGGCGCCTTCTGCGCGGGCGGCGACCTGCGCGGCATTGCCGCCGCCGGCGGGCTCGAAAGCGACGGCTTGCGCGCCCGCATGCACGGCGCGAATGCGATCTTTCGCGAGCTGCTCTCCCTGGATCGCCCCGTCATCGCCGCGGTGGACGGTGCGGCCTACGGCGCCGGCTTCAGCCTGGCGCTGGCGGCGGACTTCGTGCTGGTGACGCCACGTGCCCGCTTCTGCATGGTCTTCATGCGGGTCGGGCTCATCCCGGACTGCGGCGCCACCTACACGCTGCCGCGCATCGTCGGCGCGCAGCGCGCCCGCGAGCTGTTTCTCTCGGCCCGGGAGGTGGACGCGCGGGAGGCGCTGGCGCTCGGCATCGCCATGGAGCAGCACGCGCAGGCCGCGCTGCTGCCGCGGGCGCTGGCCCTGGCGGACAGCTTCGCCGGCGCCTCGCCGATGGCGGTGGGCCTGGTCAAGCGCATCGCGCTCGACGCGGGCGCCATGGAAGCCGCCTTCGCGGCCGAGGCCGACGGCCAGGCACTGTGCTTCCAGACCACGCTGCACCGCAAGGCGCTGCAGCGGTTCTTCGACAAGGCGCCGCCGGCCTTCCAGTGGCCGGCGCGCACGGACAAGGAGTGAACGACATGAGCAGGATGGTGGAGAACAAAGTGGTCGTCGTCACCGGTGCCGGCGGCGGCATCGGCCGCGACATGGCGCTGGCCATGGCGCGCGAAGGCGCCAAGGTGGTGGTCAACGACATCGGCGCCTCGGTCGGCGGCGAAGGCAAGGACGAAGGGCCGGCACAGGCCGTGGTCCGCGAGATCGAGGCCTTCGGCGGGCAAGCCGTGGCGAGCACCGACAGCGTGTCGGAACAGGTGGGCGCGGCACGCATCGTCGGCACGGCCGTGGAGGCCTTCGGCCGCATCGACGTCGTCGTCAACAACGCCGGCATCCTGCGCGACCGCTTCTTCCACAAGATGAGCGCCGAGGAATGGGATGCGGTCATCAAGGTCCATCTCTACGGCAGCTTCTACGTGAGCCGCGCAGCCGCCCCGCACTTCAAGGAGCAGGAAGGCGGCTGCTTCGTCCACATGACCTCCACCTCCGGGCTGATCGGCAACTTCGGCCAGGCCAACTACAGCGCGGCGAAGCTCGGCATTGCCGCGCTGTCCAAGTCCATCGCGCTCGACATGCAGAAGTTCAACGTGCGCTCCAACTGCATCTCGCCCTTTGCCTGGAGCCGGATGATCGGCTCCATCCCGACCGAGACGCCCGAGGAGCAGGCGCGCGTCGACCGCCTGAAGCAGATGACGCCCGCCAAGATCGCGCCGCTGGCCGTGTGCCTGGCCAGCGATGCCGCAAAGGACGTCAACGGCCAGATCTTCGCGGTGCGCAACAACGAGATCTTCCTGATGAGCCAGCCCCGGCCGGTGCGCTCGGTGCACCGCAGCGAGGGCTGGAGCCCGCAAACGGTGGCCAGCCATGCGCTGCCCGCCTTGAAGGCGAGCTTCCATGAGCTCGAGCGTTCCGGCGACGTGTTCAGCTGGGACCCGATCTGAGGACGCGCATGACGACGCAAACCATCGAGGAAGGTGCCACCGGCGTGCAGGCCTTCCACCAGCGCGAGCTGGACGCCGGCCGCCTCCTGCTGCAGTGCTGCGGCACCTGCGGGCGCCACGTGTACTACCCGCGCGAGGGCTGCCCGCACTGCGGCAGCACCGCGCTGGAGTGGAAAAGCTTCAACGGACTCGGCACCGTGCATGCCGTGACGACCGTGCGGCGCAAGCCTGCGGACGGAGGCGATCTCAACGTCAGCCTGATCGATCTGGACGAAGGCGTGCGGCTCATGAGCCGCGTGGACAACCTGGCGCCCGATGCGGTGCGCATCGGCCAGCGGGTGCGGGCGCGGGTGCAGGTGAAGGACGGCCGCGGGCTGGTGCTGTTCGATGCGATCGAAGGAGACGCTGCATGAAGACAGGTCTGGACGCGCTGCGCGGCAGCGCCGCCATCGCCGGCGTCGCCACCTTCGGCTGCGGCGAGACGCCCGGCTTCACCGACATGGAACTGCTGGCGCGCTCGGCGCACGCCGCCGTGGCCGACGCAGGGCTGACGATGCGGGACATCGACGGCCTGTGCACGGCCAGCGCCTCCGCCGCGATGTGGGCCCTGCCGGTGGTCGAGTACCTGGGCCTGAACCCGCGCTACATCGACGGCACCATGCTCGGCGGCAGCAGCTTCATCGCGCACCTGCTGCCCGCGATGCATGCCATCCGCTCCGGCCAGTGCAGCGCGGTGCTGGTCTGCTACGGCAGCGCGCAGCGCAGCGCCGCCTTCGGCCGGCGCGAGATCGTGGCGGCGCGCCGCTTTCTCGACCCGCAGCCCTACGAGCATCCCTACGAGCCGATGCTCCCGGTGTCGGCCTACGCGCTGGCCGCCTCGCGCCACATGCACGAATTCGGCACCACGCGCGAGCAGCTCGCCGACGTGGCGGTGGCGGCGCGCGCATGGGCTCGGCTCAATCCGGAAGCCTTCATGCGCGAGCCGCTCACGCGCGAGCAGGTGCTGGCGGCGCGCATGGTGTCGGACCCGCTGACCGTGCGCGACTGCTGCCTGGTCACCGATGGCGGCGGCGCGTACGTGCTGGTGAGCGCGGAGCGCGCGCGGGACCTGCCCAAGAAGCCGGTCCATGTGCTGGGCAATGCAACGGCGGTGTGGAACCGGCAGATCTCGTCGATGAAGGATCTCACCATCACAGCGGCGAGCCAGTCGGGCCGCGAGGCCTTCGCGATGGCGGGGCTGGCGCCCAAGGACATCGACGTGGTGCAGCTCTACGACGCCTTCACCATCAACACGCTGCTGTTCCTGGAAGACCTGGGCTTCTGCCCCAAGGGCGAGGGCGGCCGCTTCGTGGCCGACGGCGCCATCGCGCCCGGCGGGCGCCTGCCGGTCAACACCAACGGCGGCGGGCTCTCGTGCGTGCACCCCGGCATGTACGGCATCTTCGCGCTCATCGAGGCGGTGCGGCAGCTGCGCGGCGACTGCGGCGAGCGGCAGGTGAAGAACGCGCATACCGCCATCGCGCACGGCAACGGCGGCATGTTGTCCAGCCAGGCCACCGCCATTCTCGGCACTGCCGACGCCCTTTGAGGACCCGACCATGATCCGCGACCCCGAAACCCTCGAAGCCCTGCTCGACGCCGTCAACCGCTTCGTCCGCGAGCAGCTGGTGCCGGCCGAAGCGCAGGTGGCCGAGACCGACGAGATCCCCGACGACCTCGTGCACGGGATGAAGGCGCTGGGCCTCTTCGGCCTGACCGTGCCCGAGGCCTACGGCGGCCTGGGCGTGACGATGGAAGAGGAGGTGATGGTGATGCTGGCCATGGGCCAGACCTCGCCCTGCTTCCGCTCGCTCTTCGGCACCACGGTGGGCATCGGCTCGCAGGGCATCCTCTTCGACGGCACCGAGGCACAGAAGAAGAAGTACCTGCCGCGCCTGGCGACGGGCGAACTGATCGCCTCCTTCGCGCTGACCGAGCCCGAGGCCGGCTCCGACGCCGCCTCGCTGCGCACCACCGCCATCCGCGAGGGCGACCACTACATCGTCAACGGCACCAAGCGCTTCATCACCAACGCGCCGCACGCCGGCCTGTTCACGCTGATGGCGCGCACCGACCCGCAGAACAAGGGCGCGGGCGGCGTGTCGGCCTTCATCGTCGAGGCGAACACGCCCGGCATCACCATCGGCAAGCCCGATCGCAAGATGGGCCAGCGCGGCGCCCACACGGCCGACGTGACCTTCGAAAACTGCAAGGTGCCCGCGGCGCAGCTGATCGGCGGCCGCGAGGGCCAGGGCTTCAAGACGGCGATGAAGGTGCTGGAGAAGGGCCGCATCCACATCGCCGC
>DATFFA010000012.1:0-5359 GCA_035250605.1 Variovorax sp. | reverse complement strand
CATGACGGATGCCACGCCGCGCCTCCTGGCCTGGCGCGAGCGCGTGGGCGCGCGCCCGGCGGTGCGCGCCGTGGTCGGGCCGATGATGCGCTTCCTGGCCTCGGAGGGACGGCCGGTGCCCGCATCCCTCCAGTCGCACCTCGCCGCGTGAACCGCATCGACGACTGGCTGGACTGGCTGCCCTCGCCGTCGCAGCACTTGCTGGTCGTGACCTTCGCGCTGCTGGTCTACGTGCTCACCACGCGCGGGCGGCGCGAGCACCGCGCCCCCACCACCGCGATCGCCTGGGTCATGGGCCTGGTGCTGATGCCTTACCTCATCCTGCCCATGTACCTGCTCTTCGGCCAGCGCAAGCTGCGGCCCGCGGGCTCGCGGCGAACGCAGCGCTCGGTCCCCGCCGGGCACTGGGCAGCCGATCTGATCGAGAGCTTCGGGCTCGCCCCGCCCGGCCCCTGCGCGGTGCGCTTCCATGCCGACGGCGGCGCGGCGCGCGACGCGCTCTGGGCTGTGATCGAGGGCGCGCGCAAGCGCATCGACGTCTGCACCTTCATCATCGGCGACGACGCGCTCGGCCACGAGGCGATCAACCGGCTGTCGCGGCGTGCGCGCGAGGGCGTCAAGGTCCGCGTGCTGCTCGACGGCTTCGGCGCCCTGTCGCTGCCGCGCCATCACTTCGACACGCTGCGCGAGGCCGGTGCCGACGTGGCCGTGTTCCGCCCCCTCTTCAGCCTGCGCCGCACGGGCCCGCGCAACCTGCGCAACCACCGCAAGCTCACCATCGCGGACGACGGCTGGCTGTGGTCGGGCGGGCGCAACCTGGCGGGCGAGTACTTCCTCGGCAACGACGAACACCCGGATGCCTGGCACGACCTTTCCTTCGACCTCCAGGGCAGCGTGGCCGCAGCGGCGGCGCGCCAGTTCGACCACGACTGGGCCTCGGTGCGCGGACGCAGGCCGCGCGCCATCGTGGCCGCTGCACCGCCCTCGGGCGAGCTCGCGCAGTTCCTGCCCAGCGGGCCCGACCAGACCGAGGACACGGCCCACGCGCTCCTGATCGATGCCTGCTTCCGCGCCGAGCACCGGCTGCTCGCGATCACGCCCTACTTCGTGCCCGGCGACGGCCTGCGCGATGCCCTGCGCCTGGCGGCCCGGCGCGGGGTGCAGGTCACGATCGCGATGCCGGCGCGATCCAATCACCGGCTGGCCGACTTCGTGCGCGCCCGCGCCATGCGCGACCTCGCGCGCGCCGGCGTCAGCTTTCGCATGCTGCCCTTCATGGCCCATGCCAAGGCGGTGGTGGTGGACGAGCAGCTCGCGCTGTGCGGCTCGATCAACCTCGACATGCGCAGCCTGCTGCTGAACCACGAGGCGGCGGTCGTGTTCTACGGCGCCGAGCAGATCGACTGGCTGGCGCAGTGGATCGAGACCACCGCGTCGGCCGGCGAAAGCTATCGCGCGCGCCGCCCGGGGCTGGTGCGGGACGTGGCGGAAGGGCTGCTGCTGACGGTCGCGTTCCAGCTCTGAGCGGAGCGCTAGGAGGGCTTGGGACTCTTCGAGGACTCCAGGTTGCTGTAGCTCGCATTGCCCAGCCCGGTGCCGATGGTCAGCACCGCCCAGCGCTTCACGTCGCGCATGAAGGGCAGCTCGCTCAAGCCCTGCACCACTGCGTCGTTGTGCATCAGCACCATCGTCGGCACGCCGCGGATGGTGGGGATCTTCTTCGCGAGCGCGGTGGGCAGGTGGAAATGCTCGCTGGTCCAGTCGCCGGGCATGTTCTGCGCGCCGCGCGCGATCGAGCCGTCCTTGCGGATCAGGCCCGGGCAGCCGATGCCGACGAAGGGCGCGAGGCGAATGCCCTTCTTCTTGCAGTAGCGCACCTGCTCCTCCAGCATCTCGGCCAGCCGCGCGACCAGGGCGCGGCGGTTCGGGCCGTCGTCGCGATGGCGCCACTTCTCGCGCCGCACCACCTTCGCCTTCGACAGGTCGGGCGCGCGCTTGCGCCGCGTCCTCACGATGCCGCAGCGCACGTTGGTCCCGCCGATGTCCAGCGCCAGGATGGCGTCGTAGTGTTCCAGCAGTTCCGGCGGCGCCAGGTGGACCCAGCCGAGCAGCCCGCCGTCGTCGGTCTCGTGGCAGATGCGCGCGAGCTCCACCTGCACCTTCATCTCCTGCAGGATGGCGGCCGCCTGCAGCACGGCCCGCTCGCCCACGTCGCTTTCCGGGAAGCCGCCGCCGATGACGATGCGCTCGACACCTGCCCAGGAGGGCTGGCGCAGAAAGCTCCGGATGACCTCGGCCAGCGCTTCGGCGAATTGCTCGATGGCCGCGTGGACCACGTCGGTCGCTTCCGTGGCCTGGCCTTTCTTCAGCGCTGCATCGAGCGTGCCCTTCGCCAGGTCCTTTGAATGCTGCTCGCCCAGCGGGTCCTTCTTGCCTTTCTTGCGCAGCCGCCGGCGCCAGCCCTCCAGCAGCTCGCGGAAGGCCGTCTGGCTGGCCTGGTCGCCCAGGAAGCCCTCGTCGCCGCGCAACTGAAGGCTGTACCCCTCGACCAGCACGGCCGGCAACTCTTTCGCGCCGTGGATGTCGGCCGACGGAGGCGTCGGCGCCTGGCGGGCGTTGCTCTTGCTCTTCTTCGATCGCGTCTTGTCTTCTGAAGCCATGAAGTCCTTCACAGGTGTCGGGTTGCGCGGTCAATCGGCCGTCGCTTCGAGGATAAGGCGCGTCGTCTCCTCGGGCGCATCCCAGTGCGGGAAGTGGCCGCAGCGCTCGAACCAGTGCAGTTGCGCGCCGGGGAACAGCTGCAGCGCGCGCGCCGCCTGCCGCGCCGGGCAGATGCGGTCGAGCCGCCCCCAGCCGATCACGAGCGGCTTGGACAGGCGGCTCGCGTCCGTCCCCACTTGCGCCGGCTCGCGCAACAGCGCGTGCAGCACCGCCTCGAAGGAGCGCGCGGATGCATAGCTGCGCATTTCCTCGAGCACCATCGACGGCGGCAGCGCAGCCGGCTCAACCGAGAACCGCGCCAGCAGCAGGCGCCGCGACCATTCGTGCGCGATGAGGCTCGGCATGGCGAATTGCAGGGTGCGCGCCAGGCGGCGCGAGAGCCGGGCCGACGCGACGAAGAGGATGCGCTCCCAGCCGACCCAGAAGCCGCCCGGCCCCATCGAGATCACCGAGCCGAGCACGCCGCCGCGGCTCGCCAGCTCGAGCAGGAGCCGCGCGCCGATCGAGCTGCCGGCCGCATCGGTGCCGATCAGCTCGTGTTCCCGCAGAAACTGCGCGAGCGCGTCGGCCATCGTCTGCACCGAGATTTCGCCGTCCAGCGGCGGGCTCTTGCCGAAGCCGGGCAGGTCGATCGCCGTCACGCTGCGCCGGGCCGCGAGCGGTTCCATGATGCCTTGCCACGAGCGCCAGCTGCTGCCCAGTCCATGGACGAGCAGCAGCGACTTGCCTTGACCACGCCGGACGTAATTGATGAGCACGGTTCGCCACTGTGCAGGCGGGCGGCTGCAGAATCGCATCAGCCCCGCGCACGATCTCCTGTAGGAATGCGACGTGTCGCGATCCGCGGCACGCCGATACACTGCGCCGGATGCATTGCCTGCACCGCCTGCGGCTTCTCGCCTTGTCCTGCCTGGGCCTGCTGTGCGCTGCCGCGCCTTCGCAGTCGCAGGACGCGGCCATGAAGATCGGCTCCAAGCGCTTCACCGAGTCCTACATCCTGGCCGAGGTCATGGCGCAGACCGCCGCGCCTCACCTGCCCGCGCCGCCGCAGCTGCGGCAAGGCCTGGGCAACACCGCAATCGTCTACGAAGCCCTGCGCGCGGGCAGCATCGACCTCTACGCCGAGTACACCGGCACGGTGGCGCTGGAGATTCTCAAGAACCCGCAGCCGATGACGCGCGAGGCCCTGAACGCCGCGCTGGCGCCGCTCGGCCTGGGCATCGCGATCCCGCTGGGCTTCAACGACGGCTACGCGCTCGCCATGCGCGCGGCCGACGCCGAGCGGCTCGGCGTCAAGACCCTGAGCGACCTGGCGCGCCATCCCGAGCTGCGGCTGGGCCTGTCGAACGAGTTCATCGGCCGTGCCGACGGCTGGCAGGGCCTGGCCGCGCGCTACGGCTTCGCGCAGAAGCCCACCGGGCTCGACCATGGCCTGGCCTACGACGCGATCGCGGCGAAGCAGATCGACGTGATCGACATCTACACCACCGACGCCAAGATCGATCACCTCGGCCTGCGCGTGCTCGCGGACGACCGCGCCTACTTCCCGCGCTACGACGCCGTGGTGCTGTACCGGCTCGACGTGCCCAAACGCTGGCCGGCGGCCTGGGCCGCGCTGCAGAAGCTCGAGGGCCGCATCGACGAGCGCGCGATGATCGCGATGAACGCGCGCGCCGAGCTGCAGAGCGTGGCCTTCGATGTGATCGCGCGCGATTTTCTGGCGCAGGGCAAAGCGGGCGCGAAGGCCGGCGCCGCGGGCAGCGAGGGCGCGCGCGGCTACCTCGCCAAGCTCTTCGGCCCCGACCTCGGCCGGCTCACGCGCCAGCACCTGCTGCTGGTGGCGATCTCGGTCGGGCTGGCGATCCTGGTCGCCGTGCCGCTGGGCATCCTGGTGTTTCCGCATCTGCGGCTGCGGGCCGTGGTGCTCGGCCTGACAGGGCTGCTGCAGACGGTGCCCTCGCTGGCACTGCTGGCGCTGCTGATCTCGCTGATCGGCGCCATCGGCACCCTGCCGGCGCTGATCGCGCTCACGCTCTACTCGCTGCTGCCCATCATGCGCAACACCGTGACCGGCCTGGCCGAAGTGCCGGCCGGGCTGCGGCAGGCGGGCACGGCGCTGGGCATGACGGGCGGGCAGAGCCTGCGCCTGGTGCAGCTGCCCCTGGCGCTGCCGACCCTGCTGGCAGGCGTGCGCACGGCGACCACCATCGCGATCGGGACGGCGACCATCGCGGCCTTCATCGGCGCGGGAGGATTCGGGGAGCGGATCGTGACGGGGCTGGCGCTCAACGACCGCGGGCTGCTGGTGGCGGGCGCGGTGCCGGCGGCCGTGCTGGCCTTGCTGAGCGAGGGGCTGTTCGAGGCGATCGAGTACTGGCTCCGGCGCGGCCGGGCCGCTTGACTCCCTCCCCGTCGGGGGAGGGAGTCAAGACTTCAGGCCAGCGTATAGGCCGTCTTCACCACCGTGAAGAACTCCTGTGCATACCGCCCCTGCTCCCGCGGCCCGTAGCTGGAGCCTTTGCGCCCGCCGAAGGGCACGTGGTAGTCCACCCCGGCCGTCGGCAGGTTCACCATCACCATCCCGGCCTGGCTGTGGCGCTTGAAGTGCGTCGCGTACTTCAGGCTCGTCGTGGCGATG
>DATFFA010000011.1:0-11501 GCA_035250605.1 Variovorax sp. | reverse complement strand
CGCCGCGCTGGCGCAGGCGGGCGTGCAGCGCGGCGACCGCGTCGCCGTGATGAGCAGCAACCGCATCGAGTTCCTGGAGGTTTTCCTCGGCTGCGGCTGGCTGGGTGCCGCGTTGGTGCCGATCAACACCGCCTCGATGGGGCCGCAGATCGACTACTTCCTGCGCAACAGCGACGCGAAGCTGCTGGTCGTCGAAGCGGCCTTCGTCGAGCGCTTGCCGGCGGCGGATCTGGCGCGCAGCTCGCTGCGGGAGATCTGGGTGCTGGACGCGGCCGCCGACGAAGGAGCCGGGCCGGGCGTGCGCATGCTGCCCTATCCGGCGACGCGCGAGGCCCTGCCGCCGGCTGCGATGCAGCCGGGCGATCCGCTGGCCATCCTCTACACCTCCGGAACCACCGGGCCGGCCAAGGGCGTGGTGTGTCCGCACGCGCAGTACTACTGGTGGGGCGTCAACAGCGCGGACGTGCTCGGCGTGGGCGCCGAGGACGTGCTGTGCACCACGCTGCCGCTGTTCCACATCAATGCGCTCAACACCTTTGCGCAGGCTGCGATCACCGGCTGCGAAGTGGTCTTCGAGCCGCGCTTCTCGGCTTCCGGCTTCTGGAGCTCGATGCGGGCCTCGGGCGCCACGGTGGTCTACCTGCTGGGGGCGATGGTGCCCATCCTGCTCGCGCAGCCCGCGGGCCCCGGCGAGCGCGACCACCGCGTGCGCGTCGGGCTCGGGCCCGGGGTGCCGGAATCGGCGGGCCGGGCCTTCCTGGAACGCACCGGCGTGCGGCTTTTGGAAGGCTACGGCTCCACCGAGACCAATTTCGCCATCGCCACCGCGCCCGATTCGCCGCGCGGCGGCGTGATGGGCTGGCTCAGGCCCGGCTTCGAGGCGCGCGTGGCGGACGAGGACGATGTCCCGCTGCCCAACGGCGAGGCCGGCGAGCTGCTGCTGCGCGCCGACGAGCCCCACGCCTTCGCGAGCGGCTACTTCAACATGCCCGAGAAGACGGTGGAGGCCTGGCGCAACCTGTGGTTCCACACCGGCGACCGCGTGGTGCGCGAGGCGGACGGCGCCTTCCGCTTCGTCGACCGCATCAAGGATGCGATCCGGCGGCGCGGCGAGAACATCTCTTCCTTCGAGGTCGAGCAGGTGCTGCTGAGCCATCCGGGCGTTGCCGCCTGCGCGGTCTATCCCGTGCGCTCCGAGCTGGCCGAAGACGAGGTGATGGCCGCGCTGGTGGCGCGCGAGGGCCAGTGCATCGACCCGGCCGAGCTGCTCGCGTTCTGCGAAAGCCGGCTGCCGTACTTTGCACTGCCGCGCTACGTGGACCTGCTGCCCGAGCTGCCGCGCACCGAGAACGGCAAGGTGCAGAAGTACAAGCTGCGCGAGCGCGGCGTCACGGCGGTCACCTGGGACCGCGGGCCCGGCGGGCGGCCACCGGCCAAGGGTTGAAGCGATGACCACCGCTGCGGCGCTGTTCTCGCTGGCCGGACGCTCGGCCTTCGTGACCGGTGCGGGCCGAGGTCTGGGCACGGCCATTGCGCGCGGCCTGGCCGAGGCGGGGGCGCGAGTGGCACTGGCCGACATCGACCGAGAGGCGGTCGAGTCGGCCGCAGACGCACTGCGCGACGCCGGCCACGAGGCCATCGCCATGCCGCTCGACGTGCGCGACGAGGCGGCTTTCCAGCTGTGCTTCGACGGCGCCGTGCAGCGCTTCGGCGGCGTCGACGTGATGGTCAACAACGCCGCCCGCACGCCGTCGACCTGCCTCTGGGACATCGGCGCCGACGAATGGGACGACGTCCTGGCCGTCAACCTGCGCGGCAGCTTTTTCGGCTGCCGCATCGCCGGGCGCCACATGCGCGAGCGCAGCGCGGGCCGCATCGTCAACCTCGGCTCGATGGCCGGGCAGCAGGCCAGCGCGGCCACCGGCGTCCACTATGCGGCCTCGAAGGCGGGCGTGATCGCGCTGACCCGCGCCTTCGCGCAGGCGCTCGCGCCGCACGGCGTCACCGTGAATGCGCTGGCGCCGGCCGCGGTGCGCAGCCCGGTGCTCGAGGCGATGGACGAGTCACGGCAACGCACGCTGGCCGCGGGCATCCCGCTCGGACGCTTCGGCGAGCCGGAAGAAGTGGCCGCCGCGGTGCTCTACCTGGCATCGCCGGCCGCCGCCTTCATCACGGGCGCCACGCTGGACCTCAACGGCGGTCGGCTGATGCGTTGAAGCGCCCGCTAAAATAATTCAGGACTAAACAATTCAGGCATGCAAGCAACTCCATTGACTGGCCGCCATGCGCTCGTGACGGGCGCCGCACGCGGCATCGGCGCCGAGATCGCACGTACCCTGGCGGCCGAGGGCGCCGTGCTGACCCTGCTCGGGCGCGACCGCGCCGCGCTGCTGCGCGTGGCGGACTCGCTGCCGGGCAGCGGCCATGGTGTGGTCACGGCCGACGTGGCCGACCCCGAGGCCGTGCCCGCGGCCTTCGCGCAGGCGCGCGCCGAGCGCGGGCCGGTCGCCATCCTCGTCAACAACGCTGGCGCGGCCGAGAGCGCGCCTTTCCTGAAGACCTCCGTCGCCCTGTGGCAGCGCATGCTCGGCGTCAACCTGACCGGCAGCTTCCTGTGCGCCCAGGCCGCGCTGCCCGGCATGCTGGAGGCGGGCTGGGGCCGCATCGTCAACATCGCGAGCACGGCGGGGCAGAAGGGCTACGCCTATGTCAGCGCCTACACGGCGGCCAAGCACGGCGTGATCGGTCTCACGCGCTCGCTGGCGCTGGAGGTGGCGCGCAAGGGCGTGACGGTGAATGCCGTCTGTCCGGGCTACACCGACACCGACATCCTGCGCGACAGCGTGAGCAACGTCGTCGGCAAGACGGGCCGCAGCGAGGCCGATGCCCTGGCCGAGTTCGCGTCCGTCAATCCGCAGCGCCGCATCGTGCAGCCGGCCGAAGTGGCCGATGCGGTGCGCTGGCTCTGCGGCGAAGGCGCGGCTTCGGTCAACGGCCAGTCGATCTCGGTCTCTGGCGGCGAGGTCACATGAAGCAGAACGACGCTTCCCACGCGCTCCTGAGCGATGCCCAGGAGCTGGGCCACGAGGCGCGTGCCGGCAAGGGCGACCATGCGGTGCTCAAGCTGTGGCTGCGCATGCTGGCGAGCACCACGCAGATCGAGGCCGAGATCCGCAAGCGGCTGCGCGAGCACTTCGACATCTCGCTGGCACGCTTCGACTACATGGCGCAGCTCTTTCGCTACCGCGAGGGCCTCAAGATGCGCGTGCTCTCGCGCTATCTGATGGTGACCGGCGGCAACGTCACCGGCTTGACCGACGAGCTCGAGCGCGAGGGCGTGGTGCAGCGCTTGCCCAGCCCGGAAGACCGCCGGGCCTGGATCGTCAGCCTGACGCCCAAGGGCCGGCGCAGCTTCGAAGCCATGGCCAAGGCGCACGAGGAGTGGCTGCTGGAGCTGTTCGGCGGCCTGGACGAAAAGGCGGTGCAGCAGCTGTACGCGCAGCTCGGGGCGCTGCGCGTGCACCTGGTGAGTTAGCTCTTTCCGAGCAACGCGTCCTTCAGTTTCCAGTCGGCCGGTGCCGGGCCCAGCCAGATGCGCATCAGCGCGTTGAAGAAGGCCTGTTCCTTGATCGGCGCGCCCTGGGCTGCCCTGTTGACCGAGATCACGGTGCCGGTGCCCGGCAGCCAGTCGATGGTGAAGCTGTCGCCGGGCTTGAGCTGCTTCTGGTCGGAGAAGATCTGGCTCATGCGCAGCAGGCCGGGAATGAGTTGCGACATCTCGGCCTTGGGCGAGTTGTCTTCCACGCCGCGGGTGAAGAGCTTGCCGAGCTCGTTGGCGTCGATCTCGCGCAGCATGGTGATGGTCATGCGCTTGGCGCCTGCCGCGGCCAGCACCTCATCGGGCGTCGAGGCCTTCTGCCCCAGGTAGAGGCCGGCCGTGTAGACCTTGAACACCGCCTTGTAGCGTACCCCGGCGCCATTGAGCTGCAGCTTGCTGCCCTTGAGCTCGAGGGCGTCGTCGAGCTTGACGCCGGCCACTTCGACCGGGGCGGCGCTCGCGGCGAGCGCGGCCAGGGCGAGGACGTGGAGTGCCAGCAGGCGCTGCAGGGCGGTGCGTTTCATCGGGTCTCCTCCGGGGAAAAATAATAAGTGGCCGAATGTATCTTTTTGTATTGCCAATGTCCCTGGGATAAACTCGCGCTCCCATGTTCATTCATCACGTCATTCAGACAGGTCAAGGCGGCCGGGGAGCCTGGCCTTGGCGCACGCCATCGTTGCAGCCTGTTTGATTGCACGGCGCACGCCGTGCGCCCACGGCCGAGGTCCATTCATACCCGGCCACCTCTCATGTGAATGACACCGGCGACCACGTGGCGTCGCCGGCCGACGGAGACCCCACCCCGTGATCACCGAACTCGAATTCAAGAGCCTCAGCGCGCAGGGCTACAACCGCATCCCGCTGATGGTCGAGGCCTTTGCCGACCTCGAAACCCCCCTATCCCTCTACCTCAAGCTGGCCCACGCCAAGGAGGGCGGCCGCCACAGCTTCCTCTTGGAATCGGTGGTGGGCGGCGAGCGCTTCGGGCGCTACAGCTTCATCGGCCTGCCGGCGCGCACCCTGCTGCGCGCCAGCGGCTTCGGCGCCGAGGCGCTGACGCAGGTCGTCACCGGCGGCAAGGTGGTCGAGGAGGCGCGGGGCAATCCGCTGGACTTCGTCGCGGCCTACCAGAAGCGCTTCAAGGTGGCGCTGCGGCCCGGCCTGCCGCGCTTCTGCGGCGGCCTGGCCGGCTACTTCGGCTACGACACCGTCCGCCACATCGAGAAGAAGCTGGAGCACAGCTGCCCGCCCGACACGCTGGGCTGTCCCGACATCCTCCTCCTGCAATGCGAGGAGCTTGCGGTGATCGACAACCTCTCGGGCAAGCTCTACCTGATCGTCTACGCCGACCCGGCGCAGCCGGAGGCCTATGCCAACGCCAAGCGGCGTCTGCGTGGGCTGCGCGAGCAGCTCAAGTATTCGGTCAGCGCGCCGCAGGTGCGGCCGACCCAGGCGCATCCGCCCGAGCGCAGCTTCGCCAAGGCCGACTACCTCGCGGCAGTGGAGCGCGCCAAGGAGCTGATCGCGGCCGGCGATTTCATGCAGGTGCAGGTGGGGCAGCGCATCAGCAAGCGCTACACCGAGTCGCCGCTCTCGCTCTACCGCGCGCTGCGTTCGCTCAACCCCTCGCCCTACATGTACTACTACGACCTGGGCGATTTCCACGTGGTGGGCGCCTCGCCCGAGATCCTGGTGCGCCAGGAGCACACCGGCGAGGGCGAGCAGAAGATCACCATCCGTCCGCTGGCCGGCACCCGCCCGCGCGGCGCCTCGCCCGAATTGGACAAGGCGGCCGAACAGGAGCTGATCAACGACCCGAAGGAGCGCGCCGAGCACGTGATGCTGATCGACCTGGCGCGCAACGACATCGGCCGCATCGCCAAGACCGGCAGCGTGAAGGTGACCGAGGCCTTCGCCATCGAGCGCTACAGCCACGTGATGCACATCGTGAGCAACGTCGAAGGCACCCTGAAGGACGGCATGACCGCGATCGACGTGCTCAAGGCCACCTTCCCGGCCGGCACCCTGACCGGCGCGCCCAAGGTGCATGCGATGGAACTGATCGACCAGCTGGAACCCACCAAGCGCGGGCTCTACGGCGGCGCCTGTGGCTACATCAGCTACGCGGGCGACATGGACGTCGCGATCGCGATCCGAACCGGCATCGTGAAGGACCAGATGCTGCACGTGCAGGCGGCGGCCGGGGTGGTGGCCGATTCGGTGCCGGAGCTGGAGTGGAAGGAAACGGAGGCGAAGGCAAGAGCCTTGCTGCGTGCCGCCGAACTGGTCGAGGAGGGCCTGGAATGAAGCTGCTGATGATCGACAACTACGACAGTTTCACCTACAACCTCGTCCAGTATTTCGGCGAGCTGGGCGCGGAGGTGGAGGTGCATCGCAACGACGAGATCTCGGTCGAGGAACTGGGCGAACGCATCGCCGGCGGCGTCGGCCGGCTGGTGATCTCGCCCGGGCCGTGCTCGCCGGCCGAGGCCGGCATCTCGGTCGCGGCCATCAAGGCATTCGCCGGCAAGCTGCCGATCCTCGGTGTCTGCCTGGGCCACCAGGCGATCGGCGCGGCCTTCGGCGCCCGCATCGTTCGCGCGCAGCAGCTGATGCACGGCAAGACCAGCGAGATCACGACCACCCGCGAGGGCGTGTTCGCCGGGCTGCCGGAGAAATTCGTGGTCAACCGCTACCACTCGCTGTCCATCGATCGCGACTCGTGCCCGGGCGATCTCAAGATCACCGCCTGGACCGAGGACGGCGAGATCATGGGCGTGCGCCACGCCGGCTTCGCGCAGGCCGTGCGTATCGAGGGCGTGCAGTTCCATCCGGAATCCATCCTCACCGAGCACGGCCATGCCATGCTCAAGAACTTCCTGGAGTGAAGCGATGAGCCATCCCCCGGTCGACCTGCGCAGCGACACCGTTACCCGGCCCACGGCGGCGATGCGCGAAGCCATGTTCGAGGCCCCGCTGGGCGACGACGTGTTCGGCGACGACCCGAGCGTCAACGCGCTGCAGGCGCAGGTCGCGGAGATGCTGGGTTTCGAGGCGGCGCTCTTCGTGCCCACGGGGACGCAGAGCAACTTCTGCGGCATCCTGGCGCACTGCCAGCGCGGCGACGAGTACATCGTGGGCCAGATGGCGCACTGCTACCGCTGGGAAGGCGGCGGCGCGGCGGTGTTCGGCAGCGTGCAGCCGCAGCCGCTCGACCACCAGCCGGACGGCACGCTGGCGCTGCAGGACATCGAGGCCGCCATCAAGCCCGACGACGCGCACTTCGCCCGCACTCGCCTGCTGGCGCTGGAAAACACGCTGGGCGGGAAGCTGCTGCCTTTCGAATATGTCGAGCAGGCCACGCAGCTCGCCCATGGCAAGGGCCTGGCCCGCCACCTCGATGGCGCGCGGCTCTTCAATGCGGCGGTGGCGCAGGCGGCGCAGCGCGGCACCGATGCGCGGTCCGAGGCACGGCGGATCGCGGGCTGCTTCGACAGCGTTTCGGTCTGCTTCAGCAAGGGCCTTGGCGCGCCGGTGGGCTCGGCCCTGTGCGGATCGCGCGAGCTGATTGCGCGAGCCCACCGCATCCGCAAGATGGCCGGCGGCGGCATGCGCCAGGCCGGCATGCTGGCCGCCGCCGCGTCCCATGCGCTGCAGCATCACATCGATCGCCTCGCAGAGGACCACGCGCTGGCACGCCGCCTGGCAGAGGGCCTGGCCGAGATCGAGGGCCTGAACGTCGAGGCGCCGCAGACCAACCTGCTCTTCGTCGACCTCGTGGGCGAGGCGCAGGCGCGCTCGGCCGAGTTGCTCGCGCACCTGAAGCGCGAAGGGGTGCTCGCCACAGGGCTGTACCGCCTGCGTTTCGCCACGCACCTGGACGTGGACGCCGCCGGAATCGACCGCGCCATCGCCGCCATCCGGGGCTTCTTCCATGCCTGATCCACATTCCCTGCTGCTCTTCGCCGCCGCCGGCCTGCTGTTGAACCTGACGCCCGGCCCTGACGTGCTCTACATCGTGACCCGGTCCCTGCGCTCGGGCGTGCGCGCCGGCATCGTGGCCGGCCTCGGTATCACGGCGGGCTGCTTCGTGCACATCACGGCCGCCGCAGTGGGCGTGGGCGCGCTGATGGCAACCTCGACGGCGCTGTTCACGGCGCTCAAATGGATCGGCGCGGCCTACCTGTTGTGGGTCGGCGTGCGAATGCTGGCGTCGCGCATGCCGAAGGAAGATCTGCTGCCCGCCGACGGCGTGCATGAGCGTGCCGACCTCAAGAGCGTGTTCCTCGGCGGCTTCTGGACCAATGTGCTCAACCCGAAGGTGGCGCTGTTCTTCCTCGCCTTCGTGCCGCAGTTCATCGCACCCGAGACGGCCAACAAGCCGCTGGCCTTTCTTCTGCTCGGCACGCTGTTCAATGTCAACGCGATCTTCGTGAACGTCGGCTGGGCGCTGCTCGCAGGATGGACCGCGCGCCGCGTGGGCGCGGTGCGGCGCGGCATGCATTGGCTGGAGCGTGGCGCGGGCGCCCTGTTCATCGGCTTTGGCGTCCGGCTCGCACTCGCGGAGAATCCGGGCGCCGCACCGTCCGTTCACTAACCCAGGGAGACTTCATCATGCCCATCACCCCCCAGGAAGCCCTGCAGCGCACCATCGAGCACCGCGAGGTGTTCCATGACGAGATGCTGCACATCGTCCGTTTGATCATGAGCGGCGAATGCTCGCCGGTGATGATGGCGGCGCTGATCACCGGCCTGCGCGTCAAGAAGGAGACCATCGGCGAGATCACCGCCGCCGCGCAGGTGATGCGCGAGGTCTCGACCAAGGTGCCGGTGGCCGACACACGCCACCTGGTCGACATCGTGGGCACCGGCGGCGACGGCTCGCACACCTTCAACATCTCGACCTGCTCGATGTTCGTGGCCGCCGCGGCAGGCGCCAAGGTCAGCAAGCACGGCGGGCGCAGCGTGAGCAGCAAATCCGGCAGCGCCGACGTGCTGGAGTCGCTGGGAGTCAACATCAACCTCACGCCCGAACAGATCGCGAAGTGCATCGCCGATGTGGGCATCGGCTTCATGTTCGCGCCCAACCACCATCCGGCCATGAAGAACGTGGCGCCGGTGCGCAAGGAGCTGGGCATCAAGACCATCTTCAACATCCTGGGGCCGCTCACCAATCCGGCCGGCGCGCCGAACATCCTGATGGGCGTGTTCCACCCCGATCTGGTCGGCATCCAGGTGCGCGCGCTGCAGCGGCTGGGCGCCGAGCATGCGCTGGTGGTCTACGGGCGCGACGGCATGGACGAGATCTCGCTCGGCGCCGCCACCATGGTGGGCGAGTTGAAGAACGGCGAGGTGCGCGAGTACGAGCTGCATCCCGAAGACTTCGGCTTCGCGATGTCGAGCAACCGCACGCTGCGCGTCGAGACGCCGGAGCAATCGAAGGCGATGCTGCTGGGCGTGCTGGACAACCAGCCCGGGCCGGCGCGCGACATCGTGATCCTCAACGCCGGCGCTGCGCTCTATGCGGCTGATCTGGTCGACTCGATGGCAGGCGGGATCGCGCGTGCCCGCGCGGCCCTGGAATCGGGCGCGGCGAAGGCCAAGCTGGCTGAGCTGGTCCAGGCGACCAACGCAGGCTGAGGAGGCGGGAAAGCATGTCCGACATCCTCGAGAAGATCGTCGCCGTCAAGCGTGAAGAGGTGGCTGCGGCGCTCAAGAAGCGCTCGCTGGAGGCCATCCGCTTCGATGCGGAGAGCCGGGTGCTCACGCGCGACTTCACCGGCGCGCTGCGCGCCAAGATCGCGGCAGGTCAGGCGGCGGTGATCGCCGAAGTCAAGAAGGCCAGCCCGAGCAAGGGCGTGCTGCGGGCCGACTTCGTGCCGGCCGACATCGCGCAGAGCTATGCGGAGGGCGATGGCAAGGTCAGCGCGGCCTGTCTTTCGGTGCTGACCGACCGCCAGTTTTTTCAGGGCGGCATCGACTACCTCAAGCAGGCCCGCGCCTCCTGCGAGCTGCCGGTGTTGCGCAAGGATTTCATCGTCGACGCCTACCAGGTCTACGAATCCCGCGCGATCGGCGCCGACGCGATCCTGCTGATCGCGGCCAGCCTCGACGACGCGCAGATGCGCGAGTTCGAGGCGATCGCGGTGGGGCTGGGCATGGCGGTGCTGGTCGAGGTGCATGACGCGGCCGAGCTCGAGCGGGCGCTGAAGCTGCGCACGCCACTGATCGGCGTCAACAACCGCAACCTGCGGACCTTTGAAGTCTCGGTGCAGACCACGCTCGATCTGCTGCCGAAGGTTCCTGCGGATCGCCTGCTCGTCACCGAGTCCGGCATCACGTCGCGCGAGGAAGTGGCGAAGCTGCGCGCCGCCGGCATCCACGCCTTCCTCGTGGGCGAGGCCTTCATGCGTGCCAACGAGCCTGGCGAGGCGCTGGCTGACCTGTTCCGATGAGCGCGCTGTCCACCCAACTGCAGAGCAGCGATCCGGCCGACTGGCCGGTGGCCCCGGGCTGGCAGCCGCTGGTCGACGAATTCTTCCGCTCGCCGGCCGGGCTCAAACTGGTCGATTTCCTGCACGAGCGGCTGAAGGCCGGTGCGGCCATCTTTCCGCCGCGTCCGCTGCGCGCGCTCGAGCTCACGCCGCCGGAGGCGGTGCGCGTAGTGATCCTGGGCCAGGACCCGTACCACGGCCGCGGCCAGGCCGAGGGGCTCGCCTTCTCGGTGGCGCCGGGCGTGGCTCTGCCGCCGTCGCTGCGCAACATCTTCAAGGAGCTGGAGCGCGACCTGGGTACGCCGCCGCCGCGTTTCCCGGAGCCGGGTGGCAGCCTCGTCAAGTGGGCTGCCAACGGCGTGCTGCTGCTCAACACCTGCCTTACGGTGGAGGAAGGCCAGCCGGCCAGCCATTCGGGCCGCGGCTGGGAAGTGCTGACCGATGCGGTGATTCGGCACGTTGCCCTCGGTGAGCGCCCGGTGGTGTTCATGCTGTGGGGCTCCCATGCGCAGAGCAAGCGCGCGCTCATCGACAGCCGCCGCCACAAGGTGCTGACCGCCAACCACCCTTCGCCGCTTTCCGCCCTGCGCCCGCCGGTCCCCTTCATCGGCTGCGGCCATTTTGGCCAGGCGCGGGCGTGGCGGGAGGCCCAGGGCCTTTGATTGATCCGGGTGAAATCAGCAGAAGGCGGTGATCGGCGGGTCTGGAGGCGTTTTAGGGCTGCCCGTTTGCGCCGCCGCGATCGAGCCCCATCCCTGTCATCGACCTGACCTGCCAACCGTGCTATATTTCGAGGTTCGCCGGAGAGGTGGCCGAGTGGTTAATGGCAGCAGACTGTAAATCTGCCCTCTTACGAGTACGCTGGTTCGAATCCAGCCCTCTCCACCAGCGAAGAATGGATTTTGCAGAGCGTTTGAATGACGGGTTTCGGTGCAAAGCTGGAAGGCGAAAGCGCAGAACCCGGACCGTGCTTCGGTGCGGCCCTGGCTAGAGGGGTTGCACCGCGATGCGGGAGTAGTTCAATGGTAGAACCCTAGCCTTCCAAGCTAATGACGCGGGTTCGATTCCCGTCTCCCGCTCCAAGAATCCGGTTCGACGCGAGGCACAGGTTTTTTAAGTATTTGCCCATTTGGCTCAGTGGTAGAGCACTCCCTTGGTAAGGGAGAGGTCGCGGGTCCGATTCCCGCAATGGGCACCAGTCTTGGGGTTGCAGCCGGTCGGTTGCAACCCCATGTCAGTGTGTTGATCTAGTTATTTTTCGGAGTCGAGAAAATGGCAAAAGGAAAATTCACCCGCACGAAGCCGCACGTGAATGTGGGCACGATCGGTCACGTGGACCACGGCAAGACCACCCTGACGGCGGCCATTGCCACGGTGCTGTCGAGCAAGTTCGGCGGTGAAGCCAAGGC
>DATFFA010000010.1:0-7708 GCA_035250605.1 Variovorax sp. | reverse complement strand
TGCGGGTGGCGCAGCAGGTCCCGGCCGCCATTCAGGCCTTCGAGCGTGCGGCATGATCGGGCGCATGGAAGACCTCTCTCCCCGGCCGCTGGCCATCATCAAGGCCGGCGATACCTTCGGCCCGTTGCGCGAGCAGCGCGGAGACTTCGAACACTGGGTGCTGGCCGGCCTGGGCCCGATCGCGCTGCCCGTCGTCGTGCTCGATCCGCGCCGCGGCGACACCCTGCCCCCGCCGGCGCAGATCTCGGGCGCCATCGTGACCGGCTCGCACGAGATGGTTTCGCATCGCGAGCCCTGGAGCGAGGCCACGGGTGCCTGGCTGGCGCAACTGGTCGCGCACGGCACGCCGTTCCTGGGCATCTGCTTCGGCCACCAGCTGCTCGCGCATGCCCTGGGCGGCGAGGCCGGCAACCATCCCGGCGGCCCCGAGATCGGCACCGTGCCGATCGAGCTGACGCCCGAGGCCGCCGACGACGCCCTGCTGCGTGAAATGCCCGCGCAGTTCGACGCCCAGGTCGTGCATTGGCAGAGCGCCCTGCGGCTGCCTCCGGGCGCCGTGCGCCTGGCGGGCAATGCCTTCGAGCCCCACCAGGCCTTTCGCGTGGGGCCGCGCGCCTGGGGCCTGCAGTTCCATCCCGAATTCGATGCCGAGGTGATGCGCGGCTATGTCGACCATCTGGCCGGGGAACTGCGCGCGCTCGGCACCGAGCCGGACGTACTGCGCAGTCGCGTGGCCGGCAGCGAGGCCGCGACCGGCCTGCTGCGGCGCTTCGCCGGCATCGCCGAGGCGCACGAAACCGCAGCGACGCCGGCCTGAACCCCCACGCCGGCATCGACCGGCGACTACACGCGGCCGGCGGCAGTTGCGCTAAGGTGCATCGCATTCCGTCCCACTGAAGAACAGCCATGTCCACCCCTACCCCGGTCGCGGCGCGGCCCCGCAAGCACTTCTCGATGATCCGCGGCTTTCACCTCGCCGACTTCTTCACGCTCGGCAATGCGGCCTGCGGCGTTGGCGTCGTCTTCCTCGCGATGGCCTACATCGCGACCCAGCAGCTCGCGCATTTCATGTGGGCGGCGGCGCTGGCGCCGGCCGCCTTCGTCTTCGACGTCTTCGATGGCCGCATCGCGCGCTGGCGGCAGACGCAATCGGCGCTCGGCCGCGAGCTCGACTCGCTGGCCGACGTGATCTCCTTCGGCGTCGCGCCCGCCGCCCTCGGCTTCGCGGCCGGGCTGGACGGCGGCTGGGACTGCCTGATCCTCACCTACTTCGTCTGCTGCGGCGTGAGCCGGCTGGCGCGCTACAACGTCACGGCCGAGGCGCTCTCGGAAGGCGGCGCCAAGGTCAAGTACTTCGAGGGCACGCCGATCCCGACCAGCGTGGTGCTGGTCGGCGTGCTGGCCTGGGCGGCATGGCAAGGCCGTATCGGCGATGCGGCCTGGGGCGGCGCCTGGATGCTCGGGCCCTGGGTGCTGCATCCGCTGACGCTGCTGTTCGCGCTGTCGGGTACGTTGATGATCAGCAAGACGCTGCGCATTCCGAAGCTGTAGGCGTCCTTGCGCCCCGCATGCCGGTTACCCTCCCGGCAATGCGATCCCTGCGCGCCTTCCTTGCACTTTCGCTGGCCTTTTTCCTCGCGGCCTGTGCGACGCTGCCGGCGACGGTCCAGCGCCCACCCTCGTCCGCCTTCACCAGCACCGACGACACCCGCCTCGGCCAGGCCCTGGCGCCCGAGCTGGCCGCGCATCCGGGGCTCACCGGCATCCTCCCGCTGATCGACCCGCGCGAGGCCTTCGCCGCGCGGATGACGCTGGCCCAGGCGGCCGAGCGCAGCCTGGACATGCAGTACTACATCTGGCGGGGCGACACCACGGGGCAGCTCCTGTTCGAGGCCGCCTGGGCGGCGGCCGAGCGCGGCGTGCGCGTGCGCCTGCTGATCGACGACAACAACACCAGCGGACTGGACGGCACCCTGGCCGTGCTCGATGCGCATCCCAAGCTGGAGGTCCGGCTCTTCAATCCCTTCGCCAACCGCGGTCTGCGGGCCGGCGATTTCGCACTCGACTTCTCGCGCGTCAACCGGCGCATGCACAACAAGTCCTTCACGGCGGACAACCAGGCCGCGATCGTCGGGGGCCGCAATGTGGGCGACGAATACTACGGGGCCGACCAGCAGTTCGGTTTTCAGGACCTCGACGTCGTCACGGTCGGGCCGGTGGTGCGCGAGGTCTCGCGCCAGTTCGACCTGTACTGGAACAGCGAGGCCGCCTATCCCGCCGCCGCCCTGCTCGGCCCGCCGCCGGCCGACGCGGCTGCGCGGCTGCTCGCGCAGTGGGCCAACCTGCGCCAGCAGCCGCAGACGCAGCAGTACCTGGAGGCCGTGCGCCAGACGCCCCTGATGCGCGAGGTGGCGGCACGCCGCCTGCCCTTCGAGTGGGCAAATGCGCACGTGGTGAGCGACCTGCCGTCGAAGGTGCGGGCGCCCGGCGGGCGCGAGCAGCATCTGCTCATGTTCCCCCTGCTCAGGGAAGCGATGGGCGAACCCCGGCGCGAGCTCGACCTGGTGTCGCCCTACTTCGTGCCCGGCGCGGAGGGTGCGCAGGAACTCGCCGCGCTGGCCCGGCGCGGCGTGGTGGTGCGCGTGCTGACCAATTCGCTGGCCGCGACCGACGTCGCCGCGGTGCATGCCGGCTATGCCCGCTACCGCAGGGAGCTGCTGGCCGGCGGGGTCGTCCTCTACGAGCTCAAGCCCGGCGCCGCGCCGCCGCCGCGACCGGAGGAGGAAAGGCGTCTCAACCCCAGCGGCAGTTCGGCCGCAAGCCTGCATGCCAAGACCTTCGCGGTGGACCGCAGCCGCGTCTTCGTCGGCTCGCTCAACCTCGATCCGCGCTCGGTGCACCTCAACACCGAGATGGGCGTGGTGATCGACAGCCCCATCCTCGCGCGGCGCCTGGGGGTGCAGATCGACCAGGTGGTGCCGACGCTGGCCTACGAGGTGCGCCTGCCCCGAGGCGGCGGCATGGAGTGGATCGAGCGCGGCCCCGAGGGCGAGACGCGCTACCGCAGCGAGCCCGACACCAGCGGGCTGCGGCGGCTGTGGGTCGAGTTTCTGTCGCTGCTGCCGATCGAGTGGCTGCTGTAGCGCGGACGGCCAGCGCCTCAATCCACGTTCGCGCCCGAAGCCTTCACCACCTTCGCCCACTTGATGTGTTCGCTGTCGATCAGCTTGGCGAACTCGGCCGGCGTGTTCCCGCTCGGGATCGCGCCTTGGGCCAGCAATCTCTCCTTGATGGCCGGGGTGCCCAGTGCCTTGGCGACCTCCTGCTGGATGCGGGTCACGATCTCCTTCGGCGTGCCGGCGGGCGCGAGCAGGCCGAACCACGAACTCGCCTCGTAGCCCTTGAGCGCGGGGCCTCCGACCTCCTCCACCGTGGGCACGTCGGGCAAGGCCGGGGATCGCTGCGCGCTGGTGACGGCCAGCGCCTTGAGCTTGCCGGCCCTGATCTGCTGTATCGAAGCGGGCAGGTTATCGAACATCACGTCGGCATTGCCGCTCACCAGGTCCAGCAGCGCCGGGCCCGAGCCCCGGTAGGGGATGTGGATCATGAAGGTGCCGGTCATGGTCTTGAAAAGCTCGCCGGCCAGGTGGATCGAGGTCCCATTGCCGCCCGAGGCCATGTTGAGCTTGCCCGGGTTGGCCTTGGCGTACTCGATGAAGTCCGCCACGCTGTCGATGCTGAGCGCCTTCGCCTTCTCGGCATTCATTTCCATCACGTTCGGCACTGCCGCCACGAGCGTGATCGGCGAGAAGTCCTTGATCGGGTCGTAGGAAAGCTTGCGGTAGAGCGCGCGGTTGATCCCATGCGTGCCCACGGTGCCCATCACCAGCGTGTAGCCGTCGTTGGGCGACTTGGCGACAATCTCCGTTCCCACGTTGCCACCGGCGCCTGCGTGGTGCTCGACGATGAACTGCTGGCCGAAGGCCTTGGACAATTCCGGCGCCATCACGCGCGCGAGAATGTCGGTGGTACCGCCGGGCGGGAAGGGAACGACAAGGCGCACAGGCTTGTCCGGCCAGCTGCCCTGCGAGATTGCGGGCCTTGCGGCGAGCAGCAGCGCCCCGACAGCGGCGATGACAAAGGCAGTGCGGACGGAGGCAAAGGAAGGAAATCGCATGCTGGATTCCTCTTGAGGCATGGGCGCCGAGTTTTACAGATCGCGCGTCGCTTGGGCCGCAGGGAATAACCCGCGTTCATCCAGGCGCCCAGCAGTTTCACTCCCCGCCGGCGGTGCCGGTCGGCTGTTGCAGCGCGGACACGGCCGCGCCATGGCTCGCAGCGCTATAGTGAGCTTCACCCATGCAGTCCGTCAGTCTTGCCAGAGCCAAGATCCAGGCGCCCCGCTTCCGCAGGGGGCTGATCGAGCGCAGCGAGCTCGAGGAGCAACTCGGCAATGCGCTGGCGAGCCGGCGCGTGGTCCTGCTCGTGGCGCCCGCAGGCTATGGCAAGACGGCCGCCCTGTCGCGCCAGCTGCAGCGCCTTCCTCCAGCCCGTGCCGTCGCCTGGCTCACCGCGGACGAAGAGGACGACCTGGAAAGATTTCTCTCCCATTTGATCGAGGCGCTGGAACCTTTGGATCCGCCATGGCGGCTGGCAGCCGAGGCCCTTTCAGAGCTGGTGGCACACGGGAGGCTGCGCGAGGCGGCGTCCGCATTGGCCGGCACGCTCGAAGCCACCGACACACCGGCTGGTGCCGTGATCGTGCTGGACGACCTGCACACCGTCGCGGATGCACGGGTGTTCGAGTTCCTGAGCCATTTGCTGGACGGCCTGCCGCACAACTGGACGCTCGTGATCGCGACGCGCCTGGAGCCGCCGCTGGCGCTGGGGCGCTGGCGCGCGCGGCGCGAAGTGGCCGAGTTCGACGAAACGACCTTGGGCTTTTCCGGAAAGGAGGTCGAGGATCTGTGGCGCCATGCCACCGGGCGGGATGATCCCGAACAGGCTGCGCGCCTGCTCGACCGGACCCAGGGCTGGGCCGCCGGGCTTTGCCTGAGCCTCGAGACATCGCAACGGTCGGCCGCGACGATGCCCAAGGGCGTCTGGCATAACCGCCGCCACCTGTTCGAGTATCTGGCCAACGAAGTTCTCGAAGATCTCCCGGCCGACTTGCAGGCGTTTCTCCTGCGCTGCTCGGTCCTCCCGGAACTCACGGTGCCGGGCTGCAGGCACGTGAGCGGCAACCCGCGCGCGGCTGAACTGCTGGAGGACATCGAACGCCGCCGCCTGTTCATCTCCGTGCTCGACAGCGAGGCCTTGACGCTGCGCCTGCACGATCTTTTTCGCGACTTTCTCGAGGAGCATCTGCGCCGGCTCCACCCCGATGAGGTGCCGGCACTGCTGCGCCGCGCTGCCCAGGTCGAGGAGGACCCTGTCCGCCGCACAACCCTGTTCCTGCGCGCCGGTGCCTGGGACGACGCGCAGCAGGGTCTGATCGAGGCAACAGCGGACATGCTGGCCCGCGACAAAGGCGTCCAGGTGATTCGCCTCGTCGAGCAGTTTCCCGCCGACGTCCAGGCCCAATCGCCCGTGTTGGCCTATGTCCGGGGCTGGTGTGCCTGGCCGCACTATCAGTACGGTTCTGTGCGGTCGACGATGGAGCATGCCGCGGCCGGTTTCGATGCACTGGGGAGGCACCACGACGCCCAGCGCGCGAGAGCGATGCAGGCCTTGGCCACGCTGTTCTGCGGCGACCTGGAAGCTGCGCGGCGCCTGAGCCAGGTGGTTCGCTCCCGATCCATGGATCTCGAAACCGAGACCCTCAGCGAACTGCTCGACTTCTGGTACGAGACCCGGCACGGTCCGCTCGAAGGGCCCGGCAATCGCCTTGCCAGGATGGTCGATCTGCTCATGCAGATCGGCAGCGCGGAACTGTGGTTTCGCTGCACGCCCCGCGTCAACATGATCATCAGCCGCCCCGGCGTGAGTGCCCAGATTCAACGCATGGTTCACGGCGCCAGGGCGGCCACCGGCGAAGGGCACTGGTCCCTGCAAGCCAGCGTGAACATGCTGGAGGGCTGGCTGTATCTCTGGCAAGGCAGGATTGCCGAACTCGAGGGCGCTTTTCAAAGGATCGAAGAAGATTCGCAGTGGCTGGGCCAGCCCGCGGGTTTGCTCATCCGCATGCTGACGCTGAAGGTCTACTACCAGGTGATCTGCGACGACAAGGATGCCGTGCGCGCAACGTGCGACGCCATCGCCGCATATGCTTCCATGGTCGACCGCGCCAGCGATCTGGCGCTGATATTTCGTGGCACCGTCGTGAAGGCCTCGGCCGCAATCGGAGACTGGCCGACCGTGCGCATGCACGTGCCAACGCTCGACCTCGAGGTCGGTCATGAGAACCCCGGCATGCAGATGGCCCTGCGCTGCTTCAAGGCGCAGCTGGCATTGCACGAGGGGCACATCGGCGAGGCCCTGACGACGCTTCGCGAACTGGCGAAGAAATCGGCCCTGCTCGACACCAACAGCGTCGATGCCACGGTCCGGACACAGCTCGCGCTGGCCGAACTCGCCGATGGGTCACCGACGGCAGCCTGGCGAGCACTGCAGCCCTTGATCGATCGGGTGCAGGCAAGCGGCAACGTCGGCCAGGCCCTGGTGATGGGTACCCAGGTTCTGACCGACCTGTCGCTCGCCTCATGGGGAGATGCCGCCCCCCGCGAAGGGGTGGCAACCCTGCGCCATTGGGTGGAAACTGCAAGGCGTTTCCAGGCCGGCTCACACGAGAAGCCACGTGCTTCGACAGCCAACGACGCCGGCCTCAGTGCCCGGGAACTCGAAGTCCTCGGACTGCTCGCCGACGGCCAAAGCAACAAGCTGATCGCCCGCGCCCTGGACCTCAGCCCCCACACCGTCAAGCGCCACGTCGCGCGCATCCTCGACCGGCTCGACCTGGCCTCGCGCATGCAGGCCGCCCAGTGGTACCGCACACGTTTGGGCACCTGAAACACGCCCCCTATGGCAGGGGCTGTGATCGTTATCGCAAACAATCGTTTGCAGAGCTATAGTCCGGCCTTCCATGCAATCCGCCAGCCTGGCCCGAGCCAAGATCCAGACGCCCCGCTTCCGCAGCGGCCTGATCGAGCGCAGCGAGCTCGAACATCAACTGGGCGACGCACTCATCAACCGCCGCCTGGTTCTTCTCGTGGCGCCCGCGGGCTACGGCAAGACGGCCGCGCTGTCGCGGCAGTTGCAGCAGCTTCCTCCAGGCTGCGCGGTCGCCTGGCTCACGACGGACGAAGAAGACGATCTGCAGCGGCTGCTCTCTCACCTGATCGAGGCGCTGGAACCGCTCGACCCCCCGTGGCGCCTGGCTCCCGAGGCCTTGACTGAGCTGGTGGCCCAGGGCCGGCTGCGCGAGACCGTGTCCGCCCTGCTCGGCGCGCTCGAAGCCACGGACGTCACAAACGGCGTGATCGTGCTGGACGACCTGCATGCGGTTGCCGATGCGCGCGTCTTCGAGTTCCTGGGCCATCTGCTCGACGGCTTGCCGCAGAACTGGACGCTCGTCATCGCGTCGCGCGTGGAGCCCCCCTTGGCGCTGGGGCGTTGGCGCGCCCGGCGCGAGGTGGCCGAGTTCGACGAGACCACCCTGGGCTTCTCCAGGAAGGAAGTGCAGGCCCTGTGGCGCCACGCCACCGGGTAC
>DATFFA010000009.1:0-14604 GCA_035250605.1 Variovorax sp. | reverse complement strand
TAGTTCTTCGATGCGGGCGCGGCCTCCATCACGCCGGGCATGGGGTTGTACTTCTCCAGCGCCCAGTTGCCGCCCGAGCTGCGCCGCATGATCTCCGACAGCACCTTCGGGTCGAGCCCGTTGGCCACGCCCAGCGCGAGCGCTTCCGAGGTGCCGATCATCAAGATGCCGAGCAGCATGTTGTTGCAGATCTTGGCGGTCTGGCCGGCGCCGGCCTCGCCGGCGTGGAAGATGTTGGCGCCCATCTTCTCCAGCACCGGGCGCGCGCGCTCGAGGTCGGCCGCGGCGCCCCCGACCATGAAGGTCAGCGTGCCCGCGATCGCGCCGCCGGTGCCGCCGGAGACCGGCGCATCGATCACCGCCACGCCCCGCTTGGCGCCGGCCTGGGCCAGCTTGCGCGAGGTCGCCGCGGCGATGGTGCTGCTGTCGATCACGAGCGTGCCGGGCGCAATGCGCTCCAGCAGCCCGGGCTGGCCCTCGCTGCCGAAGTAGAGCGAGTCCACATGCTGGCTCGCAGGCAGCATGCTGATCACCACCTCGGCGCCGGCCAGCGTATCGGCCGCGGACGCGGCGATGGGCACGCCTTCGTCGGCGAGCTTCTTGCAAGCCTCGGCCGAGAGGTCGAAGGCGCTGAGCACGTGGCCGGCCTTGTGCAGGTTGAGGGCCATGGGGCCGCCCATGTGGCCCACGCCGATAAATGCGATCTTCATGCGGGTCTCCGTTCTTTCTGGTGAATGCGCGTGCAGGGCGGAGTCAGGCCAGCCGGGCCAGCTCTTGCGGCATCTCGCCGCGCGGGCGCAGGTGGTCCTCGACGAACTCCGGCGTGATCTCCTCGAGCGTCGCCGGGTTCCATTTCGGATTGCGGTCCTTCTCGATCAGCAGCGCGCGGATGCCCTCGGCGAAGTCCTTGTGCGCGCAGAAGCCCAGCGAAGTCCAGTACTCGAGGCGGAACACCTCCGCCAGCGACATGTGCTTGACGCGGTGCCACAGCGCGAAGGAGACGGCGGCGGTGCTCGGCGCGCCCTTGGCGAAGGTCTGGGCGGCCGTCTGCAGCCAGGGGTCTTCCGACTTCAGGGCGCGCAGGCGCTTCGCGATGTCCAGCAGATCGTCGCCCGCCATCAGGTCGTTGATGGCGTCGAAATGCTCGCGCACCTTCGACGGCTGCCGCTCGGCGCCCCGGCCCGCCTCGGCCAGCAGGCGCGACAGCGTGGCACGGTCGGCCGCGAGCTCGCCGCTCCAGGCTGCGGCCGCGATGCCCTCCAGCACCTGCGGCTTGCGCTCCTGCGGCACCACCAGGTCGGCCAGGCCGCAGAAGATCGCATCGGCCGCGTTGAGCGGCGCCGCGGTCAGTGCCAGGAACACGCCCACACGCCCCGGCATGCGCCGCAGGAACCAGCTGCCGCCGACGTCGGGGTACAGGCCGATGTTGATTTCCGGCATCGCCACGCGGCTCTGCAGCGTCACGACCCGGTGCGAGGCGCCCGCCATCAAGCCGACGCCGCCGCCCATCACGATGCCGTGCCCCCAGCACAACAGGGGCTTGGGAAAGGTGTGGATCAGGTAGTCGAGCTCGTATTCCTCCCGGAAGAAGTCTTCCGCATAGGTATTGCGCGCCGGGCCGCATTGCAGCAGCGTCTGGTAGAGCTGCCGCAGGTCGCCGCCGGCGCAGAAGGCTTTCTCGCCCGCAGCCTGGAGCAGCACGCCGGCCACGGAGGGGTGCTCTGCCCATTCGCGCAGCTTCGGCGTGAGCAGGCGCACCATCGCCACCGACAGCGCGTTGAGCGAGGCCGGTGCGTTGAGGGTGGCAATGCCGAAGCGCTTGCCGCCGGCGGTGTCGATTTCGTCGAAGAGAACTACGGGGTCGGTCATGGGTTGTCGAATCGGGAAAGCGGGCTCAGCGGATGTCGCTGTCGCCCTCCAGCAGCTTGCGCGAGACGATCACGCGCATGATTTCGTTGGTGCCTTCGAGGATCTGGTGCACGCGCGTATCGCGCACCAGCCGCTCCAGCGGGAATTCGCTCAGGTAGCCGTAGCCGCCGTGCAGCTGCAGCGCCTCGTTGCAGACATCGAAGCCGGCATCGGTCGCGAAGCGCTTGGCCATCGCGCAATAGGTGCTCGCATCGGCATGGCCCGCATCGAGCTTGCTGGCCGCCAGCCGCACCATCTGGCGTGCGGCCACCAGCTCGATCGCCATGTCGGCCAGCTTGAACTGCAGGGCCTGGAAGCTCGCGAGCGGCTTGCCGAACTGCTGGCGCTCGTGCAGGTAGCGCCGCGCGGCATCGAGCGCGCCTTGCGCCGCGCCCACCGAGCAGGTCGCGATGTTGATGCGGCCGCCGTCCAGCCCCTTCATCGCGATGCGGAAGCCCTCGCCCTCGCTGCCCAGCAGGTTCTCGGCCGGGATGCGCACGTTGTCGAAATTGATGGTGCGCGTGGGCTGGCTGTTCCAGCCCATCTTGTGCTCCTTCTTGCCGTAGCTGATGCCGGGCGCGTCGGCGGGCAGCGCGAAGGCCGAGATCCCGCCGGCGCCGCCGCCGCCGGTGCGAGCCATCAGCACCAGCACGTCGGTCGAGCCGGCGCCGGAGATGAAGGCCTTGCCGCCGTTGATGAGGTACTCGCCGCCCTTCAGCTCGGCCCGCGTCTTGAGCGAGCCGGCATCCGAGCCGGCGCCCGGCTCGGTCAGGCAATACGACGCCAGCTTGCGCCCGCTCGTCAGATCCGCTCCCCAGCGCTCGCGCACCGCCGGCCCGCCCCAGGTGCCGAGCATCCAGGTCGCCATGTTGTGGATGGTGATGAAGGCGGTGGTCGACGGATCGACCGCGGCCATCTCCTCGAACACCAGCGTGGCGTCGAGCCGCGGCAGTGCCAGGCCCTCGATGCTCTCGGGCGCATAAAGGCCGCAGAAGCCCAGCTCGCCGGCCTTCGCGATGGCCTCTTTCGGGAAGGTGCCTTCCGCATCCCACTGCGCGGCATGCGGAGCGAATTCCGCGAGCGCGAACTCGCGCGCCGTGTGGGCAAAGGCGCGCTGCTCCTCGGAAAGTTCGAAGTCCATGCAGCCGAGGTTACTTGAGGCTGATGGTGGTGTTCAGGCCATGGGCGGTGGCATCGTCGAACCAGCGCGCCGTCACGGTCTTGGTCTGCGTGTAGAACATGATGACCTGCTTGCCATAAGGGCCGAGGTCGCCCAGCTTGGAGCCGCGCGAGCCGGTGAAGGAGAACATCGGCACCGGCACCGGGATCGGCACGTTGATGCCCACCTGGCCCACGTCGATGTCTTCCTGGAAGCGACGCGCCGCCGCACCCGACTGCGTGAAGATCGCGGTGCCGTTGCCGTTCGGATTGGCGTTGATCATCTCGATCGCCTCGTCGATGCTCTCGGCGCCCGCCACGCACAGCACCGGGCCGAAGATCTCCTGATCGTAGATGGTCATGCCGGGCTTCACGCCGGAAAAAATGGTGGGGCCGACGAAGTTGCCTTTCTCGTACCCCGGCACTGTGGGCTTGCGGCCATCCAGCTCGAGCGTGGCGCCGTCGGCCACGCCGCGCTCGATGAGGCCGGTGACGCGCTCATAGGCCGCACACGACACCAGCGGGCCGACGTCCACGCCCTTCTCCGTGCCGGCGCCGATCTTGAGCGTCTTGGCCTTCTCGACCAGGTCCGGAATCCACTTGCGCGCCTCGCCCACCAGCACCGCGACCGACACCGCCATGCAGCGCTGTCCCGCCGCGCCGAAGCTCGCGCCGACCAGCGCGTTGAGCGACTGGTCCTTGTGCGCATCGGGCATGACGATCGCGTGGTTCTTCGCGCCCATCATGCATTGCACGCGCTTGCCGGCCAGCGTGGCGCGGTTGTAGACATGGGTGCCGACCTTGGTCGAGCCGACGAAGGAGATCGCCTTGATGTCCTTGTGGTCGCAGATCGCGTTGACCACCGCCTCGCCGCCATGCACGACGTTGAGCACGCCCGGCGGGATGCCCGCTTCGAGCGCCAGCTCGCACAGGCGCATGGTCACCATCGGGTCCTGCTCGGAAGGCTTCAGCACGAAGGTGTTGCCGGTGACGATGGCCATCGGAAACATCCAAAGCGGGATCATGGCCGGGAAGTTGAAGGGCGTGATGCCCGCGCACACGCCCAGGGGCTGCAGCAGCGTGTAGGTGTCGACGCCCCCGGCCACATTGTTGGCCAGCTCGCCCAGCTGCAGGTTGCCGATGTTCGACGCATGCTCGACCACTTCGAGGCCACGGAACACGTCGCCCTCGGCGTCGGGCAGGGTCTTGCCTTGCTCCGCCGTGAGGATGGCGGCCAGCTCGCCCATGTGCTCGCGGATCAGCTGCTGGTACTTGAGGAAGATGCGCGCACGGGCGCCGATGGCGGTCTTGCGCCAGGTCTTGAAGGCGTCCTGGGCCGAGGCCACGGCGGCATCGACCTCGGCCTGCGTCGCGAAGGGCACGCGCGCCAGGACCTCTTGCGTGGCGGGGTTGACGATATCGCGCCATTCGCTGGTCTTCGACTCGACGAACTTGCCGCCGATCAAGAGCTTGACGGTGGCGACCTGGGTCGCGGGCGTGGTGGTGGCATCCATGGATTTGTCTCCTGAGTAAAGGCTCAGCGACCGATGCTAGCTTTGCACTTTTGCCATGGCAATAGACAAATACGCACTCGGGATCTGCATAATTGCAAAGCATGGACTGGGACAACCTGCGCTTTTTCCTGGAGCTGGCGCGCTCCGGCACGCTGGTGAGCGCGGCGCGCCGGCTGGCGGTCGATCACACGACGGTGGCGCGGCGCATCCAGGCGCTGGAAAAGGAGATCGGCAGCGCCCTCTTCGCACGCGAGGCCGGCGGCCATCGGCTCACCGAGGCCGGCCGGCGGCTGCAGCCGCAGGTGGAGGCGATGGAGGGGGCGTTCCTCGCGGTGGAAAGCGCGGCGCCGGCTGCGCAGGCGGGCCTCTCGGGCCTGGTGCGCATCGGCGCCACCGAGGGCTTCGGCACCATGGTGCTGGCGCCCCGGCTGGCGCGCTTCGCGCAGCAGCATCCCAAGCTGTTGATCGACCTGCTGGCGATGCCGCGGCTGGTCCACCTGTCGCGCCGCGAGGCCGACATCGTGATTTCGCTGGAGCGGCCGGCGCGCGGCCCCGTCATGGTGAGCAAGCTGACGGACTACGTGCTGCGCCTCTATGCCTCGGCCGACTACCTCGGATCACATCCGCCCATCGCATCGCGCGAGGACCTGCGCGGCCAAACCTTCATCAGCTACGTGGACGATTTGCTCTTCAGCAAGGAACTGCAGTACCTGGACGAGCTGTACCGCCCCGATGCCTTCGCGCTGCGCAGCACCAGCATCCTGGCGCAGCACCAGGCGACGGCGGCCGGCGCCGGCATCGCGGTGCTGCCCGCATTCCTGGCCGAGCGCGATCCGCAGCTGCGCACCGTGCTGCCCGGCGAGGCGAACTTCACGCGCACCTTCTGGATGTCGATGCCCGCGGAGAACAAGCACCTGGCGCGGATGCAGGCGGTGTGGCAGTTCCTGCGGGAGACGGTTGAAGCGCAGCGGTCAGTGCTGCTGCCGCCTGAATGAAGCTTCACGGCTTGGCTGCCCACCGACAGCCAGCAAGGCGCGCTCAGCGACGCGAATTCCTCTGGTACCAGGCCGCAGCCTCCCCTCGCGATGAGAGATCGAGCCGGTCCAGAATTCGCGCTATGTGGCGCTTGACGGTGTGTGGGCTCAGATCCAGCGCCCGGGCAATCAGCTTGTTGCTTTGCCCTGCGGCCAGGCACTGCAGGACTTCGGTTTCTCGCGCGCTGAGGGGGCCTTTGGCGCCGCCCGCGGTGACGCGGTCTTCCGATGGACCGGCGCGCCATTGCCTTGCCAGTTCCGACCAGGCGTCGAGAACCGCCAGATCCTGCAGTGCTTCGCAGTCCCTGCGCGCACGCGCCAACTCCTCCAGCACTGCAGGCCCGCAGAGCAGCGCGCCGCCCGCGTCGCTCACCGCACCCACGCCATCGCCCCACGGGGCCAGCACGCTCCGCGCTGCCGGCGGTGAGCCGGCTCGCAGTTCGGCCACCGCCAGGCACCCACGCACGAACGCATCGAAGCCGACACGATCCACGTCGGCCGAGCCCTCGACCACAAGGCGCAGGGCTCGCAGCGCATCCTCGTTGCGTCCCTCGTGCAGCGCGTACCGGGCCTCCAGCGCCTGCATGCTGAGTTTCGGGAACGCAGTCGTGCCGCCGAGCCCACCCAGATCGTGCAGCGCCTGGCGCACGCGCGGCCAGTCGTCCGCAGCGGCCGACTGGCGTCCCGACCACGCGATGACGTTCGTTTTCCAATCCGCGTGGAGCGTCGGTGCGGCAGCGTTGGACAAAAGGGCCTCGCACCCGGCGCGCACGCCTTCCTTGTCTCCGCTCATGGCGTGAAACACCACCAACGCGGCCAGCAAAGGGACGGACAGGCTGCGCGGCTGGCCGAGCCATCGGCTCTGCTCCTGCAATCGCTCGATGGCTGTGCGGGCGGCCTCGCGATCGCCCCGCCACATGGCGAGCCAGGTGTCGAGCACGGTGGCCGCTGCCTGCAGAGGCTCGCTGCCATCGCGCGCGGCTGCGTGCGCTCCTTCCACGAAGCGCCGCATCGGGCCTGCCACGCCGGCCCGACCGATCATCATGTACATCCGAGGCATGCAACGGTGCCAGAGATGCGCAGGCGCATCGTGCGCCAACAGATCCGCCATCTTGGCCAGATGGCCGGCCGGCCCGGCCGACGGACCGTAGATCGCGCTGCACCAATGCTCGAAGAGCTCGATCAGCACGGCCGTTTCGCGCCTGGCGGGCTCGGCCGGGACCGCCCGCGCCTGGGCCTTCGCTTCCTCGAGCCTCCCCATGAAAAGCAGCGAGATCGCCCCCAGGAGGCGTGCCTCCTGGGCATCGCCGGGGCGGCCGAGCCTTTCCAGACCCGGCGCCGCCCGGCCCATCCACTTCACGACGGAAGGATCTTCGAATTCCTGCCAGGCACACAAGCCTCTGGCATAGGCCAGTTCCGGCGATGCGTCCCGCCTGTGCTGCGGGAACTGCTCGATGAGCCGCACCACCTGGGCGCTGTCGCCTGCGGTCAGAAGCGCAGGCGCAAGATCCGCCAGGACCTGCTCGGCCTGCGGCCAATCTCCGGCGCGCATCCAGAGCTTCACCCGGCGAACGGGATCTCGCTCGGACTCCGCCGCACGCCTCAACAGCTGCGGCACCTCCTGGGGCAGTTGCTGCCCGAGCTTCTCATCCAGGAAGTCGCGGAACAGATCATGCAGCCGCAGGATGGGCTCCCCGCCCTGGAGCACCGAGACAAACAGCCCTCCTCGCTCGACGTCCTCCAACAACTCGGCCGCCCGGGGGCTGCCGCTCACCATGGCGCAGCGGCCGGCGGTCAGCTCCGGCAGCACCGAGCAGCGCAGCAGGAAGGTGCGCAGCTCCTGCGGCATCTGCTCCAGCACCTCGCTGGCCAGATAGTCGAAAAGGTGCCGCCTGCTCTGCCTGCTGCCGATCCGGTCGACCCCGCCGGGGCCGGCGGTCGCGTCCACGCTCAGCCATACGCCGGCCGGCCATCCCTCGGTACGCTCGTAGAGTCCTCGGGCCACCTGTGGGTCGTCGGTCCCTGTGATGGATTGGCGAAGGCTGCGAACTTCCTCCATTGAAAAGCTCAGCACATCCTGGCGGAACTCGGCCAACTCACGGCGAACGCGCAGTCGCGCCAGAGCCAGCGGCGGTTCCGTGCGCGTGGCGATCACCAGGGTCCAGTTGATGGGAAGGCTTTCGAGCAGGCTGTCGAGGAATGCGAACACGCGTGCGTCCGACACCGCATGCAGGTCGTCCAGTGCGATCAGGCCGCGCTGGACGTCCGTCGCTGCCAGCGTGTCCAGCATCATTTTGGCCACGCTGCGCGGGCCGTCGTCCTTCGCGGCCAGCGCTGCCAGCGCCTCCGGCGCAATGCGCCAGGGCGGGTCGTAGGGCTCGAGCGCCTCGATCAGGCACAACAGCAGGCGCGGCAGGTCGTCGTCGGCGTCGGCCGTCACCCAGGCGACGGCGTGGTCCGGCGGCAGCCGCTGCAGCTGGCGCGACAAGGCCACCGTCTTGCCGAACCCGGCCGGCGCGACGAGAAGCACCAGGCTCTGACGGATCAGCGCCTCGCCAAGCCGGCGATCCAGGTCAGTGCGCTCGATCAGTCGGGCGCGAGGGCGGGGAAGCCGGATCTTTGCCGGCGCGAGCGTGTGGGCGTGGATCGCAGTGGGCTCGTCAAGCACGCCTTTGCTCCTGGTACCGCGTTCCAGCTCCGCCCCGCTCGATCAATCCGGCGCGAAATCGCGGCGGCTGGATCTTGGTTTGAGCAAAAGTCGCACGCTGCATCGTTCCTCCGGCCCGATACCGGACTATAGGGCCAAGGACACCCCCGCGGAACCAACCCATTGGCTCGCCGTTGGCTCTCGATTGGCCTATGCACCCGGCCTTGGACGGGGAACACTGGCACCGGACCGACAAGAGTATCCGGACGCGCCTCGCGATGACGGGGCACGCGCCAGTCACAAGTTCCCAAATCATGCATGTCATCGACCACTCCACCCTGCCTCGCCTCCACGCCGAAGGGCGGCAGCGCTTTGCCGCGGCCCACCGGGGCCTGGGCTTTGCGCCTTTCGAGCTCTGGATGGAGGTCCTCGAGATCGATGCGCGCGTCGATCTTCAGCCGATCGAATGTGCCCGGATCGTCCTGGTGCTCACCGGCCACGGCAAGCTCGTGGTCGACGGTGCGGCCCAACGCTTCCACGCCCCCTGCAGCCTGGTCCTGCCCGCCGGGATCGACAGCCAGGTGGTCAACATCGGGGCCGAGCTCATGCAGCTCGTGACGGGCTTCACGCCGGCCGCTGCGGCAGCGCCACCGGCTTGAGCCTAGGCCCCGACCATGGCCCTTCGGCCTTGGCCCTCTGCCTAGGCCGAACTGGCTCCTCTGGTCGATGTGCCGAAATCCTGAAAACCAAATACTTCGATCATGCGCAGGATGAGATGAATCGCTCTCCGCGCCCCACTGATCGGAGATTGTCATGAGCTCAGCCGCCGCCACTTCGCTGGACAACCTGCATTCCGGCCTTCAGCCCCTGCATCACCGCACGCCCGAGAGGGCCCGCATCTCTGCCTCCCTTCAATCCGTGTTACGCCAAACCGCCGCGCGGTCTGTCGAGATCTGGCACAAGCTCTCGCGCAAGACCCAGATCCTGCTTGTCGCCCTGTCAATGACCTTCTCCAGCTTCGGTCTGTCGATGATCGTGGCGACCCTCTCGCGTTGATGCTCAAGGCCAGCGAGCCGGGTGACTGCCCGGCGGCATCGAAGGCCGCCGCCACGCGACCGGCGTTCGGCCCAGCCGTGCACTGAGCCGCATGCTCCGCAGCTCGCCGAACCCGGAAGCGGCACTCTCCAGCCAAGGCTCGATCTTCGGACTGGACACCTCGAATCCACTCGGAATCCGTCCCAGGCCGCGCAGCCAATGCCCGGTCTGCGCCAGCGAGACCCGGACGTGCCAGCTGCCGCCTTCGCGCTGCTGGCGCCACAGCGCCGCCGCCGCGCCCATCGCGATCAGGTAGCCGGTCGCCTCGTCGAGGATCTGCATCGGCAAGGGCCGCGGCTTGCCTGCCCCGGCCGCCTCGCCCTCGGCGTGGTTGAAGCCCATGGCCGTCTGCACCAGCGAATCGAAGCCGCGGCGCGGTGCCCAGGGGCCGTGCGAGCCGTAGGCCGAGAGCGAGACGTGAACGATGCCGGGGCGCCGCCGCGCCGTCTGCTCGGGCCCGAAGCCCAATTCGGCCAGGCCGCCGGGCCGATAGCCCTGCACGAACACATGCGCCTCGGCCAGCAGCTCCTCGAGCGAGCTCCGCCCGGCCTGGCGGCGCAAGTCCAGATGCGTCGAGAGCTTGCCTCGGCTGGTGTCCGCAATGGCCTCGATGTTCGGCAGATGCGGTGCGTTGACCAGCATGACATCCGCCCCGAAGGCCGCCAGCGCGCGGCAGCCGACCGGGCCAGCCAGCACGCGCGTGAGATCCAGCACGCGCAGGCCCGCGAGCGGCGGCTGCGATTCGGCCAGCGGCGCCAGCGTCCGGGGCGGCGCTTCGCCGATGCGCTCGATGGCGAACAGCGGCTGGGCCGCGATGGCCCGACCCTGCGGCGTCGCATCCCATTCGTCGAAGCGGCGCAGCGCGGTCGCGACCAGCCCGGCCTCGGCCGCGGCGGTCTCGAAATCGATCGCTTTCATGCCCCGCATGGCTGCCTCCGCGTCGGCCCGCTGCGCCGTCGAGGGGTCCAGCCCCATCAGGCGCAGCGCCCCCTCGCGATGGTGGGCGAAGTTCGCATGCACGCGCACCCAGCCGTCGGCGCAGCGGTAGAGGCCCGAGACGGGATCCCACTGCGGCGGCACCCGCCCGTTCAGGCTGAACCAGGCGGTGCATTCCATCGCCGCATGCAACATGTCGACCGTGACCTGCTGGCGCGGCGTGCCACGCAGATGGCCGAGCTCGCAGGCCGCGAGCGCGGCGGCGGCGATGCTGGCCTGCGCCGCCGTGCCCACGGCGAAGGAGGAAGGCAGCACCGGGTCGGCGCCGGTCAGGCGGGCGAAGGCCAGGGCCTCCTCGGGGAGCGCGGCAAGGGTCCAGAGGGACCGGAGGGCTTCTTCGGGGCGCATGGGTCTCCTCGAGGCATCTCCATACGGGGATCAGTACCGCCGCGCGAGGCAGAAGGCTGCTGCCCTCACCCGTGCCCTCTCCCGGAGGGAGAGGGAGCAAGACCCTAGTGCAGGAGCTTGACGCCGGTCTTGGCCTGCAGCGCCTCGAAGGTGACGCCCTCGGCCAGCTCGACCACCTTCAGGCCCTCGGGCGTGACGTCCATCACCGCCAAGTCGGTGATGATGCGGTCCACCACGCCCACACCGGTCAGTGGCAGCGTGCATTCCTCGAGGATCTTGAGATCCTCGGTGCCGTCCTTCTTGCGGGCCACATGCTCCATCAGGACGATCACGCGCTTCACGCCCGCCACCAGGTCCATCGCGCCGCCCATGCCCTTGACCATCTTGCCCGGGATCATCCAGTTGGCGAGGTCACCCTTGGCGCTCACCTGCATGGCGCCGAGGATCGACAGGTTGATCTTGCCGCCGCGGATCATCGCGAAGCTGTCGTGGCTGCCGAAGATGGCCGAGCCGGGCAGCGTGGTCACCGTCTGCTTGCCGGCGTTGATCAGGTCGGCGTCGACCTGGTCCTCGGTCGGAAAGGGACCGATGCCGAGCATCCCGTTCTCGCTCTGCAGCCAGACTTCCTTGTCGCCGACGAAGTTGGCCACCAGCGTGGGGATGCCGATGCCGAGGTTCACGTAGAAGCCGTCTTCCAGCTCCTGGGCGGCGCGCGCCGCCATCTGGTCTTGGGTCCAGGGCATGTCAGGCTCCTTTGTTGCTGTTCTTGACGGGGGCCGGCACTTCGCTGCCGGCGGCGGCCTGGGCAATGGCGGCCTGGGCCTCGACCTTGGCGGCGGCCACGTCGACCGCCGCGCTCACGGTGCGCTTCTCGATGCGCTTCTCGGGGTGGGCATTGAGCACGATGCGATGCACGTAGATGCCCGGCAGGTGGATGTCGTCCGGCGCCAGTTCGCCGATCTCGACGATCTTCTCGACCTCGACGATGCAGATCTTGCCGGCCATCGCCGCGGCCGGGTTGAAGTTGCGCGCCGTCAGGCGGAAGCGCAGGTTGCCGGACTTGTCGGCCACATGGGCCTTGACCAGCGCCACGTCGGGCACCAGCGAGCGTTCCATCACGTAGGTCTCGCCATCGAACTCGCGCAGCTCCTTCCCCTCCGCCACCAGCGTGCCCACGCCGGTCTTGGTGAAGAAGGCCGGGATGCCGGCGCCGCCGGCGCGCAGCTTCTCGGCCAGCGTGCCCTGCGGGGTGAATTCGAGCTCCAGTTCCTTGGCTAGGTACTGGCGCTCGAACTCCTTGTTCTCGCCCACGTAGCTCGCGATCATTTTCTTGATCTGGCGGGTCTCCAGCAGCTTGCCCAGGCCGAAGCCGTCGACGCCGGCGTTGTTGGAGATGCAGGTCAGGTTCTTGACGCCCGAATCGTGCAGTGCATCGATCAGCGCTTCGGGAATGCCGCAGAGACCGAAGCCGCCGACCGCGAGCGTCTGGCCGTCGGCCACGACGCCCTTGAGCGCCGCATCGGCGGAGGGGTAGATCTTGTTCGCCATGATTCCTCGCTCGGAAATGGTGGTTGATGGATAACCCGCACGATACTACGTATGCGCATACGTAGTATTTCGTAATGGAGACACCCGACACTGCCCTCGCCCCCATCGACTACCGGCTCGCCTTCGAGGAGGCGCCGGTGGGCATGGTGCTGTCGCGCCATCGGATCATCGTCGATTGCAACGCGCGCCTGTGCGAAATGTTCGGTGCCACGCGCGAGATGCTGGTCGGCCAGTCCTTCCGCGTGCTCTACCCGAGCGTCGTCGAATTCGAGCGCATCGGCAAGCGCATGGAGCCGATCCTCAACGCCAGCGGCCGTTATGCCGACAACCGCATGATGCGGCGCGTCGGCGGCCTGCACGGCGCCTTTGCGGGCGAGACCTTCTGGTGCCACGTGAGCGGCCAGGCGCTCAACCGCGCGGCACCGCACGAGGCCGGCATCTGGACCTTCGAGGACCTGGGCTCGCGCCGCGCGGCCAAGGCCGAGCTCACGCCGCGCGAGCGCGAGGTGGCGGCGCAGCTGATGAAGGGCCTGACCTCCAAGGAAATCGGGCGGGCGCTGGGCATCAGCCACCGCACGGTCGAGATCCATCGCGCGCGGCTGATGCGCAAGTATGTCGCGGCGACGACGGCGGAACTGGTGCAGAAGCTCATCGCGGCTTAGCTTGGAACCATTCCTGGGCTCGTGCCACTCTTGGGTCCACGAGGCATGTTCGTCGCCTGCAGTGAAGAATGATCGTGCGGATCTGCGTTCGCGGCCCCTGCAGTTCTGCAGGCTCGGCAACAGAAAAAAGGCCGGACCTCGTGAGCGCGCCGCCTCGCGCAGCTCTTGAAGCCTCGCGCGCAGCGGCGCATCATGCCGCCGTGCCCCACCTCGCATCCCCGCCGCCGATCCATGCGCTGCGCTTCGGCTGAGCGGCTTCGAAGAAGCGCGGCGCTGGCGCTGCTCGTCGTTGCCGGCTGCGCCCTGCCCGGCAGCGACGACACGTCGTCCCACGCCGAGCCGCCACCCACCGACTGCCACGCACATGTGGGCGCCGACCGCAACACGCTGCTGCCCGGCTACCTGCTGCCCGCGGCCCATGGCAATACCGTCTGCGTGCCCCTGCTGCTGAGCGCGCACCGCCCGCCGCGGCACTACGCCGGCCGCGACTTCTACGTCGACGAGTTCACCGACGCCAGGCTCAAGGCACGCTGGCGCACCTGCAAGGACGACGCCGCCTGCTTCCGGCGCATCGATGCCCAAATCCAGCGCTGGCTGCCGCCCAACCAGGAACGCGTGCGGCGCTCCACCGGCGTGGTCGATCCCTCCGGTGCGATCGACCCGCACGGCCAGGTCGACCTGCGCCAGATCCGGCGTCCGGCCTTCTTTGCGAAGCCGCCCTACCGCGAGGCCATCGCGCAGGCAGAGTCGCGCACCTACACCGTCGAGTTCAGCGCACCGCGCGACAGCTTCGAGCGCCTCAGACTGCACATGACCGACACCATCAAGCTGCGCGGCTGGTACATCGAAGGCGCGGGCGTGGACGACGGAAAGGGTGGCCGCCTGCGCGCGCTGGTGATCATCGCCACGGGCGGCGGCGGGCAGATGACGGCGATCCAACACCCCGACGAGAAGCCCTACCGCATCGATGCCGCCACCGGCCGGGCCATCGCCATTGGCTTCCCCAACGCAAGCACCGAGACCATGGGCCAGCGCTGGTGGCGCGAGAACCTGCAGGCACTGAATGCCGCCGGCTTCGACGTGCTGGCCTACGACCGCCGCGGCGAGGGCATCTCCGGCGGCCTCAGCGACACCCACACGCTCGAGCAGGGCGAAGACGTGTTCCGCGTGCTCGATCAGTTGGAGAAAGGTGTCGGCATGCGCCTGCTCACGCCCTCGGGCGAGTTGATCGAAGGCAGTGCGGCGGGCGGCCGGCTGCTGGCCGGCATGAAAGCCAGGCAGATGCCGATCCTGCTCGGCGGCTACTCGCGCGGCTCCATGTCCACCGCCTGGGCCATGACAAAGAACTTTGTCGAGTCCTGCAGCTACGACCTGCCGGTCACCGCCTGCTCGCCGCCCAAGGGCTACAAGAACATCAAGGGTGCGATCCTGCTCGCCTCCTTCGCGAGCGGTGCCGGCTACGTGCCGGCAGCGCCGGACCTGGCAGACCGCAACCTGTTCCTCGGCGGCATGGCGGCCGACCACCACATCGTCTTCTATCCCAACTCGGCCACGCTCGCGGGCATGGCGCGATGGCCGGCCGCCTTTTTCGGCAAGGGCTTGTGGGACCGCGCCGAGAGCCTGGAGGGCACCATCGCCGCCTACGACCGCATCCGCGGCCTGAAGGAGATCGTGGTGGCGCGCGGCCCGCATTC
>DATFFA010000008.1:0-7084 GCA_035250605.1 Variovorax sp. | reverse complement strand
CTTGAGCGCATCGCCCTTGCCCATGGCGGCGGGCGCCATCGCGCCGGCGTCCTCGCCGGGCGTGCCCGCACTTCCGATGCCTCCCATGCCGGTGCCGTCCTGCGCCCTCATCTTCGATTCGGGCGAGGCATCGCAGATCTTGGCGAAGTTGTCGGCCAGGTCCTCGACCTTGATCTTCTCGAACTGCTTCGACAGGCCCAGCAGCGGGTTGCGCAGGCCGGGCGTCTTGAGCATGCCCACCAGCAGGTAGCCGGTGCGCACCTGCGCCTCGCCGAACTGCAGGGTGGCGTAGGTCCAGGCGCGCTCGATCGCGTTCTCGATGTGCGGCGAGAAGTCGCTGATGGCGGTGGCGCCGCGCGGCAGCCGGTCGAGTGCGGCCGTCATGTCCTTGGCGATCACCGAGATGTCCAGCCCGTAGTGCTGGATCGCGCGGTGCAGGTCGGAGTCCTGCGACTGCAGCAGCTGGGCGAACCAGTGCTCCAGTTCCACGTACGGATTGCCCCGCATCTTGCAGAACACCGTGGCGCCCTCGATCGCCTTGTAGGCGAGCGAATTGAGCTTGCCGAACAAGGCCGTGCGGCTGATTTCACTCATGATGCCTCCTGTAGAACCGCCTCGAAGGAGGCATGCGCCCCCTCGGAGGGCAGCGAACGAATGTGAGCTTGGGGGTCCATGGATCTCCTCGAATGCATGACGGACAGCCCCCTCGGTCTTATTGAACTGCGGTGCGACGCATCGGCGCATCGCCATCGATACGGACATCGGCCGCGTCGCGCGCGCGCCGCTCGCGGCCCAGCCACGAGACCCAGCCCAGGCGCGGCGCATTGCCCTTCAGCGTGCCGAGGCGCGCAGGCGGCAGCTCTTCCTTCTGCAGGATCAGCTCGGCGTCCCAGTACAGCTCGTCGCCCAGCAGCTGCTGCATCCACCGCCGCAGGGCGGGACGCCCGTCGCCGGTGGGCAGGAACATGCGGTACTGCTGGAGGTCGAGCGGCCCCAGGTGCAGGCGCACGCGGTGCTGGCGGTCCCAGGCGCGCCGCCCCAGCATCGCGCCCATGCCCAGCGAGCGCGAGGCCTCGCCGCGACCCAACCGGGTGAACTCCTCCTGCGGCAGCGGCATCCAGTGGCCGACCCAGGGCTCGAGCCGCACCGGCACGCCGAAGTAGCTGGCGAGCACGGCCTCCACCCCCTCGGCGTTGTGCACCTGCCGCAGCAGGCGGCCGGAGAAATGCAGCCGCGCGTCGTCGTGGATTTCGTCCCGTTGCTGCCGCGCGGGGGTGCCGATGCCGACCAGCGCGCCCACCCGGCGCCGGAAGCCGTCGTCCTGTGGCCGGTCCAGCCCCACCGCAGGCCGCGCCTGCGTCCAGGCCCGGTAGAAGAGGAGCGAGAAGCGGTGCGAGAAGGTGTCGAGAAAGGCGAGCCAGGTCGGGTCGCCGTGGTTGATGGTGCGCTCGCGGATGAAGTCGCTCAGGTGAACCGGCAGCGGCCCGTTGGGCCCGAGGTAGCCGAAGAAATGCTGGCGCAGCCGCGGCGGCGAATGGGCACTCGCGGGCTCGAAGCGGCTGAAGCTGGCGGGTGCGAAGGACAGCGAGGGCTCCTGACCGACGCGCACCGGCTCGGCACTCGGCAGCAGCGCGCGGCCCCAGCGCGGCGCAGGGGCGGCGATGCTTTCGAGCCGGCGCATCAGCGCGAAGTAGTCATACGCCCACGGCTGCTCGCCGCAGGCCTGCAGGTGCCGGCCGACGCTGGCGGCTGGCCGCGCGCCGGCGGCGACGGGGATCAAAAGAGCCCCCACGCTTGTCACTTCGTGTACTGCGCTGCCCCCCGAGGGGGCCTTCGCGCCTTCGGGCGGCCGGGCGGCGCTCACAGGATCGGGCGTGCCCCGCACAGCGGCCTCCATCGCATGATCTCGCCGCGGCCGGCCGCGCTGAGCACGGTCTCGACGAAGTGGTTGACTTCCACGTGCCGCGCCAGGTAGCGCGCCAGAACCGCGCCGAAGAGAAAGGCGCTGTGGCCATGGAAGGCATTGCGGTCGACCTCGAGCGTGACCTCCAGCCCGCGGCCGAAGGCGATCGGCCCGGCCAGCGGCAGGCGCCGCGTCACCGCTTTCGACCGCACCGAGAGCAGGCCGCGCACCTGGCCCTGCCGCACCTCGTCGCCATGCACGGCGTAAAGCATGAGCATCTCGCGCAGCGCGGCCGCGCCCTGCTGCGCGGAGCTGTCGGCGAGCGACAGATAGTTGAGCGCCAGGTGGTCGATCACGCGCCAGCCCAGCCCGTGGCTCACCACCGGCGAGACCGGTCGCGAAGGCCCGCGCACCATGCGCACCCGTTGTGCCGGAAAGGCGTCGATGCAATCGAAGTCGTTCTCGCGGCCCAGCGGCATCAGCAGCGGCAGGTCGCGGTTGGTGACCAGCGCGCTCACGGCCAGCTGCCGCAGCGAGCTTGCATAGGGCGCCTGCTGCGGGTCGACGATCTGCATGTAGGCCTCGGAGCCGATGTGGCTGCTGCGATGGCCATCGGTGCGCTGCCGTGCCGAAGGCATGCGCGGCTCGCGCGTGGTCGTGAAGTAGGCCGGGTGGCTGTGGCGGCTGCCGTGGAAGGCCGCGTAGAAGGGCAGGAAGGGCAGCTCCGGCGTGGCGTCGGCGCCGGCCGGGTTGCCGTGGCCGATCACCTCGGTGACGGTGTGGACCTCGAAGTCCTGCGGCCGCGTGCGGTCCGGCACCAGGTGGAACTGGCTCACGCCTTCGTTCACCGTCACGCGGTCGAGCCGCTTGGCAAAGAGATTGATCGCCGGCACGCAGTGCAGCTGCACGTTGTCGGCGCTGACGAGCTTCTCCAGCGCCGCATCGCCCCGCGAAAACAGCACCACCAGCTCGACCTCGCTCACCGCCATCGAAGACAGCACGCGCTGCAGGTCCACGATGCGCGCGAACTGGAAGCGCTGCGGGAAGGCGAAGTACTCCTGCACCAGCCGATGGCCCGAGAAGCCGGTGGCGGTGACGGGCAGCAGCGCCTCGTCGTCCTCGAAGCCCACGGGCTGGACCGCGCTCGCCGGCAACTGCCGCACCGCGCCCGCCGCGGCGCCTGCCGCCACGCCGCCCGCCGACAGCGGTTGCACGAGCACGCCCAGGGGCTTGCCGAGCATGCACTCGTGCAGCTGCCAGGCCACGTCCTCGGCGCCGCCGAAGTGGATCAGCAGTTCGTCCAGTGCGATCTGGTTGAACTTGAGGCCTGCGGTGGCGCGCAGTGCGATGCGCAGGCCGCCGCGGATCTCGCGCGACTGCGGATGCTGGGCCAGCGGCAGATCGGGCGCATAGGTGAAGTACTGCGCGCGCTGCACCTCGACGGGCCAGAGGCGCAGCGCGCACGAGGTGCGGAACTCGCAATGCGTGTTCTGGCCCACGGCGTGCCGCGCGCGCAGGCCGCTTCCGCGCGCCAGCGTTGGGCCGCCGGCGAGATTCGCGTCGTCGGGGTCGATGGCCAGGGACACCACGATCATCGAAGGCGTGGGTGCCATGAACTGCGGATAGACGATGTCCAGCAGGTGGCCGGTGAAGCGCGGGTACTCCGCATCGAGCTTGAGGCCGACGCGCGCGGCCAGGAAGGCGGTGGCCTCGATCAGCCGTTCGACATAGGGATCGGCGACGTCCTGGCCCTCGATGCCCAGGCGGTGCGCGATTTTCGGAAAGGCGCGCGCGAACTCGCCGGAGCTCTCGCGGAAATAGCGCAGCTCCTGTTCGTACAGGGTCAGCAGGCGCGGGTCCATGCAGCGCTCCGGGGGGCTTTGGGAAATGGCCGCCTCTCCCACAGGGAGAGGGAGCAAGACCTCACGCACGGGTGATTCATGGATTGGCGGGCCCTAGCGCTGCGGAAGCGCCACGTCTTCGATCTCGATGCGCCCCTCTTCCAGATCGATCCGGCTGCGCATGAGGAACTCCAGCGGCACCGGCTGGGCCCAGAGCAGCCCGCGTATCTGGAGGCCGATGCGGTTGTGGGAGTCGAGAGCCGAGCCTTCCATGACGAGTTCCACTTCGAGTGTGCGAGGCAGGATGCGGGGCTCGAACTGCAGGATGGCGTTCTTCAGAGCCTGTTCCATGCTGACACGCTGAATGGACGACGTGAACTGGCCGGACAGCATAGGCAATCCGTAGTTGAGCACCGAGCGCGCCGCATTCGGATAGCGCTTGTCGTCGAAGGGCAAGCCGTACCCGGTCGCGTTGAGCAGCCACGACAGATCGCGCAGCATCGCCTGGCGCAGCGCCTGGCGGGTCAAGGTGCGCTTGTCGTCACTCTCGCGCTGCTCGGTGGGCGCGTGGTCGACCAGCCGGTCGAGCAGCGAGGGCTGCAGGCGCTCCTGGGCGATCTGCTCAGCCATGGGCCGGCTCTTGCTGCGCCGCTGCCGAGAACAGGATCTCGCGCACGTCCAGCATGGCGTGCTCCTCGCCGTCGTCGCCGCCAAGCATGCGCTGGCCCCAGCCGGCCCACACCTCGGGCCGCAGCTCGCGCCACTCGGTCTTGCGCGCGAGCTGCAGCGCACCATCGGCGCAGGCGTGCGTGCCCTCGTAGCGCGTGGGCACCAGCGCCAGGGTTTCGCCGCCGTTCTCGAACTGCAGATGGGCCGGCAGCCACACGCAGTCGCGCAGGTCCTCGGGCGGATCGAACTTGATGTGGGCCAGGCGGGCGAAGGGAATCCAGTAATAGCGGCCGTTCACGAAGGCCTCAAGCACCGGGCCCAGGCGCATGTCGGCGTCGGCCAGCCATTCGAAGGGCTTGCCGTCCAGCGTGCCCGGAGTCGCGGGGGCGGCGTCGAAGGCGCGCGTGCGCAGGTCCTCGGCCAATGCCGCATCGCCGGCGCCCTGGCGCAGCAGCGACTCGATCAACAGCGCGAGCCACTCGTCGGGCTGGCCGAAGACCATCGGCGTGCGCGTGCCGGCGAACACCTCGGCGCGCAGGCCCTCGCAGCGGATGGCCTCGCCGTAGACCTGCTTCATCGGCACGGCCAGCGCATCGAGCTCGGCCGCGACGTTGAGCTGGTTGAGCGCGCGCTCCCACTGCCCGAGCACGCACAGCAGCTGCGCCATGAAGACGCGCAGCTTGGCGTCGCCCGGCCTGGCGCGCACCTCCTCGCTCAGGGCCTTGAGGGCGCCGGCAGGGTCGGCGGCTTGAAGGAGTTCGGCGGATCGGGTCATGGGGTGCCTTTCGTGAGCCGGGGATTCATTCATTCAGCATTCATGACGCAGCTGCGCACGGCACCGCGCTGGCCCGTGCCCTTCTGCGCCGCGGACCGGATCTCGATCTTGCGGTAGCGAAAGAACAGGATCTCGCAGGGCCGCCGCGGCGTGCCGCCGGTCAGGATGGAATGGGTGTCGATGCGGGCGCCCTCCAGCACGATCTCGAGCGTGGGCTGCATGTCCCTGGACGAATCGCCGCCGGCCTTGAAGACCGAGAGCTCGACCTTGATGTCGCTGTCCTGGTTCTTCATCAGGCTGGCGATGGAGGCCGTCGCCGCGTCGCAGTTGCGCACCACGATCAGGCTGTGGCTGCGCACCTTGCCCTTGCTGGCGCCCGGCGGGGTGACGACCTCGGCCAGGTAGGCGTAGCCCGCGATGTCCATGCGCTGCTTGCCGTCCTCGTACTGGCGCGCGGACTCGCCCTCGACGACCGCGCCCTTGTTCTCGATGAGCATCGCGAAGTCGTTGTCGCTGGCGCCGGACATGTGGTCCAGCAGGCGCAGGGCCTCGTCGGGGTCCAGGGTGCCGTCGATCGTCCAAGACATCTTCTTCTCCTCGGTGAATGAATGAATGAATGAGCTATTTCGAACGCGGTCTTGCGGGGCATCGCGGCGAAGATGAGCCACCGCTTTTCTTGACGGACGAACTGACCTTGCTCCCTCCCCTTCCGGGGAGGGCTGGGGTGAGGGCATCGTTCGCTTGTTTTGGCGGTGCGCTTGATCCGAGGCCGGAGCCCCCACCCCCACCCTCCCCCGGAAGGGGAGCGAGCAAGACCTTCAACACCGCATGTCTCATAGCGCCCACGCGCCTGCCCATTTCGAGTACTGCGCTGCCCCCCAAGAGAGCCTTCGCGCCTTCAAGCGGCCGGCCGGCGCTCATGGCCCCTCCACCGATTCGACGAGCGGCGAACCCGCCAGCATCGCACGTCCCTGGGCCGCATCACCGCCCGCCAGACGCAGCCGCCATCGCCCCTGCGCATCGGGCCCGCCGATGGCCTCGGCACCGGCCGAGCGCAGCAGCGCCTGCGCCTCGGCCATGGGGGCGCCGGCCTTCCAGCGCAGCAGCAGGACTTCGGATGCGGCGGGCGCCCCGGCCTCGGATGTGGCGCGAAAGCGGAGCTCCTCGTCTTCGCTGCCGGAACGCAGCAGCGCAAGGTTCTGCACCACCACCACCAGCGCCAGCAAAATCAGCGCCGGCCGCACCACCCGGTCGGCGCGAAACCAGCCGGCGAGTCGGGGCCACCAGCCGTCGGCCAAAGGCCCCGCGAGTACCGGAGTGCCGGCGGGCTTCGCCGCGGCCTGCAGCTGGGTCGCCAGCCGCGTGGCAGCCTCGAGGTACAGGCCCTGGTACTCGGCACGCGGATCGTCGACGCCCAGCGGCGTGCCGGAGAGCACCGAGAACACGCCGCCCGCAGTGCGCAGCGCGATGCGGCCGGGCTCCGGCACGATCGACAGCGGCCGCTGCACGGCCCATTCGTCGTGGACCGCGCGAACGGCTGCCAGCCGCGTGGCCGAGAGCTCGCCCAGCACGCGCGCGCACAGCTGCGGCCGCTGCTCGAGAGTGATCACGTTCCAGGTCTGGATCAGCCCGAACATGGGCTCGAAGGGCTCGTCACCGGGCTCCAGCAGCACGTCGTAGGCGCTGGCCCAGTCGGCCTCGCCGGCGGCCAACCAGCCGCGCCACAACTTGTCGTGCAGGCACTTGTCGAGCAGCACGCCGAGCAGGCGGCCCTCGTGCAGCACGCTCAGCAGCCGGCCCGGCGCCCAGCGGGCAGGAAAGGCCCGCGCGGCCACCGCCCCGCGCCGGCGAGCCAGCTCGGTGAGCGGCAGCAGCAGGCTGGCGTCGGAGGCGCGC
>DATFFA010000007.1:0-41491 GCA_035250605.1 Variovorax sp. | reverse complement strand
TGATGCTGCGCCTGCAGCTGCCGGCGGGCGAGCCGCTGCAGTTCCACGCCGGGCAGTACATCGAATTCATCCTGCGGGACGGCACGCGGCGCAGCTACTCCATGGCCAACGCGCCGCACACCCTGGGCGAGCCCGGCACCGGCATCGAACTGCACATCCGGCACCTGCCGGGGGGCAAGTTCACCGATCATGTGTTCGGCGCGATGAAGGAGAAGGAGATCCTGCGCATCGAGGGGCCGTACGGCAGCTTCTTCCTGCGGGAGGATTCGCCCAAGCCGATGGTGCTGCTGGCATCCGGCACGGGCTTCGCGCCGATCAAGGCGCTGTTGGAGCACATGAAGTTCAAGGCCATCGACCGGCCTGCGACGCTGTACTGGGGCGGGCGCCGGCCCGAGGATCTGTACATGGACGGCTGGGTGCGGTCGGCGATGGCCGAGATGCCCAACCTGCGCTATGTGCCGGTGGTCTCGAACGCGGTTCCGGAGGACAACTGGCACGGGCGCACGGGCTTCGTGCACCTGGCGGTGATGGAAGACTTCGAGGACCTGTCCGGCCACCAGGTGTATGCCTGCGGCGCACCGATCGTGGTCGATTCGGCGAAGCGAGACTACGTGGCGCAGCGTGGACTGCCGGAGGACGAGTTCTTCGCGGATGCGTTCACGACCGAGGCCGACAAGGCGCTGCCCTGATGTCTTGCGACTCGCCTCCACGCACAATCGAACCATGAAAACCAGAGACTTCCTGCTCGCCCTCCTCGCGTCCACCGCCCTCCTCGCCGCCTCTCAGGCCTTGGCCCAGTCCGCGCAGCATCCCATCCGCCTCGTCGTCCCCTACGCCGCCGGCGGTCCGATCGACGTCACCGCGCGCGCGCTGGCCGAGCGCGTGAAGGACTCGCTGGGCCCGGTCATCATCGACAACAAGCCCGGCGCGGGCGGCAACATTGGTGCCGACGCAGTGGCGAAGGCCGCGCCCGACGGCCTCACGATCGGTATCGCGGCGACTGCCACCCATGCGGTCAACCCATGGCTCTACAGCAAGATGCCCTTCGACGCCGCCACCGCGTTCGCGCCCATCACGCAGATGGTGCGCGTGCCCAACGTGCTGGTGATGAACGCCGAGACCGCGCAGCGCCTGAAGATCGCCAACCTGCGAGATCTGATCGCCTATGCCAAGGCCAATCCCGGCAAGCTCAATTACGGCAGCGGCGGCAACGGCAGCGCCGGCCACCTGGCGGGCGAGATGTTCAAGAAGGAAGCCGGCATCTTCGCCGTGCACATCCCCTACAACGGCGGCAACCCGGCGCAGCTCGCGCTGCTGTCGGGCCAGGTGGACTTCAACTTCGACAACCTCGCGACCGCGGCGCCGAACATCCGTTCGGGCAAGCTCAAGGCGATCGCCGTGACCACGGCCGAGCGCAGCAGCGCATTGCCCGAGGTGCCGACGGTGGCCAGCACGCTGAAGGGCTTTTCGATCGACACCTGGTGGGGCCTGGTGGCCCCCGCGGGCACGCCCGCGCCGGTGCTGGACAAGCTCAACCGCGCCTTCGTCGCCGCCCTGAATGCGCCGGAGACCAAGAGCCGATTCGCCACGCTGTTGGCAGAGCCGGTCGCGAACACGCCGGATCAGTTCGGCGCGTTCATGAAAAGCGAGCTCGCGAAGTACGAGCGAGTCGTGAAGGCGACCGGCGCAAAGGTCGATTGAGGACAGCGGCCGGGTCGGCCGCTGTGTTCATTCGCCCAGGTAGGCCGCGCGCACCTTGGGATCGCTCAGCATCACCTTGGCATCGCCGCTCATGGTGATCAGCCCCGACTCCATCACGTAGCCGCGATCGGCCAGCTGCAGCGCGCGGCTGGCGTTCTGCTCGACCAGCAGCACGGTGACGCCCTGGTCGTAGACCTGCTTCACCACCTCGAAGATCTTGTCGACCATGATCGGCGACAGGCCCATCGAGGGCTCGTCGAGCAGCAGCACCTTCGGGCGCGCCATCAGCGCACGGCCCATGGCGAGCATCTGCTGCTCGCCGCCCGACATGGTGCCGGCCAGCTGCGTGGCGCGTTCCTTGAGTCGCGGGAAGGTGGCGAACACGCGGTCGATGTCCTTCGCGATCTCGGCCTTGTCCTTGCGGATGTAGGCGCCGATCTGCAGGTTCTCGGTGATGGTCATGCGCGTGAACACGCCGCGCCCCTCGGGCACCATCACCAGGCCCTCGCCGACCAGGTCCCAGGCGCCACGGCCCTTGATGCTCTTGCCGAGGAACTCGATGCTGCCGGCAGCGAAAGGCAAGGTACCGGTGATGGCCTTCATCGTGGTGGTCTTGCCGGCCCCGTTGGAGCCGATCAGCGAGACCAGCTCGCCCTCGCGCACCTCGAAGTCGATGCCCTTCACCGCCTGGATGCCGCCGTAGGCGACCTTCAGGCCGCTCACTTTCAAGAGAGTTTGTGCCATTTCAGTGTCCTCCCGTGCCGAGGTAGGCCTCGATCACCTTCTCGTTTTTCTGAACATCCGCCGGCGTGCCTTCGGCGATCTGCTTGCCGTAGTCGAGCACCGTCACGCGGTCGCACAGGCCCATCACCAGCTTCACGTCGTGCTCGATGAGCAGGATGGTGCGGTTGTCCTTGCGGATGCGGTCGATCAGCTCGCGCAGCAGCACCTTTTCGGTGGCGTTCATGCCGGCCGCGGGCTCGTCGAGCGCGATCAGCTGGGGGTCGGTGGCGAGCGCGCGGGCGATCTCGAGCCGGCGCTGGTCGCCGTAGCTCAGGGTGCGCGCCTTGTAGTCGGCGTACTTGCCGATGCCCACGTAGTCGAGCAGCTCCTGCGCGCGCTTGGCGATGGCCTCTTCCTCGGCCTTGAAGCTGCCGGTGCGGAACATGGCGCCCAACACGCCCGAGTGCGTACGAACGTGGCGGCCCACCATCACGTTTTCCAGCGCGGTCATTTCCGCGAACAACCGGATGTTCTGGAAGGTGCGCGCGATGCCCGCCTTGGCCACTTCGTGCACGGCGGTGGGCTGGTAGGGCTTGCCGCCGAGCTCGAAGCTGCCGCTGTCGGGCGTGTAGAGGCCGGTGATGACGTTGAAGAAGGTGGTCTTGCCGGCGCCGTTGGGGCCGATCAGGCCGTAGACCTGGCCGCGGGTGATCTTGATGCCCACATCGGACAGCGCCTGCAGGCCGCCGAAGCGCTTGGAAATGCCGCGAACGTCGAGGACGGTTTCAGTCATGCTGGTACTCCCCTCGTTCATGGATTGATGGACATCGGACGCGAAGCCTCGCCCGCAATCTCGTCGGCCGGCGTCGGGACACCGGGCGCGTGGGCCTGCGTCGAACCCGGCACCGGTGGAGTTGGCGCGCCCTTGCGCAGCAGCGACTTGCCATGCTCCGGCGTGGGCCAGAGGCCGCGCGGGCGCACCAGCATGATCACGATCATGGCCAGCGCAATGAACAGCTGGCGCAGGATGGAGGCGTCGAGCCGGCCGTCGGTCATCGCCTGCAGCGGCGCGGCCACGTAGCGCAGCACCTCGGGCAGCGCCGCCAGCAGCACCGCGCCCAGGATCACGCCCGGCAAATGGCCGATGCCGCCCAGCACCACCATGGCGACGATCATCACCGACTCCATCAGGCTGAAGGACTCGGGCGAGACGAAGCCCTGGAAGGCCGCGAACATGGCGCCGGAGACGCCGCCGAAGCTCGCACCCATGCCGAAGGCGAGCAGCTTCATGTTGCGGGTGTTGATGCCCATCGCCTTGGCGGCGATTTCGTCCTCGCGGATCGCCATCCAGGCGCGGCCGATGCGCGAAAGCTGCAGGCGGTGCGAGATCACGATGGTGATGAGTACCAGCGCGAGGAAGAGGTAGTAATACAGCGAGACCGAGGAGATCGTGTAGTCGCCGAGCTTGAGGGCCTTGCCGAGGTTGAGGCCCCAGAAATGCACCGGGTCGATGGCGGTGATGCCCTTGGGCCCGTTCGTGAGGTTGAAGGGGTGGTCCAGGTTGTTGAGGAACACGCGGATGATCTCGCCGAAGCCGAGGGTCACGATCGCGAGGTAGTCGCCGCGCAGCTTCAGCGTGGGCGCGCCGAGCAGCACGCCGAACAGGGCTGCCAGGCCGAAGGCCGCGGGGATGATGAGCAGCAGCGAGCTGTGCATCCCGTTGGGGAACATGGCCTTCATCGCCGGGAAGGTGTCGGTCAGGTGCGGCGACCCCAGCAGCGCGAACATGTAGGCGCCGATGGCGAAGAAGGCGACGTAGCCCAGGTCCAGCAGGCCGGCATAGCCGACCACGATGTTCAGGCCCAGTGCCAGCAGCACGTAGAGCAGTGCGATGTCGGCGATGCGCACCCAGGCGTTGCCCTGGCTCTGCAGCAAGAGCGGCAGCACCAGCAGGCCGATGGCCGCGATCGCGATGGAGACGATTTTCTTCGTGTCTTTCATGGCGCTCCTCCCTCAGGCCCGGTCTGCCACCCGCTCGCCGAGCAGGCCCGACGGCCGCAGCGTGAGCATGATGATCAGCACGATGAACGCGAAGATGTCGCTGTAGTGGCTGCCCAGGATGTCGCCGGTGAGCGCCCCGATGTAGCCCGAGCCGATGGCCTCGATCAGCCCCAGCAGGATGCCGCCGACCACCGCGCCCGCGAGGTTGCCGATACCGCCGAAGACCGCCGCGGTGAAGGCCTTGAGGCCGGGAATGAAGCCCATCGCATGCTGCGCAATGCCGTAGTTGGAGGCGTACATCACGCCGGCAACCGCTGCCAGCACGGCGCCGATGATGAAGGTGGCCGAGATCACCATGTCGGGACGGATGCCCATCAACGCGGCGACCCGCGGGTTCTCGGCGGTGGCGCGCATCGCACGGCCGAGCTTGGTGTAGTTGACCAGCCACATCAGCACCACCAGGCAGAAGGCCGTGACGCTGAGGATCATGACCTGGGTCGGCGAGATCACCGCGCCGCCGACATTGATGGGCGTGCTGGACAGCAGTGTGGGGTAGGCCTTGTTGGTGGGCTTCCAGATGATCATCGCGATCGTCTGCAGCAGGATCGACATGCCGATGGCGGTGATCAGCGGCGCCAGCTTGGGGCTGTTGCGCAGTGGTCGGTAAGCCACTTTCTCGATCGTGAAATTGAGCGTCGCGGCGACCACGCAGGCAATGATGAGCGCGATGATGAGGATGATCCAGCCGGGGGTGCCGGGCATCGCGGTCTGCATCCAGCCGATGATGGTCCAGCTGGTCAGCGCCCCGACCATGAGGACCTCGCCGTGCGCAAAATTGATGAGGTTGATGATGCCGTACACCATGGTATAGCCCAAGGCTATCAAGGCGTACATGCTGCCGAGGACCAGACCGTTGATGATCTGTTGCAGCAAGATGTCCATAAAGAGAATCCCTTTTTGTATTAGACGCCCTTGGTTGGCGCCCGACGTACCAGACGCACCGGTTCGGCGCCCTGGCTTCGCTTAGCAAAAAACCCGCCAGCATGTATCGACGGCGGGTTTGTGGCCGGGATTGTAGTCACGCCGCATCGCCATTTCGGTGCGCCGCGACCGGGGTTTTCCCGCTGGTGCGGGGTATTCGGTTTGCAGCCGTATCAGCGGTGATACACCGTGTATCAGCGATCCGCGTCTTCGTTGCGCTTGCGCAGTTCCCGCAGCTTCTCCGCGATGCGGATTTCCAGGCCGCGTTCCACCGGCCGATAGAAGGGTTGCTGCGGCTCGACGCCGTCAGGCAGGTAGCGCTCGCCGGCCGCGAAGCCGCCCTCTTCGTCATGCGCGTAGCGGTAGCCCTTGCCGTAGTCGAGCTGCTTCATGAGACGTGTCGGCGCGTTGCGCAGGTGCATTGGCACCGGGCGCGTACCGTCCTGCTGGACGAAGGCGCGCACCTCGTTGTAGGCCTGGTAGACCGCGTTCGACTTGGGCGCGATCGCGAGGTAGACCACGCATTCGGCCAGCGCCAGTTCGCCCTCTGGCGTGCCCAGGCGCTCGTAGACTTCGGCCGCGTCGAGGGCCAGGCGCAGCGCGCGCGGGTCGGCCAGGCCGATGTCCTCGCTGGCCATGCGCACCAGGCGGCGCGCCATGTAGCGCGGGTCGGCGCCGCCGTCCAGCATGCGCACCAACCAGTAAAGCGCGGCATCGGGATCGCTGCCGCGCACCGACTTGTGCAGCGCCGAAATGGTGTCGTAGAACTGCTCGCCACCCTTGTCGTAGCGACGCATGCGCTCGCCGAGCACGCGCAGAAGCCACTCGTCGCCGATGTCGCCGCGCTTCTCGGCGGCGGCCGCGACGGAAAGGGTCTCGAGCGTATTGAGCAATCGGCGCGCATCGCCGTCGGCGTAGGCCACGAGACGCTCCACCGCCTTGGCCTCGACGGCGGGCACGGCCTGGATGTCCTGGGCGCGCTTGACGATCTGGCGCAGGTCGTCCTCGGTCAGCGACTTCAGCACGTACACGGCGGCGCGCGAGAGCAGCGCCGAGTTCACTTCGAAGGAGGGGTTTTCCGTGGTGGCGCCGATGAAGGTGAACAGGCCCGACTCCACATGCGGCAGGAAGGCGTCCTGCTGGCTCTTGTTGAAGCGATGCACCTCGTCGACGAAAACGATGGTGCGGCGCTGCTCCAGCCCGTCGCGCGCGGCGGTCGCGCGCTCGACCGCTTCTCGGATGTCCTTCACGCCGCCGAGCACGGCGCTGATGCTGAGGAATTGGGCGTCGAAGGCATCGGCCATCAGCCGCGCGATGGTGGTCTTGCCGGTGCCGGGCGGGCCCCAGAGGATGCAGGAATGCGGCTGGCCCGATTCGAAGGCGATGCGCAGCGGCATGCCCGGACCCAACAGATGCTGCTGGCCGATGACCTCGCCCAAGGTCTTGGGGCGCAGCCGCTCGGCCAGGGGTTGATGGGAGGTAGGGGCCATGGAAGGCGTAGTGTCGCGCATGTGTCGCGCGCGCCGCCTCGCGGAAGGCGCCGGGTCGTCGGGCAGCGGCAAACCGCGCCGCGGCGCGGCGCTACTGGCGGATCACGTCCGCGCCGGCCGGCGCCTTGAACTGGAAGGTGCTCGCAGGCAGGGTTGGGTTGACTTCGACCTTGCTGAACTTGAGCACCGAGCGCTGGCCGAAGCTGTCGAGGATCTCGAGCGAGGCCAAGGCCTCGCCCTGGAAGCCGATCTGCACGTTCTGCAATTGCCCGTCCTTGCTCTTCGGACTGGCCTTGACCCATTGCAGCCCCTCGCGTTCGGGCGCGCCCTCGAGCGTGAAATCGGCTTGCAGCGCGCGCAGGTCGGCCGCGGAGGCGATCAGCGCGGCGGGCGTCGAGCCCAGGGCCTGCGATTGCTTGCGCTGTGTGACCTGGTTCAGGTCGGCGTCGTAGAGCCAGAGCGTTTCGCCGTCGGCCACGATGCTTTGGGCGAAGGGCTTCTTGTATTCGAACCTGAACTTGCCCGGGCGCTGGAATTCGAAGGTGCCGCTCGACACCTTGGCGCGCGAGGGCTGGCCCTCCCTGGCAGGGGCGGTGACGGTCTGGGTGAATTCCGCGCGGCCCGACTTCGTGTTCTTCACGAAGGCCTCGAGGCTTTCCATGCCGCCGGCCCAGGCGCCGCTCGCGAGGGTCACGAGGCCGAGGGCCGCAAACAGTTTCTTCAACAGCATCATCCCTTGTGTTCCGTCATTCGGTGCGCGCAGGCACCAGGATCTCGCGCTGGCCGCTGCCGCTCATCGCGCTGACCAGCCCCGCCTGTTCCATGTCCTCGACCAGCCGCGCGGCGCGGTTGTAGCCGATCTTCAGGTGGCGCTGCACCAGCGAGATGCTGGCCTTGCGGTTCTTGAGCACGACTTCGACCGCCTGGTCGTACATCGGGTCCTTCTCGCCGCCTTCGCCGCCGCCTTCACCCAGTAGATCACCTTCACCGTCGACGGTTCCGCCTTCGAGCACCCCTTCGATGTAGTCCGGCTCCCCTTGTGACTTGAGGTAAGCGACGACACGGTGCACTTCCTCGTCGCTCACGAAGGCGCCGTGGACGCGCACCGGCAGGCCGGTGCCGCTTGCCATATAGAGCATGTCGCCCATGCCCAGCAGCGCCTCGGCGCCCATCTGGTCGAGGATGGTGCGCGAGTCGATCTTGCTCGACACCTGGAAGGCGATGCGGGTGGGAATGTTGGCCTTGATCAGGCCGGTGATCACGTCCACGCTCGGCCGTTGCGTGGCGAGGATCAGGTGAATGCCGGCGGCGCGGGCCTTCTGCGCCAGCCGGGCGATCAGCTCCTCGATCTTCTTGCCCACCACCATCATCAGGTCGGCCAGCTCGTCGATGACCACCACGATGTGCGGCTCGCGCTTGAGCGGCTCGGGGTCGTCCGGCGTCAGGCTGAAGGGGTTGTAGATGAACTCCTCGCGCGCCTTCGCCTCGTCGATCTTGGTGTTGTAGCCCGCCAGGTTGCGCACGCCCAGCTTGCTCATCAGCTTGTAGCGGCGCTCCATCTCGGCGACGCACCAGTTGAGACCGTGGGCGGCCTGGCGCATGTCGGTGACCACCGGCGCGAGCAGGTGCGGGATGCCCTCGTAGACCGACATTTCGAGCATCTTCGGGTCGATCATCAAGAGCCGCACATCGCGGGCCTCGGCCTTGTAGAGCAGACTCAGGATCATCGCGTTGATCCCCACCGACTTGCCCGAGCCGGTGGTACCGGCCACCAGCACGTGCGGCATCTTCGCGAGATCGGCGACCACCGGGTTGCCGACGATGTCCTTGCCCAGGCCCATGGTGAGCATGGACTTGCCCTCGTTGTAGATCTGCGAGCCCAGGATCTCGCTGAGCTTGATCGACTGCCGCTTGGCGTTCGGCAGCTCGAGCGCCATGAAGTTCTTGCCGGGAATGGTTTCGACGACGCGGATGGAAACCAGCGACAGCGAGCGCGCCAGGTCCTTGGCGAGGTTGACGATCTGCGAGCCCTTGACGCCGGTGGCCGGCTCGATCTCGTAGCGCGTGATCACCGGGCCGGGCGAGGCCAGCACCACGCGGACCTCCACGCCGAAGTCCTTGAGCTTCTTCTCGATCAGGCGCGAGGTCATCTCGAGCGTGTCGGCCGAAACGGTTTCCTGGCGCCCTTGCGCGGCATCGAGCAAATCCACCTGCGGCAATTTGCTGTCGGGCAGCTCGCGGAACAGCGGCTTCTGGCGCTCCTTCGCGACGCGGTCGCTCTTGGGCACCTCGGCCAGTGCGGGCTCGATCTGCACCGGCGGTGCCGGCGGCCGGCGCTTGGGACGCGGCACGATGCGCAATTCCTCATCGGGCGAATCGGGGTCGCCGCCCTGCTCCACCGAGGCCAGCTCCTCACGCTCGCGCATGGCCTTCTTGCCCATCGCGATGTCCTCGGCGATCTCGCGCTTCTCGCGGCGCGACTCGAACAGCGAATAGAGGCGCGCGCCGATGCGCTCTGCGATCTGGCTCCAGGAGAAGCGGAACACCAAGGCCGAGCCGATCACGCCGGCGGCGATCGCGATGAGCGCCGAGCCGGTAAAGCCCACCCATTTGACGCTCGCAGGCCCCACCAGGTAGCCGAGCACGCCGCCGCCATGGCCAGGCAGGTGCGCTTCGAGTCGATAGAGGCGCGACCACTCGAGCACCACACTGGCGCACAGCAGCAGCACCAGGCCGAACCAGAAGGCCAGGCGGCTGCGGTTGAAGCGGCCGCGCGGCGGCTGCTCGGCGGCGGTCGATTCGCCGCCGCGCATCCAGCCGGCCAGCGACGACAGCCACACGCGCAGACCGGCCGCGAGGCACCACCAGACGGAGTAGCCCGCGAGAAAATAGCTGGCATCGGCCAGCCAGGCGCCGACGCGGCCGCCCCAGTTCTTGATCTCGCCACCGGTTCCCGAAGTGGACCAGGCAGCGTCCGAGGGCGTGAAGCTCAGCATGGCGAGCAGCCAGAACAGCAACGCGACGAAGCCGGCGATCAGGGTGATCTCGTGCGCGAAGCGCATCGCGCGGGCCCGCACGGGCTGCGCGTCGCCCGACGCGGAGGATTGAAGGGTATTGAGCGAATAGGTCATGGAAGGCACGGTCGCCTGCCCGCGTGAGCGGGCGAGCAACGCACGGAAACTACAACGAACACCATCGCGGCCGCGTTGTCATCGGGCCGGCAATGCGAAGGCCGGCTGCGAGGCCGCCGGCCTGAAGGTCAGGCGAGCGATGAGAGCCGTTCCTTGACGATCATCGAACCATCGGTCTGCGTCTGGACGAAGCCACGCTCCTCGAGGTCCTTCATGACGCGGCTGACCATCTCGCGCGACGCGCCGACCATCTTTGCCAGGTCCTGCCGGGATATCTTGTCGCGCACCTTGAGGTTGCCTGCGCCGTCGTCCACCGCGAACTCGAGCAGCGAGCGCGCCACGCGGCCGTAGACGTCCATCAGCGCCAGCGATTCGATCTTGCGGTCGGCGTGGCGCAGTCGCGCAACCAGGCCGCGCATGATGTTGTACGACATCGAGGAGTTCTCGGGCAGGCAGCGCGCGAAGGCCTCGCGGCCGAGCATCAGCACGTCGGTCTGGACCTCGGTGCGCACGGTGGCCGAGTGCGGCTCGTCGTCGATCATGCTCATCTCGCCGATGTAGTCGCCGGGATGCAGCGTCGCCAGGATGACCTCGCGGCCACGGCTGTCGGTGCTCATCACGCGGGCGCGGCCGGTCAGGATGATGTAGAGCGCATCCGACTTCTTGCCCTGCTCGACGACCACCTCGGCGCGCTTGAAACGCTTCTTGACGATCGCATCGGCGATGCTCGCCGACTGGGCCGGCGTGAGCGCGGCGAACAGCGGCACGCGGCGGAGCAATTCAAGATTGGACAGCATCGACATTCATCAATCCCCGGATCTATCGCGCGATTAAAAAGCCCATGCATTAATACAATCGCACGCATTGAAAACACCCCACGCCCGGTCTTGAACCGAACGGTGATACTCCATATCTACCCTTGAAAATGTACACGCTGATGCAGCGTCAAACCTAGGTTTTCTACTCATGTCGTCCTCTCCACGCCACGCCAAGGTACTCATTCTGGGCTCCGGCCCTGCCGGATATACCGCTGCGGTCTATGCGGCCCGCGCCAATTTGCAGCCCATGCTCATCACCGGCATCGCTCAGGGCGGCCAGCTGATGACGACCACCGACGTCGACAACTGGCCGGCCGACGTGCACGGCGTCCAGGGCCCCGATCTGATGCAGCGCTTCCTGGAGCACGCGGAGCGCTTCAAGACCGAGATCGTGTTCGATCACATCAACAAGGTGGACTTGAGCAAGCGCCCGTTCACGCTGACAGGCGACAGCGGCACCTACACCTGCGACTCGCTGGTGATCGCCACCGGCGCCTCGGCCAAGTACCTGGGGCTGGAATCCGAGCAGCACTTCATGGGCCGCGGCGTGTCCGGCTGCGCGACCTGCGACGGCTTCTTCTACCGGGAGCAGGAAGTCTGCGTGATCGGCGGCGGCAACACCGCGGTCGAGGAGGCACTTTATCTTTCGAACATCGCGAGCAAGGTTACGCTGGTGCATCGCCGCGACAAGTTCCGCGCCGAGCCGATCCTCATCGACAAGCTCCACGAGAAGGTCAAGGAGGGCAAGATCGAGCTCAAGCTGCACAGCACGCTCGACCAGGTGCTGGGTGACGATTCAGGCGTGACCGGCGTCCGCCTGAAGAACACCCAGACCGGGGCGACCGAGCAGGTGGACCTCAAGGGCTGCTTCATCGCGATCGGACACCATCCGAACACCGACATCTTCCAGGGCCAGGTGGAGATGAAGGACGGCTACATCCTCACCCGTTCGGGACTCCAGGGCTTCGCGACCATGACCAGCATTCCGGGCGTTTTCGCGGCCGGCGACGTCCAGGACCATGTGTACCGTCAAGCCATCACCAGCGCCGGCACCGGCTGCATGGCGGCTCTCGACGCCCAGCGCTTCCTGGAGCAGGACGGCACGCTTTGAGCTGGTCGCGGGGGTTGGGGCTATAATCCAAGGCTTTGCCGAATTCGGCGCCCTCTTCACAAGGGGCAGAGTCTGGTCGGCAAGCCGGGGTACCGCCACCCGTTTCTGGCGAGGTCAAGCTGCAACCCACCCCCGCAATCCTTGCGCCGGGTGCCAGCTGTTCAAGAAAGAGTTCCACATGGCACGCGTATGCGAAGTCACGGGCAAGGGCCCGATGGTCGGAAACAACGTTTCCCACGCCAACAACAAAACCAAGCGCCGGTTCCTGCCGAACCTGCAATACCGCCGTTTCTTTGTCGAGAGCGAAAACCGCTGGGTTCGCTTGCGCGTTTCGGGCGCAGCGCTGCGCCTGATCGACAAGAAGGGCATCGATGCCGTGCTCGCCGACCTGCGTGCGCGCGGCCAAGCCTAAGGAGCTGAATCATGGCAACGAGCAAAGGCGGACGCGAGAAGATCAAGCTGGAATCCACCGCGGGTACCGGCCATTTCTACACCACCAGCAAGAACAAGAAGACGATGCCTGAAAAGATGTCGATCATGAAGTTCGACCCGAAGGCACGCAAGCACGTCGAATACAAGGAAATCAAGCTGAAGTAATTCGGCCGATTTCCGGATGAAAACCCGCTGTGATCCAGCGGGTTTTTTATTGCCCTCTATTCGTCCAACACCGACAAATAAAAAAGCCGGCTCGAAGGCCGGCTTTTTTGCAGGGGCCCAAGAGCCCCGACGGATCGGTCAGGCGCGCGCGGCGCGCAGGCGCGTGGAGAAGTCGCGCAGTCCCGCGATCCCACTGGCTTCCGCGCGACGGCACCAGGCGGCCAGATCGGCGGCCAACTGCTCGCGGGACTGCGAGGTGTTGAGCCAGAGCTGACGCAGTTCCTCGCGCATCGTCACCATCTTGTCGAGCACCGGGTGCGCCGCACGGGCCTGCACCAGGTTCGAACGGGCGGTGGCAGGCACCTTGTCGTCGTCGCGATGCAGCCAGCGCTTGGCGGCCTTCAGCACCGACAGGTCAGCGCCTTTGGCCTTGAGCTGCGCCAGTTCCTGCTTGGTGGCCCGGCGCATCTCGCGAGCGTAGCCGGCCATCACCTCATAGCGGTTGGCAATGACGGCTTCCAGCGTCCGCTGGTCGGCCACCGGCTGGATGTCGCCCAACTGCATCTTCGGCGGCAGCTTCTTGACCTTGGCCCAGCCGATCTTCTGCATCAGGCTGATGTAAATCCAGCCGATGTCGAACTCGTACTTCTTGACCGAGAACTTGGCCGAGGTGGGGTAGGTGTGATGGTTGTTGTGCAGTTCCTCGCCGCCAATGATCAGGCCCCAGGGCATGATGTTGCGGCTGGCGTCGGGCGCCTCGAAGTTGCGATAGCCCCAGTAGTGGCCAATGCCGTTGATGACGCCGGCCGCAGTGATCGGGATCCACAGCATCTGGACCGCCCAGACCGCCATGCCGAGCGCACCGAAGAGCGCCAGGTTGAGCACCAGCATGAGGCCCACGCCCTGCCAGCTGTAGCGCGAATAGAGGTTGCGCTCGAGCCAGTCGTCCGGCGTGCCGTGGCCGTAACGCGCCATCGTCTCCTTGTTCTTGGACTCGGCGCGGTAGAGCTCGGCGCCGCGCCAGAGCACCTCGTCGATGCCCTTGACCTGCGGGCTATGCGGGTCTTCCTCGGTCTCGCACTTGGCGTGGTGCTTGCGATGGATTGCCACCCACTCCTTGGTGACCATGCCGGTGCCGATCCAGAGCCAGAAGCGGAAGAAATGGGAAGGGATCGGGCCCAGATCCATGGCCCGGTGCGTCTGGGTGCGGTGCAGGAAGATCGTGACCGCGGCGATCGTGATGTGCGTGGTGGCCAGCGTGTACAGCACGATCTGCCACCACGTGAGATCCCACAGGCCGTTCCCGAGCCAGTCGATGGTCGCGCTCAGGATGGCAGAGTCAGGAAGCAACATTGAATTCGGTACTCCATGGCCGCACGAAGGTGCAGCCTTCAGGTAACCATCGATTTTAAAGGGCGGCTCCTCAAAAATGGGGCTAAATCCTTGATCTGTAACAAGTAATCGCCCTTCTTTGAGGGTTTCGCCCTATTTCTTCTGCCAAACCGCGGCAAAGAAGCCGTCGGTGGAGTGACGGTGCGGCCAAAGCCGCAGATACCGTGCGCCGGCGTCCCCGCCTGCACAGAGGCTTTCGGGACTCGCGACCTTCAGGGCGCCCAGCAGCGGCGCGACGTCGAGGACCTCGAAATCGGGATGGGCAGTCCCAAAGGCCTCGGCAATGGCCTCGTTCTCCTCCGGCAGCACGCTGCAGGTGGCATAGATCAAGCGCCCTCCCGGCTTCACCAGGCGCGCGGCGCTCTGCAGGATCGCAGCCTGCTTGGCGGTCAGTTCCTCGATGGTCTTGGGCGATTGCCTCCACTTGAGATCCGGATTGCGGCGCAGCGTGCCCAGGCCCGAGCAGGGTGCGTCCACCAGCACGCGGTCGATCTTGCCCGCCAGGCGCTTGATGCGCTCGTCTCGCTCGTGAGCGATGGCCGCCGGATGCACGTTCGACAGCTTGCTTCTTGCCAACCGCGGCTTGAGGGCATCGAGCCGGTGCGCCGACGTGTCGAAGGCGTAGAGGCGCCCTGTGTTGCGCATGGTTGCGCCGATTGCGAGCGTCTTGCCGCCGGCGCCGGCGCAGAAATCGACCACCATCTCGCCGCGCTTGGCGTCGAGCAGCAGGGCCAGCAGCTGCGAGCCTTCGTCCTGCACTTCGACCGCGCCCCGGGCGAAGGCATCGAGCTTGGCAAGCGCCGGCTTGCCCTCGACGCGCAGGCCCCAGGGAGAGAAAGGCGTGGCGGCGGCCGGGATGCCGGCCAGGCCCAGCTCCTTTTGCACGTCCGGGCGCTTGTCGGTCAGCGCGTTGACCCGCAGGTCCAGCGGTGCAGGCTGCTGCAGGCTTTGCACCAGCGGCCAGAATCCCTCGCCCAGCTGCGCCTTCAGCGGCGCCACCAGCCATTCCGGCAGGTTGTGGCGATGGCGTTCCAGCAGGTCTTCGGGCTTGACCGCATCGCACTGGTCGAGCCAGCGCTTCTCCACATCGCTGAGCGCGCTCTTGAGGAAATCGCGCGGACCGTGAAAGCCGAGGATGGCCATGCGCCGCTCCTTCGGCCCGCTGCCCGATGGCGACATGTGGTCGAACAGCAGCTTCTTGCGCAGCACGGTGTAGACCGTCTCCGCCAGCGTGGCGCGCTCGCGCGGCCCCAGTTCGCGGTGCTCGCGGAAATAACGGGAGACGACCTGGTCGGCCGGGTGATCGAATTTGAGGGCCAGGCCGACCAGTTCGGCGCAGGCCTCGAGAAGGGCTCGGGGATGCATGCCCCGATTGTCTCAGCCGGCCGTGCGAACCCAGATCGGCGCAAAGGCCTGCTGCTCGATTTCTGCCAGCGTCGGCGAATGCCCCGCCCACAGCACCAGGGCAGCACCCGGCAGGCTCAGCGTCTGCTCGAGCTCACGGCACAGGTTCCAACGCGCCTCATCGGACAGCCCCGGCAGCTCGAGGAACACGACGTAGGCGCGGCGCCACGGAAACTCGCGCAGGTTCTTGCGTACCAGCCAGGCCCGGGCGGCGGGCTTGCAGCGCACCAGATCCGCCCGCAACTCGCCCAGCTCGAAGTCGTTCAGGTCGTGGTGCGCGATCTGGCTGAAGAAGGGCGTGCTCGTGATCTCCTCCCAGGCGCGCTGCTCGGCCTCTTCCGCGGTCTTCATCCGCTCGCGCCAGCGCTTGAGGGCGGCCTCGTCGTGCGGCCCGGCATCGGGGTCCTCGAGCAGCGCGACCGCATTCCGGGCCGCCCACCAGCGGCTGGCGGTGCTGGATTCGTGCAGCCGGTCCAGCACCGCAAGGCGGGCGGGGCGGTCCTTCGCCGGCAGCGTTTGCGCCAGGCCCCGCAGCGCACCGGCGTGGTCAGGGGTGAGCTGCAAGGCACGCTCGTAGCGGCCGCGCACATCGGCTCTTGCATCCAGGCGGCGCTCGCAGTCGGCCCATTCGACCATTTCGTCCGCGCTGTTGCGCCCTGCGCCGCCGGCCAGGGCCGTGACCCGTTGCCGCACTCGCTGGAGGTAGGCATGGTGCTGCTTCCAGTCGCTGGCGTGAGTGCGGCGCCATTCCGCATCGAAATGACCGACCCAGCGCGCCCGGTCGGCCATCAGGCCGAGTGCCGACTTGGCCGACCAGGCCGGCAGCACCGCCTTTTCGTCCAGCGCCTCGAGCCGGTCGCGCAGCACCGGATGGGTATCGTCGACATCGCTCACGCGCCGCAACGCACCGCGCAAGGCGTCGCGCGCCAGCTCAGGCGCGACGGGTGCGATCAGCTGCACCTCCATCGCCGCGAAGGGCCCGGCCGGCAGCGCCTCCGTGGCCGCGCGCGCCCAATGCGCAGGCCAGAACTCGTTCGCGTACCAGTTGCTCTTGACGGCGATCTCGGCCAGCGCGGCGGCTGCCACGCCCGGCCCGAGCAGGCGGGCCGAGATGCGGTCGGCTTCGTACTCGTCCTGGCGCGCCAGCGCGAAGGTCTTGGCGGCGAAGCGCGGGAAGTACCAGCGGAAGAAGGCCTGCGAGGCCAGCGCCACGACGCCGCTGTCGTTCTGCAGGTTGGCGTCGAGCTTGAGCCAGGACAGGCGCGTGCGGTAAACCCAGGCGCTCAGCTTGCCGTGGTTTCCGCGCAGATGTCCGTACTCGTGGGCCAGCACCGACAGCAGCCGCCGCCGGTCCAGCGCCATCAGCAGCGGCAGCCCCACGCTCAGGTAGTTGACGGCGCCGCCGAAGAGGCCGAAGCGCGGCAGTTGGCGGATGCTGGCGTTGAACTCGCCGTCGAGGTAGACATGGTGAACAGGCGGTCCGTCGATCTTCCGGCGGATGCGGTCCAGTCCTTCGAAGAGCTCGGGCGCATCTTCGGGCGCCAGCCGCACGCCCTGCGGTTCGTCGAGCCGAACCCACAGCGCCCGCAGCGTGGCCCACAGCAGGCCGAGTGCGAACAGCAGCAGCCAACCCCTGGTGAAATTGAAGCGCCCGTGCCCCAGCGAGAGCAGCACCCAGGCGATGATGCCGACCGCGAGTGCCATGCAGGCGATCACCCACAGGTAGCCCACGGCGGCGAACACCGCGACTCCGCGGCGATAGCCTTGGCTGTCGTCAGCGCTGGCATGCTCGCTCAAGCGCACGAGGTGAACAAAATCGGCGCGGTCCATTCCCACTCCTTAAGCGTTTGAAGCCCATGAGCACCCCGACCCACGACGACCTGCCGCCCCTGATCGAGACCCCGCCCGGCCGTTACCGCCACTACAAGGGCGGCGAATACCAAGTGCTGGGCACCGTGCGCCACAGCGAGACGCTGGAGCCGATGACGCTCTATCGCGCGCTCTACGGCGCCCAGGGCCTTTGGGTGAGGCCCGCTGCGATGTTCGGCGAGTCGGTAGAAATCGACGGCCGGCCCCAGCCGCGCTTCGCACGGATCGGACAGGGGTGAAGGCGCGTCGCAACGCGGACTTTCTTCAGCTGCAGCGCACGGCCGTCACAAGGCTGCGGACAGCGGCGACCAGGCTGAGTCGAAAACGACAATTCACGAAGGTGCTCTCCAGGGGAAAGCCAGATTGTGTCAGTTTGTTTCTGACAGCCAAGTTGCAATAGCCTGCGGGTAAACCCTGTGTTCTTGCGTCAGCACCCGCGCGGCGAGGGTTGCGGGCGTGTCATCCGAGAGGATCGGAACCGCCGCCTGCGCCAAGATGGGCCCGTGGTCGAGGTCGACCGTCACCTGGTGCACGGTCAGCCCGGCCACCTTGCAGCCCGCTTCGATGGCACGGCGGTGCGTGTGCAGCCCCGGAAAGGCCGGCAGCAGCGAAGGATGGATATTGAGCAGGCGGCCTTCGTACCGGGCGACGAAGCCCGGCGTCAGGATGCGCATGAAGCCGGCCAGTACCACCAGTGCCGGCGCGTGCGCGTCGATCGCATCGGCCAGCGCTGCGTCGAAGGCCTCGCGGCTGGCGTAGTCCTGGTGCGCGACCACGGCGGTCGCGATGCCTTGTGCCTTCGCCAGCGCCAGTCCGCCCGCATCCGCCTTGTTGCTGATCACCGCGGCCACCCGTGCATCGAAGCGCTGGGCCCAGCGCTCACGCGTGGCGGCGCGCACGATGGCCGCCATGTTGGAGCCGCCGCCTGAGATCAGGATCACGATGTTTTTCATGGGAGGCGGGATTATCTGTGCTCGTTTCCACCCCCTGCTTTTGTCGCCGCGCTGACAGCGCAAACAAGCACGACCGTGCTAAAACCGATCGGTTCGACAGACCGACGCGCCGCCTTCGTGGCGCCCGACCAACACAGCGAGGCAACGCATGGATTTGAGCTTCACGCCCGAGGAACAGAAGTTCCGCGAAGAGATTCGCGCCTGGGTCAAGGACAACCTCCCCCAAGACATCTCCCACAAGGTGCACAACGCCCTGGAGCTCACGCGCGACGATATGCAGCGCTGGGCCAGGATCCTCGGCAAGAAGGGCTGGCTGGGCTACGGCTGGCCGGTGGAGTTCGGCGGCCCGGGCTGGACCGCGGTGCAGAAGCACCTCTTCGAGGAAGAAACCGCGCTGGCCGGCGCGCCGCGCATCGTGCCCTTCGGGCCTGTGATGGTGGCGCCGGTCATCCAGGCTTTCGGCAATGCCGAGCAGCACAAGCGCTTTTTGCCCGGCATCGCCAGCGGCGAGGTGTGGTGGAGCCAGGGCTACAGCGAACCCGGTTCGGGCTCGGACCTGGCCTCGGTCAAGACCCGCGCCGAGCGCAAGGGTGACAAGTACATCGTGAACGGCCAGAAGACCTGGACCACCCTGGGCCAGTACGGCGAGTGGATCTTCTGCCTGGTGCGCACCAGCAACGAAGGCAAGCCGCAGACCGGCATCAGCTTCCTGCTGATCGACATGAAGTCGCCCGGCGTCACCGTGCGGCCGATCAAGCTGATGGACGGCGGCCACGAGGTCAACGAAGTGTTCTTCGACAACGTCGAGGTCCCGGCCGAGAACCTGATCGGCGAGGAGAACAAGGGCTGGACCTATGCCAAGCACCTGCTCTCCCACGAACGCACCAACATCGCCGACGTCAACCGCGCCAAGCGTGAGCTGGAGCGCCTGAAGCGCATCGCCAAGCGTGAAGATGTCTGGGAAGACACGCGCTTCCGGGACGAGATCGCCAAGCTCGAGGTCGATGTGGTCGCGCTCGAGATGCTGGTTCTGCGCGTGCTCTCCGCCGCCACCTCCGGAAAGAATTCGCTGGACATCGCGGGCCTGCTCAAGATCAAGGGCAGCGAGATCCAGCAGCGCTATTCCGAGCTCATGATGCTGGCGGCCGGCCCCTTCGCGCTGCCCCTGATTCGCGAGGCCATGGCCGCGGGCTGGCAAGGCGACTTCCCCGGCGGCCACCCCGAGCTGGCGCCGCTGTCGACCACCTACTTCAACATGCGCAAGACCACCATCTACGGCGGCAGCAACGAAGTGCAGCGCAACATCGTCGCTCAGACCGTCCTCGGTTGAGCGCCACACAGCAGCAAGGAACGAGACGATGGACTTCAATTTCAGCGACGACCAGCAGCAGCTTCGCGACGCCGTCGCCAAGTGGGTGGAAAAGGGCTACGGCTTCGAGCGTCGCCGCGGCATCGAGGCCGCGGGCGGTTTCTCGCGCGAGGCCTGGGACGAACTGGCGGAGCTTGGCCTGGGCGGCCTCTACATCCCCGAGGACGAGGGCGGGCTGGGAATGGGCCCGGTCGAAGGCATGGTGGTGATGGAAGAGCTCGGCCGCGGCATCGTGCTGGAGCCGCTGGCGCAATCCTTCATTGCCGGCGCCGTGCTCGCGGGGCATGCCGACGAGGACACCCGCGACGGCTGGCTGCCGCGCATCGCAGGCGGCCAGGCGCTGGTGGTGCTGGCGCACCAGGAGCGCAAGGCGCGGTACCGGCTCGACGTCTGCGAGGCCAATGCGACGAAGGACGGCGACACCTATCGCCTGAGCGGCACCAAGAGCCTGGTGCCGGCCGGCGACGAAGCCGATGCCTTCATCGTGCCCGCGCAGCTGGACGGCAAGATCGCCCTCTTCCTCGTCCCGCGCTCCGAAGACGGCGTGGCCGTGCGCGGCTACGGCACCCAGGATGGCAGCCGCGCGGCCGAAGTCGTCTTCGACAAGGCCGCCGCAACGCTGGTGGCGCAGGACGGGCTGCCGGCACTCGAGCATGCGGTCGACATCGGCATCGCCGCCACCTGCGCCGAGGGTGTGGGCGTGATGGACAAGACCCTCGCGCTCACCGTCGAATACATGAACACGCGCAAGCAGTTCGGCACGGTCATCGCCAATTTCCAGGCGCTGCGCCACCGCGTGGCCGACATGAAGATGCAGCTCGAGCTGGCCCGCTCGATGAGCTACTACGCGACCCTCAAGCTCAATGCTCCGGCCGCCGAGCGCCGCCAGGCGATGGCGCGCGCCAAGTACCAGCTGGGCGTGTCCATGCGCTTCATCGGCCAGCAGTCGGTGCAGCTGCACGGCGGCATAGGGGTGACCGACGAGTACGTCGGCAGCCACTACTTCCGAAAGCTGACCCAGCTGGAAATGGTGTTCGGCGACACCTTGCACCACCTCGGCGAGGTATCGTCACGCATGCAGGACAGCGCCGGCGTCTTTGCATGACAGGCAGAGCTGCCATCTTCTTCCGATAGCACGCCGCGCCCGCCAGACCTGTGCTGGCGGGCGCTTTCTTTATTGCGCCGGAGCTTCCATGCACACTCGCCGACACCTGATCGCCTTCAGCCTCGCCACGACCATGCTCGCCGCCTGCAGCTCCGTGCCCACCATGACCGATCGTCCGCCGATCGTTTTCATGCACGGCAACGGCGATTCGGCGGCGCTGTGGCAGACCACGCTGTGGCGCTTCGAGTCGAACGGCTGGCCGCGCGACCGGCTGTTCGCGCCCGACCAGCCCTTTCCGCTCGCCCGCGACGACGACGGCGTGGCGCAGCCCGGGCGCAGCTCGACCGCCGAGTCGATGGCCTTCCTCAAGGCCGAGGTCGAGCGGGTGCTGAAGGCCACCGGCGCGCCCCGGGTGGTGCTGATCGGCAACTCGCGCGGCGGCAACACGATCCGCAATTACGTGCAGAACGGCGGCGGCAACCAGGTCGTGAGCCATGTGGTGCTGGGCGGCAATCCGGCGCATGGCATCTGGGCCGTGAAGGGCCTGCGCGAAGGCAGCGAGTTTTCAGGCCTGAGCCGCTTCATCCAGCAGCTCAATGCGCCGAAGAACGCGGCTGGCGACGAGGTGACGCCGGGCGTGAAGTGGCTCACCATCCGGTCGGACAACAACGACAAGTATGCGCAGCCCGACGGCGTGTGGATCGGGGCCAAGGGCACGGCCACGAACATCGGCTTCGACGGACCGGCGCTCAAGGGGGCGACCAACATCGCGCTGCCGCGGGCGGACCACCGCGAGACCTCCTTCTCGCCGGCCGCTTTCGACGCAACCTGGCGCTTCCTGACTGGAGAGGCGCCGCGCACATTGCAGCCGGTGGCGGAATCGACCGTCACGCTCTCCGGCCGGGTCACGGGCCTCGGGCTCGATCCGCTCAATCCCGCCAGCGGCGCGTTCGTCAACAACCTGCCCCTGGTCGGTGCGCGGCTGGCCGTCTACGCCGTCGATGCGGCGACCGGCGCCCGCCGGGGCCAAGCCGCCTGGGAGCAGAGCATCGGTGCGGACGGCCGCTGGGGCCCTTTCGCCGGGCAGGCGACGACCCCTTATGAATTCGTGCTGAGCGCACCCGGCTACGCCACCACGCACATCTACCGCAGCCCCTTCCCGCGCTCCAGCGCCGTGGTGCAGTTGCGCCCGGAACGCTTCGCCGAAGCCGACCGCGACGCCAAGGCCCTGGTCATCTTCACGCGCCCGCGCGGCTACTTCGACGCCCAGCGCGACGCCATGCGCTTCAACGGTCAGAGCGCGTTGCCCGGCGTTCCGCCGCAGGGCGCCGGGGTCTCGAGCTCGAAGATCCGGCTGGCGAGCGATGCGCCGGAAAGCGTGACGGCGGAATTCAACGGCGAGCGCGTGGCCGGCCGCACCTGGCCGGCCGAGAAGGGCGAAATCAGCGTGCTCGAGCTGAGCTACTGAAACAGCCGCGCTAGCCGTGCAGCCGCGAGTTGTGCGGCAGGTGCGCCATCAGGAACTCCATCTGGTCCGCCAGGATGCGGCGGTTGCGCAGAATGAAGTCTTCCCACAGCGAGGGCACGTAGGGCGCGTAGAGCAAGGGCATGTTCGCCTGCTCGGGCGTGCGGCTGCTCTTGCGGTGGTTGCACGGCTTGCACGCCGTGACCACGTTCATCCAGCTGTCGATGCCGTTCTGCGCGAAGGGGATGATGTGCTCGCGCGTCAGGTCTTCCTCGTGGAAGTGGCCGCCGCAGTAAGCGCAGATATTGCGGTCGCGCGCGAAGAGCTTGCTGTTGGTCAGGCCGGGGCGCATCGCGAAGGGATTGATGCGCGGCACGCCCTTGGTACCGATGATGCTGTTGATCGCGATCTGCGACTGCTGGCCCGTGACCGCGTTGTGCCCGCCGCGGAACACCGCGACCTGCGCGCCGACTTCCCAGCGCACCTCGTCCGCCGCATAGTGGATCACCGCTTGTTCCAGCGAGATCCACGACTGGGGCAGCCCCTGGGCCGACAGCTTCAAGACCTTCACACACGCCTCCTCACAAAAGGGAAGAACCACGGAAAGACCAGGACATCGCGCACATCGAACAGCTTGCGGGCGACGCACTGCGTCACAATATACCGGCTTTGTGACAAAAAGCCCCGAGTGGGCCCATTCGACGGGCGCGAAGCGCTATCAAAAAGATACCAACGATGCAGGTTTTCCGGGGGTTCAGGCATCCGGGCGTGGCTCCGGCCTGCGCCCTGACCATCGGCAATTTCGACGGCGTGCACCGCGGCCATCAGGCCATGCTGGGGCTGCTCAATACCGAGGCGCGCCTGCGCGGCCTGCCCAGCTGCGTGCTGACCTTCGAGCCGCACCCGCGCGACTACTTCGCCCAGCTCAGCAAGCGGCCCGAACTGGCGCCCGCGCGCATCGGCACCCTGCGCGACAAGCTCAGTGCGCTGGCTGCCAGCGGTGTGGGCCAGACCATCGTGCTTCCCTTCGACAAGCGGCTGGCCGCCCAGACGCCGGAGGAATTCATCCAGCATGTGCTCCTCGACGGCCTGGGCGTGCGCTACGTGCTGGTGGGCGACGACTTCCGCTTCGGCGCCAAGCGCGCCGGCGACTATGCGATGCTCGACGCAGCCGGCGAAGCCAACGGCTTCGACGTGGCCCGCATGAACAGCTACGAGGTGCATGGCCTGCGCGTGTCCAGCTCGGCCGTTCGCGAGGCCTTGGCCGAGGGCCGGATGACCGACGTGCAGGCCCTGCTCGGCCGGCCCTACGCGATCTCCGGCCACGTGGTGCACGGCCGCAAGCTCGGCCGCGCGCTGGGCGCCTCGGCACCGGGACGCAACGACGGCTTTCGCACGCTCAACCTGCGCTTCAAGCACTGGAAACCGGCCGCAAGCGGCATCTTCGCGGTGCTGGTGCACGGACTTGACGATCACCCGCTGCACGGCGTGGCCAACCTGGGCGTGCGGCCCTCGCTCGATGCCAACGACGTGAACGCCGGCCGGGTGCTGCTCGAGACCCATTGCCTCGATTGGCCCGCCCACCTCGGCGAGGAGGGGGCCTACGGTAAACTCGTCCGCGTGGAACTGCTGCACAAACTGCACGACGAATTGCGCTACACCAGCCTCGAGGCCCTGACGGCGGGCATCGCGAAGGATGGCCGCGATGCACGTGCGTTCTTCGCTTCCGCCCACGCCGAGACCCGTCGCCAGACCACGCGCGATCGAATTTAACCGGGCCCGATCGCGCTGCCGCCCTTCTGCAAGCTCAGGGCGGACGGCTTTCTCCTTCGCACCGACACCTGCATCCAGGTTCGGGCCGAGCCTGTCGAAGCCCCTCTGTTTCGAACTTCATCATGTCTGCTGACGCCGCCTCCACCACCACCGACTACCGCGCCACCCTCAACCTGCCCGACACCCCGTTCCCGATGCGCGGCGACCTGCCCAAGCGCGAGCCGGGCTGGGTCCGGGAATGGAACGACGAAGGGCGCTACCACCGGCTGCGCGATGCGCGCCGGGGTGCGCCCAAGTTCATCCTGCACGACGGCCCGCCCTATGCCAACGGCCAGATCCACATGGGCCATGCGGTCAACAAGATCCTGAAGGACATGATCACCAAGGCGCGCCAGCTCGAGGGCTACGACGCGCTCTACGTGCCGGGCTGGGATTGCCACGGCCTGCCGATCGAGAACGCCATCGAGAAGAAATACGGCCGCAACCTGAGCCGCGACGAGATGCAGGCCAAGAGCCGCGCCTACGCCGCGGAGCAGATCGCGCAGCAGATGACCGACTTCCAGCGCCTGGGCGTGCTGGGCGAATGGGACCATCCGTACAAGACGATGAACTTCGCCAACGAGGCGGGCGAGCTGCGCGCCTTCAAGCGCGTGATCGAGCGCGGCTTCGTCTACCGCGGGCTCAAGCCTGTGTACTGGTGCTTCGACTGCGGCTCCTCGCTGGCGGAGTTCGAAATCGAGTATGCGGACAAGAAGTCCAACACGGTCGATGTCGCATTCAAGGCGCATGCGCCCGACCGCGTGCTGGAGGCCTTCGGCCTGCCTGGAGAGACAGGGGGCGAAGGCAAGGACATCTTCGTCGTGATCTGGACCACCACCGCGTGGACCATCCCTGCCAACCAGGCCCTCAACCTCAACCCCGAGCTGGACTACGCGCTGGTCGACACCGACCGCGGCCTGCTGATCCTGGCCGCCTCGCTGGTCGAGATGTGCATGAACCGCTACGCACTCGACGCCAAGGTGCTCGCGACCGTCAAGGGCGAGAAGCTGGGCGGCCTCGAATTCGAGCATCCGCTGTACGACGCCGATGCCGGCTACCGCCGCCTGTCGCCGGTGTACCTGGCCGACTACGCCACCGCCGACGACGGCACCGGTATCGTCCACTCCTCGCCCGCCTATGGCGTGGACGACTTCAACTCGTGCATCGCGCACGGTGTCGCCTACGACGACATCCTGAATCCGGTGCAGGGCAACGGCGCCTACGCGCCCGACTTCCCGCTCTTCGGCGGCCAGCACATCTGGAAGGCGGTGCCGCACATCATCCAGGCCTTGCGCGATGCCGGCCGGCTGCTGGCCACCGACACCATCACCCACAGCTACCCGCACTGCTGGCGCCACAAGACGCCGGTGATCTACCGCGCCGCGGCCCAGTGGTTCGTGCGCATGGACGAGGGCGAGGGCGTGTTCACCAAGGACAAGGCCCCGAAGACCCTGCGCCAGCTGGCGCTGGCTGCCATCGACGAGACCGGCTTCTACCCCGAGAACGGCAGGGCGCGCCTGCACGACATGATCGCCAACCGGCCCGACTGGTGCATCAGCCGCCAGCGCAGCTGGGGCGTGCCCATCCCCTTCTTCCTGCACAAGGACACGGGCGAGCTGCATCCGCGCACCATGGAGATCCTCGACCAGGCGGCCGACATCGTCGAGAAAGGCGGCATCGAGGCCTGGAGCCGCGCGACCACCGAAGAGATGCTGGGCGCCGACGACGCGCCGCACTACACCAAGAGCACCGACATCCTCGAGGTCTGGTTCGACTCGGGCTCCACCTTCTCGCACGTGCTGCGCGGCACGCACGCGAACGGGCACCACGAAACCGGCCCCGAGGCCGATCTCTACCTCGAAGGCCACGACCAGCACCGCGGCTGGTTCCACTCCTCGCTGCTGATCGCCTGCGCGCTGTACGGACGCGCGCCCTACAAGGGCCTCCTGACCCACGGCTTCACGGTCGACAGCCAGGGCCGCAAGATGAGCAAGTCGCTCGGCAACGGCATCGAGCCGCAGGAGGTCAACAAGAAGCTCGGGGCCGAGATCATCCGCCTCTGGGTCGCGGCCAGCGACTACTCCGGCGACATCGCCGGCGACGACAAGATCCTCGCCCGCGTGGTGGACGCCTACCGCCGCATCCGCAACACGCTGCGCTTCCTGCTCGCCAATACCAGCGACTTCGACATCGCCAAGGACGCGGTCCCGCTGGCCGAACTGCTCGAGATCGACCGCTACGCCTTGAGCCGCGCCGCCCAGTTCCAGGCCGAGGTGCTGGCGCACTACAAGGTCTACGAGTTCCACCCGGTGGTGGCCAAGCTGCAGGTCTACTGCTCGGAGGACCTGGGCGCCTTCTACCTCGACATCCTGAAGGACCGCCTCTACACCACCGCGCCCGGATCGCGCGCGCGGCGCAGCGCGCAGACGGCGCTGTGGCACATCACGCAGGCAATGCTGCGCTGGATGGCGCCCTTCCTCAGCTTCACGGCCGAAGAAGCCTGGAAGTTCTGCGGCAACGGCGAATCGATCTTCACCCAGGTGTACTGCGACCTGGGGCAGCCCGACGAAGCGCTTCTGGCCAAGTGGTCGCGCATCCGCGAGGTGCGCGATGCGGTCAACAAGGAGATCGAGAACGTGCGCGCGGCCGGCCAGGTCGGCTCCTCGCTGCAAGCCAACGTGAAGCTCGCGGTGCCGGCCGAAGACCATGCCCTGCTGGCCTCTCTGGGCGAAGACTTGAAGTTCGTCCTCATCACCTCGGTGGTCGACCTGGACCAGAGCGGGGCCCTGGCGGTGCAGGTCACGCCCAGCACCGCCACCAAGTGCGAGCGCTGCTGGCACTGGCGCGACGACGTGGGCCACGACCCGGCGCATCCGAGCTTGTGCAGCCGCTGCACCAGCAACCTGTTCGGCGCCGGCGAAGCCAGGAGTGCCGCCTGATGGCCGCGACCCGCTCGCTCGCCTCGCCGCGCACCGGCATCTGGCCCTGGCTCGCCCTGGCCCTGGTCATCCTGATCCTCGACCAGTTCACCAAGACGCTCATCCTGGGCTACTACAAGCTGGGCGATGCCACCTACATCACCAGCTTCTTCAACATCGTGCGCGCCCACAACACCGGCGCCGCCTTCTCCTTCCTCGCGGATGCGGCGGGCTGGCAGCGCTGGTTCTTCACCGCCATCGGGGTGGCGGCGGCGCTGTTCATCATCTGGATGCTCCGGTCGCACGCCGGGCAGAAGCTCTTCTCCTTCGCCATGGCCGCCATCCTGGGCGGAGCGATCGGCAACGTGGTCGATCGCATGATGCACGGCTACGTGGTCGACTTCCTCGACTTCCACCTGGCAGGCCGCCACTTCCCGGCCTTCAACGTGGCAGACAGCGCCATCACCATCGGCGCCATCTGCCTCATCCTCGACGAGCTGCGGCGCGTGCGCCGCGGCAAGTAAGGCGCCGGCCCCGGCGGCGGGAGCCGAAGGCTGGTCTATAGTCCTTCGCTTCCATGAAGCACCTGTTGAATCTGCTGGCCGCCGTCGCGCTGCTGGTATGGGGCACCCATCTCGTTCGCACCGGCGTGCTGCGCGTCTTCGGCGCCAACCTGCGCAAGATCCTGGTGCACAGCATGCGCAACCGCTTCACGGCCGCGCTCTCGGGCATCGGCGTCACGGCGCTGGTTCAATCGAGCACCGCCACCTCGCTGATGACCTCCTCCTTCGTCGGCCAGGGCCTGGTGGCGCTGCCGGCCGCGCTGGCCGTGATGCGCGGCGCCGACGTCGGCACGGCGCTGATGTCGGTGCTGTTCTCGGCCGACCTCTCCTGGCTGTCGCCGCTCTTCATCTTCGTCGGCGTGGTGCTCTTCATCTCGCGCGGCTCCACGGTGGCCGGCCGCATCGGGCGAGTGCTGATCGGCCTCGGCCTGATGCTGCTGGCGCTGCAGCTGGTGGTCGAGGCGACCGGGCCGCTGTTCTCCTCGCCCGCGGTGCTGGAGCTCCTCGCCTCGCTCGCCAGCGACGTGCTGCTGGAGGTCACCATCGGTGCCGTGCTGGCGATCGCGGCCTACTCCAGCCTGGCGGTGGTGCTGCTGGTCGCGGCGATGGCCAGCTCCAACGTGGTGCCGCTGGATGTGGCGCTCGGCCTGGTGCTGGGCGCCAACCTGGGCAGCGGCCTGCTGGCGGTGCTGACCACCGCGAAGTCGGCGGTCCCGGTGCGCCAGGTCACGGTCGGCAACCTGATCTTCAAGCTGCTGGGCGTGGCGATCGCGGCGCCCTTCGTCGGCCTCTACCTGCGCGAGGCCCGGCCCTACATCTCCGACGCGACACAGCTCGTGGTGCTGTTCCACCTGGGCTTCAACCTCATCATCAGCATCGGCTTCATCGGGCTCACCGGCTGGATCGCGGGGCTGGTGACACGGCTGCTCCCGGTGCCGACCGAATCGCCCGCCATGCAGCGGCCGCGGCACCTCGACCCCTCCGCGCTCTCGACGCCCACGCTGGCGATCTCCAACGCCGCGCGCGAGGCCCTGCATCAGGCCGACGTGGTCGAGACCATGCTGATCGGCATGCTCAAGGTGATCCGCGACAACGACCTGCGCCTGGCCGCCGAGCTGCGCAAGCTGGACGACACGGTGGACGAGCTCTACTCGGCCATCAAGTACTACATGACCAAGATCTCGCGCGAGGCGCTGGGCGAGGAAGAGAGCCGGCGCTGGACCGACATCATCAGCTTCACCATCAACATGGAGCAGATCGGCGACATCATCGAGCGGGTGATCATCGACATCGAGGACAAGAAGATCAAGAAGCAGCGCAGCTTCTCCGCCGCCGGCATGCGCGAGATCGTCGAGCTGCACGAGCGGCTGCTCGCCAACCTGCGGCTCGGCATGAGCGTGTTCCTCAATGCCAATGTGCGCGACGCACAGAGGCTGCTGGAGGAGAAGGCGCGCTTTCGCGACCTGGAGCGCGCCTATGCCGGCACGCACCTGGAGCGCCTGTCGGAGCAGACCGCCTCCAGCATCGAGACCAGCTCGCTGCACATCGACCTGATCAGCGAGCTCAAGCGCATCAACTCCCACATCTGCTCGATCGCCTACCCGATCCTCGACTCGGCCGGCGCGCTTTCCCGCACGCGCATGCGCGAGTCGCGGCTGGCCGAGATCGAGTGAGGGGCGGCCCCAGCGCGCTCAGAGCGTGAGGATGGTGCAGCCCGTGGTCTTGCGCGCCTCCAGGTCGCGGTGCGCCTGCTGCACGTCGGCCAGGGCGTAGCGCTGCTCGATCGGGATCTTCACCGCACCGCTGGTGACCGCGGCGAACAGGTCGTCGGCCATGGCCTGCGTGCTCTCGCGCGTGGCGATGTGCGTGAACAGCGTGGGCCGCGAGATGTAGAGCGAGCCCTTGGAGGCGAGCACGCCGAGGTTGACCGGCGGCACCGGCCCCGAGCCGTTGCCGAAGATGGCGAGCAGGCCGAAAGGCCGCAGGCAATTCAGCGAACCCTCGAAGGTGTCCTTGCCCACCGAGTCGTACACCACCTTCACGCCCTTGCCGCCCGTGATCTCCTTGACGCGCTCGGCAAAATTCTCGGTGCTGTAGTTGATCGCATGCGCGGCGCCGTACTCCAGCGCCAGCTTGCACTTGGCGTCGGTGCCGGCCGTGCCGATGAGCTGCAGGCCGAGGGCTTTGGCCCACTGGCACGCAATCAGCCCCACGCCGCCGGCGGCCGCGTGGAAGAGGATGAAGTCGCCCGGCTGCAGGCCCTCGGCCGGCAGCGTCTTCTTCAAGAGGTACTGGGCCGTCAGGCCCTTGAGCATCATGGCCGCGCCGGTCTCGAAGGAAATCGAGTCCGGGAGCTTGCACACGGTCTTGGCCGGCATCACGCGCAGCTCGCAGTAGGCGCCGGGCGGCTGGCTGGCATAGGCGGCACGGTCGCCGGCCTTCAGGTGCGTGACGCCCTCGCCCACCGCCTCGACCACGCCCGCCGCCTCCATGCCGAGCTGCAGCGGCAGGGACAAGGGATAGAGCCCGCTGCGCTGGTAGGTGTCGATGAAGTTGAGCCCGACCGCGTGATGGCGGATGCGAATCTCGCCGGGGCCGGGCTCGCCCACTTCGACCTCGACGAGCTTCAGTTCCTCGGGGCCGCCATTGCGGTCGATGCGGATGGCTTTGCTGCGCATGGGTTTTCCTTTTGTCTGGATGGGTTGGGGAGGCACATCGTAGTCAGGGTGCGATGGTGGTGCTGGAGGGGGTATTTGAACTCTCTCGCCTTCCGGGAGAGTGCGCACGAATCAGTAGGTGCCCGGGTACGCCCCGCCATCCGCCAGCACGTTCTGCCCCGTCAAATAACCCGCCTGCACGCTGCACAGAAAGGCACAGATCGCCCCGAACTCCTCCGGCGTCCCGAAGCGCTTCGCCGGAATGTTCTTCTTGCGGCTTTCCCACACGGTGTCGAAGTCCTGCCCCGTCTTCTTCGCTGCGCCGGCCATGGTGCCCTTCAGCCTGTCGGTGTCGAAGGAGCCCGGCAGCAGGTTGTTGAGGGTCACGCCCTGGGCCGCAATCCCGCTGCGCGCCACGCCCGCGACAAAGCCCGTGAGCCCGCTGCGCGCGCCATTGGAGAGACCGAGGATGTCGATCGGCGCCTTCACCGAGCTGGAGGTGATGTTGACGATGCGCCCGAAGCCGCGCGCCGCCATGCCGTCGACCGTCGCCTTGATCAGCTCGATGGGCGTGAGCATGTTGGCATCCACCGCCTTGATCCAGGCCTCGCGGTCCCAGTCGCGGAAGTCGCCCGGTGGCGGGCCGCCGGCGTTGGTGACGACGATGTCGAAGTCCTTCTGCAGCGCGAACACCGCGGCGCGCCCTTCGACCGTCGTGATGTCGGCGGCCACCGGCTTGACCCAGGGCTTGACGGCGCTCCCGCAGGCTGCGGCCGCCGCCTCCAGTTTCTTCGCCGCATCCGCCAGGCCCTCTGCGCCGCGCGCCACGATCAGCACGTTCACGCCTTCGCGCACCAGCGCCTCCGCGCAGCCGTAGCCGAGCCCTTTGCTGGCCCCGCACACGAGGGCCGTTTTGCCTGCGATTCCAAGATCCATGATCGAATTCCTTCGGGCGTTCAGCGCCCTGTACGTGTGAAGACAAAGATGCCCGCGATCACCAGCACGGTGCCGGCCGCGATCCACGCGGTGAAGGGCTCGCCGAGGATCAGCACGCCCATCAGAATGGTCGACATCGGGCCGATCATGCCCGTTTGCGCGGCCATCGCGGGCCCGATGCGTTCGATGGCCATCATCACCGCCAGCACCGGCAGTGCGGTGCAGACGATCGCGTTGAGCACCGACAGCCAGATCACCGCAGGCGCCACGAGGAAGGCCGTTTCCAGCGGCCGCAACAACAGGAACTGCACGATGCACAGCACGCAGGCCACGCTGGTCGCGAGCCCCACCAGCCGCAGCGATCCCAGGCGCTTGACGAACTCGCCGCTGGCCACGAGGTAGACCGCATAGCTCACCGCGCTCAGGAAGACGAGCAGCGTGCCCCAGGCGGCCGCCGCGCTCTGGCCCAGCTGCAACTCGTGGCCGAAGACCAACAGCACCCCCGCATAGCTGATCGCCATGCCGGCGGCCTGCCAGCGCGTGATGCGGCGGCGGTACACGATCCAGCCGAACAGCAGCACCAGCGTCGGGTTGAGATACAGGATCAGCCGCTCGAGGCTGGCCGTGACGTAGGCCAGACCTGCGAAGTCCAGAAAGCTGGAGAGGTAGTAGCCGGAGAAGCCGAGGCCGGCCACGCCCATCCAGTCGCGCCGCGTCAGGGCCGGCTTCCCGCGCCCCGCCCACCAGGCCATGAGCGCGAACAGCGGCAGCGCGAACAGCATGCGCAGCATGATGAGCGTGACCGCGTCCACGCCGTAGCGGTAGGCCAGCTTGACGATGATGGCCTTGCCGCTGAAGGCGATGGCGCCCAGCGAGGCGAGCGCCAGTCCGGGCCCGATGCGCTTGTGCGTGTGCGCGGGTCCCGCGACGCCTGCCTGCACGCAAGACATCGGCGCTCAGTAACCAGCAGCGAGGCCGTCGCGCCGGGCATCGCTCGCCGCCACGTAGCCCTCGACCGCCGGCTCGCCTGCACGCCAGATGAACTGGCCGGCGCCGAAGTCCTGGTAGGAGTCGTTGATCACCTCGACCTTGTGGCCGAGCGCGCCGAGGCCTTGCACGAGTTCGGGTTTCATCGCCCCTTCGGCGTTGATCTCCAGCCCGTGGTTGAAGCGCCAGCGCGGCGCGTCGCAGGCCGCCTGCGGGTTCTGGGCGTGGTCCAGCATGCGCACCAGCGTCTGCATGTGGCCCTGCGGCTGCATGTTGCCGCCCATCACGCCGAAGCTCATCACCGGCTGACCGTCCTTCGTGAGGAAGCCCGGGATGATGGTATGGAAGGGGCGCTTGCGCGGCTCGACCACATTGGGGCTCTTGGCATCCAGGCTGAAGCCGTGGCCGCGGTTCTGCAGGCTGATGCCGAAGGACGGCTCCACGCAGCCGGAGCCGAAGCCCATGTAGTTGCTCTGGATGAAGCTCACCATCATGCCGCTCTCGTCAGCCGCGGTGAGATAGATGGTGCCGCCCTTGACGGGGTTGCCGGCCTTGAAATCCTGCGCTTTTTTCACGTCGATCAGTTTGGCACGCGAGGCGAGGTAGGCGTCATCGAGCATTTGCAGCGGGGACACCTCCATCGACGATGGGTCGGACACGTAGCGGTACGTATCGGCGAAGGCCAGCTTCATCGCCTCGATCTGCAGGTGCTGCGAGGCCACCGAGTCGGGCGGCATCGAGGCCATGTCGAAGTTCTGCAGGATGCCCAGCGCGATCTGCGCGGCGATGCCCTGCCCGTTGGGCGGCATCTCGTGCAGCGTGTAGCCGCGATAGTCCTGCGCGATCGGAGCCACCCATTCCGGCTTCCAGTTGGCGAGGTCGCGCACCTTGAGGCAGCCGCCGTGGGCCAGCGAGAACTTCTCCATCGCCTCGGCGATCTCTCCGCTGTAGAAGGCGTCGCCCCGGGTGGCGGCGATCGCCTTGAGCGCGCGCGCCGCGGCGGGAAAGCGGAACAGCTCGCCGACCTCGGGCGCGCGGCCCCAGGGCAGGAAGGCGTCGGCGAAGCCGGGCTGCGATTGCAGGATCGGCGTGGCTGCGGCCCATTTCTGCTGCACCACCGGGGGCACCAGGTAGCCACGCTCGGCGATCTCGATGGCCGGTGCCATCAGGTCCTCGAAGGGCAGCTTGCCGAAGTGCTCGGACAGCGCGACCCAGCTGCCGACGGCACCGGGCACGATGACGGAGTCGATGCCGCGCTGTGGTGGTGCCGCGGCGTCCTTGCCGTATTTGCGATGGAAGTACTCGGGCGTCCAGGCGGCCGGCGAGCAGCCGGAGGCGTTGAGCCCGTGCAGCCGCTCGCCGTCCCACAGGATGCAGAAGGCGTCGCTGCCCAGGCCGTTGCTGACGGGCTCGACCAGGGTCATCACGGCCGCGGTGGCGACGGCCGCATCGACCGCATTGCCGCCCTGCTGAAGGATGCGCAGGCCGGCCTGCGCCGCGAGCGGGTGCGAGGTCGAGACGACGTTGCGCGCAAAGACCGGGATGCGGGTGGAGGTGTAGGGGTTGGCGTAGTCGAACTTCATGGCTTCAGTCGCTGATGATTTTTCGTTCGGTGATGATCTTCTTCCATTTGGCGGAGTCTTGCGCCACCATGGCCGCGAACCGCGCCGGGGTGCCGGTGGCGGGCGCGATGCCCAGCTTGGAGAGCTTGTCGCGCACCTCGGGGTCGCTCACCGACTCGTTGGCCGCGGCATTGATGCGCGCCAGGAGATCGGCCGGAAGCCCCTTGGGCGCATAGAGGCCGAACCAGGTGTTCGACTCGAAGCCCGGCAGCACGTCGGCGATGGCCGGCAGCTCGGGCGCCAGCGGACTCCGATCGAGCGAGGTCACGCCGAGCGCGCGCAGCCGGCCGTCGCGCACGTGCGGCATGCCGGTGGGCAGCGAATCGAAGAGCACGTCGATCTTGCCGCTGATCAGGTCGGGGATCGCCAGCGCCGTGCCCTTGTACGGGATGTGGGTGACGAACACGCCCGCCTGCGCCTTGAAGAGCTCCGCCGTGAGCTGCACGATGGTGCCGTTGCCGCTGGAGGCGTAGTTGAGCTTGCCGGGATTCTTCTTCGCATACTCGATCCATTCGCGCACCGTCTTCGCCGGCGAACTGTTGGGCACCAGCATGATGCTTGGCGCATCGCCCACATGCGCGATGGGCGTGAAGTCGCGCACGGCGTCGTAGGGCAGCTTCGCGTTGATGGCGGGGCCGATCGAGTGCGTGCTGGTGGTCGCCAAAAGCAGCGTGTAGCCGTCGGCCGGCGCCTTGGCCGCGAGGTCGGAGCCGATGGCGCCGCCGGCGCCCGGCTTGTTGTCGATGACCAGCGTCGTACCCAGCTTCTCGCCCATCTTTTGCGACAGGGTGCGCGCGAAGAGGTCGGTGGCGCCACCGGCCGGGAAAGGCACGATCAGACGGATCGGCTTGTTGGGGTAGGCCTGCTGCGCGAAGGCGGCGGGCAATGCAGCCGCGCACAGCACCAGTGCGCCGGCACGAAGAAGGGCGGATCTTTTCACTTTCATGGGTCAGATTCTGAGGCTTCGGCGTTGCGGCTGCTCAAAGCAAAACGGCGCCCGAAGGCGCCGCTTGGCGAAGCGAGAAGCTTCAGTCGACTTCGACGAAGGCTTCCTGGCGCTTGGACTTGACCGCCGGCAGCAGCACGATCACGACCATCAGCGCAGCCGCGACCAGCAGCCCGGCCGAAATCGGCCGCGTGACGAACACGCTCCACGAGCCGCGCGACAGCAGCAGCGCACGCCGCAGGTTCTCCTCCATCATCGGTCCGAGGATCAGCCCCAGCAGCAGCGGCGCCGGCTCGCAGCCCAGCTTGATGAACATGTAGCCCACCACACCGAAGATCGCGACCATCCAGACGTCGAAGGTGTTGTTGTTGGTCGAGTACACGCCGATGGCGCAGAACAGCACGATGGCCGGGAACAGCCAGCGGTAAGGAATGGACAGCAGCTTGATCCAGATGCCGATGAGCGGCAGGTTCAGGATGATCAGCATCAGGTTGCCGATCCACATCGAGGCGATCAGGCCCCAGAACAGCTCGGGATTGCTGGTCATCACCTGCGGGCCGGGCTGGATGTTGTGGATGGTCATCGCGCCGACCATCAGCGCCATCACCGGGTTCGGCGGGATGCCCAGGGTCAGCAGCGGGATGAAGGAGGTCTGGGCGCCCGCGTTGTTGGCCGCCTCGGGCCCGGCCACGCCGCGGATGTTGCCCTTGCCGAAGGGAACCTCGCCGGCCTTGAGCTTCATCTTCTTCTCGAGCGTGTAGGCCGCGAAGGCCGACAGCAGCGCGCCGCCGCCGGGCAGGATGCCGAGGCAGGAGCCGAGCGTGGTGCCGCGCAGCACCGCGGGGAAGCCGTTCTTGAAGTCTTCCTTGGTGGGCCACAGGTGGTGCACCTCGGAGGTGAAGACCTGGCGGTCTTCCTCGGGACGCGACAGGTTGGAGATGATCTCGCCATAGCCGAACACGCCCATCGCGATCACGATGAAGCCGATGCCGTCGGTCAGCTCGGGGATGTCGAAGCTGTAGCGCGCCACACCCGAGTTCACGTCGGTGCCGATCAGCCCGATCAGCAAGCCCAGCACGATCATGCAGATCGCCTTGAGCAGCGAGCCCGAGGCCAGCACCACCGCGCCGATCAGGCCCAGCACCATCAGAGAGAAGTACTCGGCCGGGCCGAACTTGAAGGCCAGCTCGGTCAGCGGCGGTGCGAAGGCGGCCAGGATCAGCGTGCCGACGCAGCCCGCGAAGAAGGACCCCAGGCCGGCTGCCGCGAGCGCGGCCCCTCCTCGCCCCTGCTTGGCCATCTGGTGGCCGTCGATCACCGTGACGACCGAGGACGATTCACCCGGCAGGTTCACCAGGATGGCCGTGGTGGAGCCGCCGTATTGCGAGCCATAGTAGATGCCGGCCAGCATGATCAGCGCGGCCACCGGTGGCAGCGCGTAGGTGGCCGGCAGCAGCATGGCGATGGTGGCGACCGGGCCGATGCCCGGCAGCACGCCGATCAGCGTGCCCAGCAGGCAGCCGACGAAAGCGTAGATGAGGTTCTGCAGCGTGAAGGCCGCGGTGAACCCGATGGTGAGATTGTTGATGAGATCCATGGCGTTGTCGCTCTCAGCCGGTGATGAAGGTGGGCCAGACCTGGAACTGCAGCTTGAGCAGGACCACGAAGGCGACATAGCTGCCCACCGCCAGGATGGTGGCGAGGATCAGGCTGGATCGGATGTGGTAGTGCTCGCCCGCGAGACCGGCGATCAGCACCAGGGCGTAGATGGCGGCGATCAGGCCCATGGCGGGCAAGCCGATGCCGGGCAGGCCGCCGAGCAGGATGCCGAACACGATGTTGGAGCCGATGATGAAGGTCAGCGGACGCCAGGCCATCTTGCCCACCGGCTCGCCGTCCACCGTCTCGATGGTCAGCGCCGTGAAGATCACGATGACCCCCAGCACGGCCAGCAGGATGCCCAGCATCAGCGGAAAGTAGCCGGGCCCCATGCGCGCGCCGGTGCCCACGCTGTAGGTCGTTGCTCCCCATGCGAAGGCAATGCCGACGACGGTGAACATCAGACCCGCGAAAAAGTCCCTTTGACTTTTGATCTTCACGAACTGTCCCCTCGAAAAATTTCGAACAGCGGATTGTGGGGTCAGCCGGTGGTCAGGATCGATGTGGATACCACCTAACGTGAAGCCAGGGTTTTCCCGGGGCGCGAGGTCTCGCGCCCGGTTCTATTCGAGCGGCGGCGTGGCGCTCAGGACTTCGTCGACGGTGGTCAGCCCTTCGGCGACGCGCAGGGCGCCGGCCAGGCGCAACGGCCGCATGCCGTCGGCCACGGCCTGGTGCCGCAGCGCGCCCACGTTGGGCTCCTTGTCGACCAAGGTCTTGAAGGGCTCGCTGATCGTGAGCAGCTCGTAGAGACCCATGCGGCCGCGGTAGCCTGTCATGCGGCAGTCGACACAGCCGACCGGCTTGTAGGCGCGCACCGAGCCGGTGATCTGCCAGGGCTTGACGAAGGCGCCGAGCTGTTCGCGCGTGACGCTCTCGTCCGGCACCTTGCAATGCGGGCACAGGGTGCGCACCAGGCGCTGCGCCAGCACGCCGAGCATGGTGGCGTTGATGAGGTAGTTGGGCACCCCCAGCTCCATCAGCCGCGTGATGGCGCTGGGCGCATCGTTGGTGTGCAGGGTGCTGAAGACCAGGTGGCCGGTGAGCGCGGCCTGCACTGCCATCTCGGCGGTGGCGAGGTCGCGGACCTCGCCCACCATGATGATGTCCGGGTCCTGCCGCATCAGCGCGCGCAGGCCCTCGGTGAAGCCGAAGTCCAGCTGCGGCTGCACCTGCGTCTGGTTGAAGGAGGATTCGATCATCTCGATCGGGTCCTCGATGGTGCTGACGTTGACCTCCTCCGTCGCCACCCGCTTGAGCGTCGAGTAGAGCGTGGTGGTCTTGCCCGAGCCGGTCGGCCCGGTCACCAGGATGATGCCGTGCGGCCGGGTCACCAGCTGTTCCCAGCGCTGCGCGTCGTGCTGTGCAAAGCCCAATGCGTCGAGATCCTTCACCGCGGTGTCCGGATCGAAGATGCGCATCACCATCTTTTCGCCGAAGGCAGTGGGCAGCGTCGAAAGCCGCATCTCGACCTCGTCGCCCCGCATGTTTCGGGTCTTGATGCGGCCATCGAGCGGGCGGCGCTTCTCCACCACGTCCATGCGGCCCAGCAGCTTGATGCGCGAGACCATCGCGTTCATCACGCCCATCGGCATCTGGTAGGCCGGGTGCAGCACGCCGTCGATGCGAAAGCGGATCACGCCCTGCTCGCGCCGCGGCTCCAGGTGGATGTCGCTGGCGCGCTGGTCGAAGGCGTACTGCCACAGCCAGTCGACCACCTGCACCACGCTCTGGTCGTTGGCGTCGAGCTGCTTGTTGCTCTTGCCCAGCTCGACCAGCTGCTCGAAGCTCGCGCTGCCCGCGTTGCCGCCGGCCTTCTGCGCCGCACGCACCGACTTGGCCAGCGAGAAGAACTCGGCCGTGTAGCGCTGGATGTCGGTCGGGTTCGCAACCACGCGCCGCACCGGACGGCGCGCCTGCCGCTCGACCTCGGCGATCCAGTCGGTGAGGAAGGGTTCGGCAGTGGCCACCACCACCTCGGCCGGCGTGACCTGCACCGGCAGCACCTTGTGGCGCTCGGCATAGGCGGCACTCATGGTGTCGGCCACCTTGCCGACGTCGACGCGCAGCGGATCGATGCGCAGATACGCGAGCCCGGCGCGGCCGGCCAGCCATTCGGTCAGCATCTCCAGGTCGAGCGGCTTGCCGTCGCCCTGGCGCGTCATGGCCACATTGGCCAGCCGCACCAGCGGCGGCTGCCGGCTCTCGGCCTGGGCGCAGCGCGTCAGCGTCCGCTTGGCTTCCTCGGGCGAGATCACGCGGTCCTTCGCGAGCCATTCGATCAGGTGCCGCAGGTTGAGGGGCCCTTCGTGGCGGGCAGCAGCCGAATGGGGAGAGGTCACTGCGTTCATCGGTCGGCGATCGGTTTGAACACCCGCAGCCACTTGGGCGCGGGCAGGCTCCAGCGAGTCTGGATGCTTTGGGCGCGCTCGGCAAGCGCCGGGCGCTTGGGCCGGCTGGGGCTGCGCTGGGCCAGCACGATGGTGTTGCCCTCGCGCGTCGGCCGAAAGGCCCACAGCGCTTTCTCGCCAAATGCGCCGGCAATTTTCTCGAGGCTGCGCTCGTAGCTGGAGGAGCGGCCGAAGAGGTTCACCGTCATGCAGCCGTCTTCGGTCAGCAGGCGTCGGCAGTCGGCATAGAAGTCCTCGCTGTCGAGCACCGGCGCCGCGGCCTCGTGGTCGTAGAGGTCGACCTGCAGCGCATCCACCGTGCCCTGCCATTCGGGCTTGCGGATCTCGGTCTGCGCATCGGCCACCACCACGCGCAGCCGGGCATCGTCGGCCGGCAGCTTGAACCAGCCGCGGCAGGCCGCCACGACCCGCGGGTTGAGCTCGATCGCCGTGGTGCGCATGCGCAGCGCCTTGCGGCAGAACTTGGTGAGGCTGGCCGCGCCCAGGCCCAGCTGCATGGCGTGGCGCTTCGGCACCTCGGCAGGGTCGACGAAGAGCAGCCAGGCCATCATGCGCTGCACGTACTCGAGCTCGATCTCGAAGGGTGCGTCCAGCTTCATCGAGCCCTGGACCCACTCGGTGCCCAGGTGCAGGTAGCGCACGTCCCCGTAGTCGGAGAAGTTGACCTCGGGCAGGGTGCGCTTCATGGCACGGGCAGGTACTGCGCGATCACCTCGCGCCATGCCGCCGCCTTGCGTTCGAAGCTCCAGGATGCGTGCGCCGGGCTGGACGAGGGCAGGCGATGGACCGGCACGCCCAGCGTGCGCGTGTGCCGCGCATGCCTGAAGCTCTCGCCACCGTTGTGCGCAATGGCAGCCAGCGCCGGCAGGCGCAGGCCCGCGATGTCGTTGACGACAGCGTCGCGGATCGCCGAATCGAGGCTGCCCTCGCGCCGGCAGCGCCCGTACACGTCCCATAGGCCGAGGCCGCGCGCGAGCAGCCAGTCGCTACGCTTTTGATAGCTGTCGGGCCCCATGGGCAGCGGGATGTCGGGCCAGGTGGCTTGCAAGATTCTCCAGAACTGGTTTTGCGGGTGCGCATAATACTGCCGCTGCGCGATCGACCGGACGCTCGGGAAGCTGCCGAGAATCAGCAGCACCGTGGATTCCGACACGATCGGCGCCAGGCCCGTGAGCACTGTCTGCGTTTCGCCGGGGTGCTCGTCGCGTCGATCCATCTCACCCGCGAGCATAGAAGCAAAAAAACCCGCCGACGGCGGGTTTTTTTGCGGGGCATCAAGCGGCCATCAGGGCTTCTTCGCGGCTTCGTTCTGGGCCGTGCCCGGGATCTTCTCGCCGATCTTGTCGCCCACCTGGCGGGTCTTGTCGCCGGCCGCCGCGGCGGTGTTGCTCACGGCCGTGCCGGCCTTGCCGGCGGCTTCGCCGGTCGCATGCGTCGCCTTCTTGGTGCCGCTCTTGGTGGCGCTCCAGGCCTTCTTGGTGGTCTTCTTGGTACCCTCCCACGCCTTCTCGGCGCCGCTCTCGGTCGCGCTCACGGCTTTCTTGGTGCCGCTCTTGGTCGCGTCCCAGGCCTTCTCGCCGGCGTTCTCCACCTTCTCGACCGGGGTCGGCTGGGCGGCAGGCTGGGCCTGGGTCTGAGCCGTGGCCGACAGGCCGATGGATGCCAGGGCGAGTGCCAGCGCGGCAGGGAGAAGGCGAATCGATGCTGTGTTCTTCATGAGGAAAGCTCCTTTGGATGTTGGAGTGACGAACTTGCCACCGTCTTGCAACGGTCACTCGAAAGCCAAGGATGACATCGAAAGCGTGCGCGAACCCCGCCGCCGCGCAACAAGCGCCCTCGGCCTACGCAGCGGGTAGGCGATCCGCCGACGCGCCCATCAGCGCCGACAGACGCGGCAGCGCGGCGATCGCGTTGCGCGTGGTGGCTTCGGCGAGCGCCTCGGGCGCGATGCCGCGCAGGTCTGCCAGCACCTCGGCGATGCGCGGCAGCTCGCCCGGCTCGTTGCGGCCCTGCGGCTCGCCCGCCGCGCGCTGCGCCTGCGTGCGATAGATCCACTGCGGCTGGATATCGGGCGAGTCGGTCTCCAGCACGATCGCCTCGAGCGGCAACTCCACCGCGAGCCGGCGCAGCTGCAGCGCGCGCTCGAAGGTCAGGGCGCCGCCGAAGCCCAGCTTGAGCCCGAGTCCGATGCAGGCCTGCGCCTGCTGGGCGCTGCCGTTGAACGCATGCGCGATGCCCAGCCAGCGCCCGTCCGCCGCCACCTGGCGCAGATGCTTGAGCACCTGGTCCACCGAGCGGCGAACGTGGACGATCACCGGCAGCCCGTGCTTGCGGGCGAGCTGCAACTGAGTGTGAAAGAAGTGTGCCTGCTTGTCGGCGTCGAGCCCGGGCACGAAGAAGTCGAGCCCGATCTCGCCCACCGCGACAAGCCGCGGGTCGTCGTGCCGGGCCGCGAGTTCCGCATCGAGCTGCGCCAGGTGCTCCTCCGCCGCCTCGCCGGTGCACATGGGATGAATGCCGAGCGCGTAGGCGTCGTCCTGCGCATGCGCCAGCTCGCGCACCTTTGCGAAGTTGGCGGCCGCCACCGCGGGAATCACGCAAAGGGCCACGTTCCGCTCTGCCGCGCGCGCCCGGATCGCGGGCATCTCGTCGCCGAATTCCGGCGCATCCAGATGGCAATGGGTATCGACGAAGACGGCCATCGGCGGATGATGCCCGAACGCATGCACTGGCGCGGAAAGCATGCTACCGTGCCTCCTCACGCGTGGACTTTTTAGCCGGAGGTGTCCCGATGCGCAGGCCAGCTTTCTACAGTCGCTCGCCCCGCACGCCGCTCGACGACGCGGCCGATGCCGGGACGCCGCAGCAGC
>DATFFA010000006.1:0-16052 GCA_035250605.1 Variovorax sp. | reverse complement strand
GCTGTGGCGCCTCGCGCTTCGGGGTGTGCATGTCGGCGACCGCTGGCGGCCGCTGGCGCGACGGCGCGCGCCTGCTGGAGGACCTGTCGGCGCAGCACCCGCGCGACCTGCTCGCGCTGCAGGCCGGCCACCAGGTGGATTTCTTCACCGGCGATTCGCGCATGCTGCGCGACCGCATCGCGCGCGTGCGGCCCCACTGGAACGATGCGATGCCCGGCCACCATGCGGTGCTCGGCATGCACGCCTTCGGGCTCGAAGAGACCGGCGACTACACGCAGGCCGAGCGCACCGGACACCGGGCGATCGAGTTGCAGCCGCGCGACACCTGGGCCTGGCATGCCGTGGCGCATGTGCACGAGATGCGCAATTCACCGGAGGACGGCATCGCCTGGCTCGAGCCGAATGCGGCGCGTTGGTCGCGCGACAGCTTCTTCGCCGTGCACAACTGGTGGCACCTGGCGCTGTTCAAGCTCGAGCAGGATCGGCACGACGAGGTGCTCACGATGTACGACACGTCGATCGGCGGGCCGGGCTCGGGAGTCGTGCTCGACATGATCGACCAAAGCGCACTGCTGTGGCGCCTCGCGCTTCGGGGTGTGCATGTCGGCGACCGCTGGCGGCCGCTGGCCGAACGTTGGGCGCCGCATGCCATGGGGGGCAACTATGCCTTCAACGACCTGCACGCGATGATGGCCTTCGCGAGCGCCGGGCGCAGCGATCTCGCCGCGCAGTTGCGCGAGACCCAGCGCGCCGTGCTCGCCGGCGACGGCGACACCCGCGCCTTCACCGCCGAGGTCGGCGAGGCAGCGACATGTGCCGTGCAGGCCTTCGTGGCGGGCGACCACGCGACGGTCGTCGCGCTGCTGCGGCCGATTCGCTCGATTGCGCATCGCTTCGGCGGCAGCCATGCCCAGCGCGACCTGCTCGACCTCACGCTGATCGAGTCGGCGCTGCGCAGCGGCGATCGGCCACTCGCCGCGGCGTTGTCGGCCGAGCGAGCCGCGATGCGACCTGCAAGCCCGCTCGCTCAGCGCTTCGTCGCGCGCGCCGCGGCGGCGGAACCGGAATGCGGCCGCATGCGATCCGTTGGCGGCAAGCGCTTGAAGGGCCGGATTGTTTCCACGACATGAACGCCGAGGTGCGAAAACGCACATCCGCGAGACCCCTTGGCGGCGCAAACTTCATCCCACAGCAACCCATTCAACCCGTTGAAAGGACTCCGACAATGAACACCGCTTCCAAGCTCCTCTCCGGCTTTGCGCTCGCGATCCTCGCTGCCGCAGGCGTCCAGGCAGAAACCTACCACGGCGTGGCCAAGGTCACGTCGACCCAGAGCCGCGCCGCAGTCCGCACTGAAGGCGTCGTGGCGGCACGCAGCGGCGACTCGTTCAGCGACGTGGCCGGGCAGGGCGTCACCCGTATCGCCAGCTCGGTCGAGCGCGCTTCGGTTCGTTCGCAAGGCATTCTGGCCGCTCGCAGTGCGAACCCCTATGCCGAAGGCTACGGCCAAGGCGTGACGCGCATCGAATCGCCTGTCGACCGTGCCAGCGTGCGCATCCAGGCCCGCGCAGCGGCGCGCGGCGATCGCCTCGCGATCTGAAGCGCGGCGCCCCACAAAGAGCCGGGCTGAGCCCGGCTTTTTGTCGTGTGTTCTTGTGCGCCGGGCGAAGGCCTGCGTCCAAGCGATGCGGCCTCGGCATCCCCGCGCCGGCAGCCCGCGCCGGCATGAGCCGGGCGCAACTTCGCGGATCTTCAGAACAGCTTCTCGCCACGCGCCAGCTTGCGCGCGACCGCAGCGGTCTGCAGGTCGGCCCGCTCCGTCGGCGAGTGGGCGGCGAGGTAGCGCGCCGCGGCGTAAAGAATGCGCCGTCCTTCAGGCGTGGGGCCCCAGTCGCGGAACTGCGCAATGCTGGCCTCGAGCATCTGGTAGCTGTGGAAGCCCGCATCCTCCCGCAGCACCGCCCGTACCAGCGTAGCAAGGAGCGCTTCGGCATCGTGGCCGAGGGTGAGGTGGCGGGCCAGGTAACGCGCAGCCATCTCTACCCCGCCGTGCCGGTCGAGCGCGTCGAGAAATCCGCGCTCGAGCGCGTCGGTGTCGGTGGGCAGATCGTCGAGCCGGTCCTCGCCTTCGCCAGGCAAGCGCGCGGGTGGCACGTTGAGAAAGCGCAGCAGATAGACGTGCATTGCACCGTGCAACACCGCGCGAAGGCTTTCAGCGGCCGGTGGGCCACCGCCGCGCGCAAGGCGCGCCAGCATGCGCTGGGTCGCATGGGCGTAAGTGAAAGCGTGATGCGCCGCTTCCCAGTCCGAGTGCTCGTTCGAGGTTCCAAAGCGGGCAAGCCGCAACGCCGCAGCGTAGGCGAGGGCGCGGCCGAGGTCGGGTGGCGCGGCACCTTCGGCGATCGCGTCGATCATCGCCTGCCCAATGGCGCCGGGAGTGTCTCCGAGGAATGCCTCGGCAAGTGCAATGGTGCCCTCCCACCGGCGGGCGCTGCGTGCGCCGATCGCAATCGCCGACGGGAACTCGGCCGCCACATCGGCTGCAAGCGAAACGAGATCGACCGGATGGCGCCAGGCGGTCGACTCCTCGGCGCCTCGGGCGCTCGCGAGATGCTCGACCACCGTGGGCAGTACAGCGGCTGCGTGCGCCCAGCCGATCAGATCCAGGAGCTCGAAGGCCTTGTTGATGAAGTCCAGTGTGTGGCCGCCGTCGGCAAACACGCGGTCGGTGGCGGCGGCGAGCAGCATCTCGGCGAGGGCGGCGGGAGCCAGCCGAGCCGAGATGCCCGCGAGAACGGTTCGCTCGATCGCATCGCGGTGACGCACTGCAGTCCAATGGCGCAGCCACCGCGCCAGCGTCTCGGCCGGCGGCGGCGGCTCCAGCGGCTGGCCTGGGCGCCTTGCGGGCCGCCCCGCACAATCCTCGGCCACTTTCGCGATGCCCTTGTAGAGCGCGAGATAGCTCGATTCTTCCGACAGCTCGGGCAAGAGATTGCCGAGCGCAGTGAGCACCGTGAGCCCCGCTCCCCAATCCGCACGTCCGCGCGCTCCGAAGAGCGCCGCTTCGCGGATCAGGTCGAGCGGCGGCACGCCTTGCGCGCGCAAGCCGAGGATCGCCTTGGCGATCACCAGCCCGAGATCGTGCGCCATTCCGTCACGCAGCCGATTGCGCCAGTGCGCCTGCCCGTCGGCATGGCGCAAACAGGTCGACACCCATACGTCGCCGTCACGCACCTCGACCGCGGCGGTCGGCAGGTCGTCCGCCCACAAGTCGAAGCCGCCTCCGCTCGCGACATCGAAGCGCGCATGATGCCAATGACAGGTGAGGATGCCGTCCTCGAGCGTCCCACGCTGGAGCGGAAAGCCCAGGTGCGGGCAGCGGTTGTCCACGGCGTAGCACCGCGAACCGTCCGCGATCACGAGGAGCGGCGTATGAGCGCCGCTCACGACGGTCATACGCCGCGCGGCGAGCTCCTCGAGCGTGCCGACGCGGACGAACCGGTCACCCTCTTTGGTCTCGGCTTCATTCATCGCTCGTACCTCCGGCGGTCCAGCCGTCCGAGTCGTCAGCTTGCCTCATGCCGGTTGAAGAGGCAATTCCGATTTGCCGTCGAGCTTTCCCTGCCGCCCGGATTTCAGAGCAAGGGGTACGGCTGGTCGTCCGGCGCACGCAGTGCCAGGTCGCGATAGAAGTTCCAATCCCGTTCTCCGCCGTACGTGCCCGAATCCCGTTCGGCGAGATGGCGCACGATGTCGAAGTGGTTGAGCCTGCAGGCGAGGGGCTCCATGTCCAGCTGCGCCGTGCCGCGGATGTGCGACATGACGGTCCGGGCCATCAGCATGAAGGCCCACGGCGCGGAGCCGATGCCATCCAGCCCCACGCCTGGGAAATACAGGTCGGGCGCATCCAGGCTGCGGAAGATGCACGCGCAGCGCGAGGCCAGTTCGCCGACGGTGCGGATGCTCGCGATGCGCGGCTCTTCGAAGTACGAGAGGTCGGTCTGGTAGCCCGTGCCCCACAGGAGAACATCCACCGCCAAACGCGTGCCATCCGACAGCATCACGTCGCGCCCCTCGATGGTCTCGACGGTGCCCGAATGCCGCTCCAGCTCGCCGAAGCTGGCCAGCATGCGAGCGCGGCCCGGAATGAGTTGGTCTTGCCGCACATCCAGCGCTTGTCGGGGCCGGATCGACTGGATGCCGAACTTTTCGTAGCGGGCCAGCAGGTCGGCGCCGATCATCGCGTTCTGCTGCGCGACGGTCATGCCGTTGACCTGCATCTTCGCGTAGGGCCGCACGCTGCCGGCGATGGTCTTCGGCTTGCCGGTCGGGGTGAACCAGCGCAAGCCCCGGTACGCCCAGACGATCCGGCGCGCCTTGTACTCGAGGCACAGGTCCAGCAAGTCGAAGGCCGAGGCGCCCCCGCCGACCACCAGCACCTCGCGCCCGGTCAGTTCGGCCGGATCGCGCAGGGCGCTGGAATGCAGTTCCCGCACTGCGCTTTCGTGCCGACGCACATGTGGAATCGCAGGCGTGTTGTGGCCCCCGGTGGCCGCCACCAGATGACGGGCGCGCACCGGGCCCTGGAGCGTTTCGAGTTCCCAGCATGCGCCGGTATGACGCGCGCGAGACACCGGGGTGCCGAGGCGGATGCGCTCAGCCAGGCCGAAGCGCTCGACCCAGGCCTCGATGTTGGCGAGGATGTGGGGCTGCTTCGGGCCGCCCAGCGGCAGATCGCCGAGGGCCCAGTCTGCCGGGCTGATCTGGATGTCCTGCCACTGCGGAAGCTGGCGCCACAGGCCACCGACGCCACCCTGTTTTTCGAGCAGCAGCGCATCCAGGCCGGATCGTCGCGCGTAGTGCAGGTGGATGACGCCGGCAACACCTGCGCCAATGATGGCGAGGTCGAGCAAGGGGGGCGGTTGCATGGGTGCTCCTTCGCATTGGCAAGGCCCGGGGCAAGGCGACGGACCCCCGCGCCCCTTCGCCAGGGCCGCGGTGAATTGGGGTGCTTTTCCTACCTCTTGCCACCGTTCGACAGGTCAGATTTGCGTGTTTTGGGCAACTCTCCAAACTCGAGAAAGGCCACACATGTTGTCAACGTTCAGCCTTGATTCATCCATGCTTGCGACCCTGGGCGGCGCCTTTTATCCCGACGGGTATTCCATGGTGATGTTCCCGGATGAGGCCAGCGCCATCGACGTCGCCAAGGCCCTGAGCCTGCAGAAGCCGGAGGTCCAGATCTTTCACCTGCCGCCCGCCTCGATCCTCTCCCAAATCACGCCCACCGTGGCCGATTCGGACAACCCGCTGCCATCGGCAGGCTCCGAGGGCGCCACGGTGCGGGCCTATACCAAGCTGGCCCGGGAAGGCCACCATGGGCTGTTGGTCGAGACGCCGGACGGGGAATCGGCCGAATGGCTCATGAGCGCCGTACGCAAGGTGCCGTATTCCATGGCGCAGCGCTATCGCAAGCTCGTGATCGAAGACCTCTGACCCGCCGTGCGCGCCTGCTTCACGATGGCTCAGGCCTGGGGCCGGATGTTCTGGTTCTGGCTGAACAGGTTTGCCGGGTCGTACCTTGCCTTCAGAGCGGCCAGCCGGGCATAGTTGGCGCCATAAGCGCCGGCCGCCACGCGCTGCATCTCGTCGTCCGACATGAAGTTCACGTAGACGCCGCCGGTGGCGTGTGGCGTCAGCGCATCGAACAGTGCACGCGCCCATTCGATGCACTTGCGATCGTCGCCCCCGTCGCGCCAGCGCGTATGCACGTTGACAACAAACTCGGCGTCGCGGTGCGGGTAGGCCGTGTCTGCGGCCTTCACCCGATTGATCTGGCCGCCGAGCTGGCCGATGAAGGTCTCGCACTCGTCGCCCGGCAGCTTGGTGGTGGCGTCGCACACGATACGCTCGACATCGGCGTTCAGCGTCTTGAAATCGTGCGACTTCCAGTAGTTGCGCGCGCCCGGCTGCAGCAGCGGGTCGAAGGCGGTCTGCCAGCCGGCGAAGGGCATCGGCCCGACGTGCTCGCCCGCGGGCGTGCCCCAACTGCGCAGCGACCTGGCGAGCGCCTCGCCCTGGCCGAGCTCGCCGATCCAGCAGAAGGCAATCACGACCACCTCCTTGCCATGCACGTCCGGCGGCAGGAACGGCAGCGGGGGCGCCTTGCGCAGCACCATCCAGGCCGTCATCTCGTCGCTCGCCTCGGCGGTGAACTTGCGATAGCCGTCGAACACCTGCTTCGCCTGGGCGAGCGGATAGACGATCAACCCGGCCAACACTTCGGGGCCGAGGGGGTGCAGCCGATACTCGAACGAGGTGACCACGCCGAAGTTGCCGCCGCCGCCGCGCACCGCCCAGAACAGGTCGGCGTTCTGCGTTGCGCTCGCCTGCACGAACTCGCCGGAAGCGAGCACCACATCGACGCCCGTCAGGTTGTCGATGGTCAGCCCGTGCTTGCGGCTTTGCCAGCCGAAGCCGCCGCCGAGCGTGAGCCCGGCCATGCCGGTGGTCGAGTTGATGCCGGTGGGGGTGGTCAACCCGAAGGCCTGCGTCTCGCGATCGAAGTCGGACAGCAGCGCGCCGGGTTCCACGCGCGCGACGCGGGCCATCGGGTCCACACGCACCGATTTCATCGCCGACAGATCGATCATCAGGCCGCCATCGCAGGCCGCCTTTCCGGCGATGTTGTGGCCACCGCCCTTGACCGCCAGCAGGAGCTGGTGCTCGCGCGCAAAGTTCACGGCCCGGATGACGTCGGCTGCGCCGGCGGCGCGCACGATCGCGGCCGGCCGGCGGTCGATCATGCCGTTCCATAGCGTGCGCGACACGTCGTAGCCGGCATCGGCGGGCAGCAGCAAGGCGCCGCGCAGCGCCGCGCGCAGCGTTGCGATGGGCTCGTCGGCGACGCCGATCGTGCCTCCTTGGGAGGTGCGAAAGTCAGGCATGGAACGGTTCTCCTCGAGGTCCGGCCGGGAGAGGGTGCGTCCATCGCACAGCGTCCGGCCGCGCTGGCGAAGCGGCAGGAGCGCCGCCGATCGGACGTATCCAGGTCTGCGCCGGCCGGGCGGGAGGCGGCCCACCGACGGCGTGAAGCGAAGTCTGCGAGGGCTTGGTATTCACCGAATGTCGCGGCGCCGCGCCTTTGTATCGGACAGGTATCCGCCGGTGAGGGTCTCGGCCGGCGGCCGACATGCTGCGGCGCCTCATCCGCCATGCGGCGGCGGGGCTTCGCAGACGCCGATGATTCTGATCCGGCGCTATTTTTTTGTCAGCAGCAATTGCCCCATTCTCTGCAGCCTTCCCTTGAGACCGCCGGCGATCACGCCGAGCACACCGGGCAGTTCGATTTCCATCGTGACTGCGGCGTCGAGCACTTCGATGACACCGGAGACCGTCTGACCCATCGCCGCGACGCTGAAGATGAGTCGGTCGCCGTCCCAGCGCTCGCTGGAGGCCCCGCTGCTGCCCGGCAACAGGTTGATGATTTTTGCAAAACCGGTTTCGATGCGACGGCGCGCCTCGGCGCGGCCGAGCTGATGTGGAATGCTGATGACGATGGGCGGCGCCATGCACATAGGGTGCCGCGAATCCGCGCAGCGGGCAAGGGTCTGCGGAGGGGAGAAGCGGCTTCCGAGCGGCGCGTGCGCTGAACCATTCGGCGGGCAGCAATGGGCCCCTGGACCGGTCCTTCACCAACGTGGGCTTCCTGCATCGTGTTTCTCGAGCAGCTCGCGCAGCTGTGGGAGCGGGCGCTGTGACGCTGTGACGCTGTGACGCTGTGATTGTCTCTGCCCGTTCACCCATTCGCTAGCCCCGAATCAAGTCAGCCGCCTTCTCGGCAATCATGATGGTCGGAGCGTTGGTGTTGCCGGATGTGATCTGCGGCATCACGGAGGCGTCTGCGATCCGAAGCCCGAGCAGCCCGTGCACCCGCAAGTCGGCATCGACCACCGCATCGGAGCCGGGGCCCATCCGGCAGGTGCCGACCGGGTGAAAGACGCCAGCGCCGGTGTTGCGCGCGTGGCGCTCCAGTTCCGCATCGGTCTGTGCGCCGAGGCCGGGTATCGACTCGCCATTCAGCTGCCCGGCCAGCGGCTCCGCCGCCGCGATGCGCCGCGCCTCGCGCAGTCCCTCGATCAGCAGGGCGAGGTCTGCGGACTCCGTCATGTAGGCCGGGTCGATGATCGGCGCGTCCAGCGGGTCGGCTGACCGCAACGCGACACTGCCCCGGCTGAGGGGGCGACAAGCGAGGACGTTGATGCTCATCAATGGCGTTGCCCCCTGTGCCGCCGCCACGAGCGGCGCCTGCGGCAGGACATGGAATTGGATGTCCGCCGCATACTCGTCGCTCGAAGCGACGCTCTTCATGAACAGGCCGGCCTCCGCGAGGTTGCTGTTGGCGTGGGCTGGCACTGGGGCCTTCAGCGCCAGAACAAGGCCGGCCGTCGGGTGGTCGCACAGGTGTTGGCCGACCGAGGGCAATGCATGCTTCACGCCGATGCCATGCGAGCGCAAAACTTGGGGCGCGCCGATACCGGACAACATCAGCAGCTTGGGCGAATCGATGGCGCCGGCGCATACCAGCACTTCGCGCGCTGCGGCGATGCGTCGCACCTGCGCTCCATCGAAGATGTCCACCCCGACCGCCCTGTCGTGGTCGAGCACGATGCGCAGGGCCCGCGCCTTCGTGATCACGTTCAGATTGCGCCGCGCCATCGCCGGCCGCAGATAGGCATCCGCGGTGTTGCAGCGAACACCGTCGCGGATCGACAGGTGGTACAGGCCGGCACCGTCGCGCCGCTCGCCGTTGAAGTCCTGGTTGCGGTGGTGTCCGCAAGCCACTGCAGCGTCGACGAATGCGCACGCAATGGGGTTCGGGACCTCCGGCGGCGTCACTGCGAGAGGCCCGCGCGCCCCATGCCATGCGGACCCGCCGAGGACATGGTCCTCCGATCGGATGAAGTAGGGCAACACGTCGCGCCAGCCCCAGCCTGGGTTGCCGAGATTGCGCCAGTGGTCGAAGTCGTGCGGGTCGCCCCGTATGACGATCATGGCGTTGATCGCGCTCGATCCACCCAGACCCTTGCCGCGTTGGCAGAGAATGCTGCGCAGCGCGTAGCCGGGCTGCACTGCGGTCGAGTAGGCCCAGTTCACCTCGCTGTCCCAGAGCAGCGGCCACTTGTTCGGCTGGCGTACCACGGTCGAATTGGCATCGCCACCGGCCTCGATCAGCATCACCCGGCAGCTCGAGTCTTCCGACAGCCGGGCGGCCAGCACGCAGCCGGCAGAGCCCGCACCGACAATCACGATGTCCGACTCGCTGGCCATTGCGTTCTCCCGCGGCGGAGACGCGCGCGACCGTCGTCCGCGTTGCGCTCCGGCACGGTGCATTTGACTCCCGCAAATACCTGAACGCAAACGACGATGAACGGCTGCCGAGGCCCTGTCGCCGCCGAAGCCGGCTCTGAGCAGCTCCTCGTAGATCAGCGAGCAGTTCGCCGCTTCGCCCATGTCGAGCAGGCGCTCGGTCGCGGCGCGTTCGCAGCGCAGGGAGGCCCGAACAGGGTGAGCTGCGGGCCCCCAGGGGCAAGCCTTCGGCTGCACGCACCGCCTGCGCGGCACCATGGCTTGACATGGCTTTCGAGGCGAGCGCACGATGTGGCCTCCTTCGATAAGGCAGGAGGAAGGTATGTCACAGCTTCCTTGGCTTGGGCGCGGATCGACATTCCTGGGCGCGGCAGTGCTCGGTTTGATGCTCGCCGGCGTGCCCGACGCGGCGCGCGCGCAGGTGGCGATCAGCGGGCTGAGTTCCAACCCCGACGGCGGCAACCCGAACGACCCACTTGCAGTCACCGCGTGCAATGGCGCGCCGCAGCTCGGCGTCGTCTATCGCAACAGCGAGACCGAACCCCACCTGGCGGTCAACCCGCACAATCCGAGCAACATGATCGCCGGCTGGCACCAGGACCGCTGGAGCACGGGCGGTGCGCAAAGCCTGGGCGCCGCGTACACGTTCAACGGCGGGGCGACCTGGCAACAGGTGACCATCCCGTTCACGCGCTGCTCCGGAGCGGCGCGCGGCTCGGCCGGCGATTACGAGCGCGGCAGCGATCCGTGGATCAGCTTCAGCCCGAACGGCACCGCGCACTTCATGGCACTGGTCGACGATACGTCGGTCAACGAGAACGCAATGATCGTCGCCCGTTCGACCAACGGCGGCATGACGTGGTCTCCGCCCATCGTCATCGCGCGCAATGCGGGCCGGGACCCGGTGTTGCGCTCGCTGTTCCACGACAAGAACACGCTCACCGCCGATCCCTTCGATTCCCAGCTCGTGTACGCGACCTGGACGCTGTTCAGAACCGGGATCAGCTCGCTCGTTTTCGCACGCTCGGTCGACGGCGGGCAGACGTGGTCGCCGGCGATCCCGATCGCCACGATGGGCAATGCAGCGCCTGGAGAGCAGGCCGTGTTCCGCCAGGGCGCGCAGATCGTCGTGCTGCCGGACCGCACGCTCGTGAATGCGTTCTACCGCCTCCTTTTCGACGAGCCCACGGCTCGGCTCACGTACGAACAGGCGATTCTCCGCTCGACGGATCAGGGCCGGCATTGGACACGGGTCGACACGCGGGTCGCCTCATTCGCAAGCGTCACGGCGGTGGACCCCGAACTGGGCATTCCGGTGCGCGACGCGCAGGAGCTGCCGACGATTGCCGTCAACCGGGCAACCGGCCAGCTCTACATGACCTGGCAGGACGGCAACGCCAACAGCGGCGGCCGCGCCGGCATCGTCGTGGCGCGCTCGAACGACGGCGGCACCACCTGGTCGACGCCGGTGCGCGTCAACCAGGGGACGGCGGCCGACGTGCAGGCGTTCCTGCCGGTCGTTGCGGTCGATGCGCAAGGGCGGGTCGGCGTGCTCTTCTACGACTGGCGCAACGACGTGCTCGGCGACCCGGGCTTGAGTACCGACGTGTGGTTGTCGCTGTTCGACGCCGACCTGAACTACCTCGGCGAGCGCCGGCTCACGCCGCAATCGTTCGACATGCGGCAGATGGTCATCACCGGTCCGCGAGGCTTCTTCCCCGGCGACTACGTTGGGCTTTCGACCGTGGGCACCGATTTCGTCGCCGCCTTCACCGTCGCCAACAACCTGGGCCTGCCGGTGGTCTTCCCGCAGAACAACGACGGCGTGTTCGTCGACAGCCACGACCGCCAGAGCATCGTCTTCGTCCGGCAGCCCTGACGAGGGCCGCTTGCGAACGGTCCGGGCTGTCCTTTCAATCGGGGCGCAGCGGCAGCAGACCCGCATCGTGAATCGGGCGAACGGACCCTGCGCGCGCTCTTCGATCACGTGGCATCTCGGATGCCGTCTCGAATCTCAGCGCCGGTTGGCCAGCAGGCAGCCGGCTGCGAGCCCGATGGCGAATGCGCCATACATGGCAGCCATGGCAGGCCTCGACAGCCGGTGCTCGAAGCCGGGTCTGAGCCGTTCCGGCGTGACGGTGTAGTCGACCACGCAGGAGACCGCGGCCGCTGCCGTGGCGCCCGCCAGTGCAGCAGGAACTGACTGCGCCTTCGGACGGTTGCCGTACAACCACGCATACAGAATTGCCCAAAAGGTGGCAGCAAGATGGTGCGTCACGTAACCCACAGCGGTGTGACGAAGACTCGCGCGATCCGCAACGAGGGACTCTCGACCCCATAGCCAGTGACTGGTCGCATTGGTCGGCGCAAAAACACTTCCGGTCTGGCGTCGACCTGCCAGCATCAAGACCGCCGTGGACAGCACACTCGCGCCGGCTCCGGCCATGAGACCGGTGCGCAGCGCTGGCCGCCATCGCGAATCCTCGAATCGCCGGGAAGCGGGCTGCGAAACTGCCGGGCGGCCGCTCGCGCGGGGCGCGGACCTGCTCACGCTGACGGACACCGGATCACTGGCGGGAAAGGATTCCTCGACGCCATGATCCAGCGCCGATTCGGTCGGCTGCTGTTCCAAGTAGTCTTCCACGCGGGAGCGTGTGTCATGGTCGTCGGCCGTAGGAAACCGGAACGGCTCGGGGGGACTTTGTGCCATGCTCGGACTCCTTTTCAGAGTCTCCAAGGTTGCGCGCACATGCGGCCCGGATGTGTGAGGCGTAACGACCTTCTGCGTAAGGTTTTTTCGATGATTGCTCGGGGCTGCCGGGGCTGCGCCTTTTCAAGCGCCGGAGGCGAATCAAGAGTCGCCCACGACCGGACGCTGTTCGCAGCTCTTATCCCCCGTCGATCTCCACCTCTGCCTCGCAATTCACCGGCGCATTGAGCGGAATCATCATCCCTATGGAAGAACGGGCGTGCGCGCCGGCATCCGGTCCGTAGAGCTCGAGAATGAGGTCCGAGTAGCCGTTGGTCACGCGCGGCGTCTCGTTGAAATCCGGGGCGACGTTGACCATCGCGAACACTCTCAGCCAGGCGGTCACGCGATCGAGGTCGCCCAGCTCGCGCTTCAGGCTGGCCAGGTGGGCCAGCGCGACGAGCCTGGCCGCTTGATAGCCCGCTTCGGGCGAGACCTCGGCGCCCACCTTGCCGAGCGGCTTCGCGATGCTGCCGTCCAATTCGAGGGGGATGTGCCCGGAGATGAAGGCCCGCCGCCCCCGCACGCGGACCCATGCGAAAGGCAAGCGGATGTTCGGCGGTGCCTGCAAGGGCTGCGGAAGCGCCAGACCCATCTGCGCGAGACGTGCTTCAATTTTTGCCATGAACGATCTCCTTCGTTTCGTTAAGGGACGAGGGCATCGAGATCAGGTCGCATCATGACGCTTTCCTGCGCGGTCGGCTCGTTGCGCGATCCGATGAACACCGCGGGCTGCGAGCCGCTGCGGTTGACCGCCACATGCGGCACGCCGGCCGGAATGAACAGGTAGTCTCCGGGCTGCGCCACCGCTCGCTCCTGCAAGCGCTCGCCCGTCCACAGCTCCACCTCCTCACCGCTCAGCATGTAGAAGGCGGATTCATGCCGTGCGTGGACATGCGCCTTCGTCCGCTCTCCAGCGGGGAGCGTCACGCGCCCCAGGAAGAGCGCCGCGGATCCCACTGTTTCGGCGCAGATCCCGGGTGCGTAGACCGTCCCCTGAGCGCTCGTGTAGGGCTGCGAACCACGAACGACGTGTCGTGAGCCCGTGCCTGTTGTCGTCGTGTTCATGTCAGCTCTCCAGAGATCAGAGATGGCCTGCTTGGATGCCTTGCCACCATGCATCAAATGGCCTTGACAGTCACTGAACCCCGTCCGAAAAATTGCGAAATACTCCAAACCGGCCACCAGGCCATCGTTCGATGGGAACGCGATTCGCTTTCGGCCCCCTGCTCCTCGATGCCAGGCTGGGCACCCTGTCGCATGAGGGTCGCGTCCTCCCCGTCGGCCAGCGCGGTCTGCTGATCCTGCAGACGCTGCTCGAGGCGCGCGGCGAGGTGGTGGCCAAGTCGACCCTGATGGCTGCGGCCTGGCCGGGTCTGGTGGTCGAAGACAGCAACCTCTCGGTTCAGATCGCGGCGCTTCGGAAGTTGTTGGGCACGACCTCTGAAGGCGCGCAATGGATTCTTACCGTGCCGCGCGCGGGCTATCGCCTCGTGGAAGCGATTGCGGTGGACGACGCCGCGCCGCCTGTGCCGGCGGACGCAGCCGGTGCGGATGGCGGCACGCGACCGTCCATCGCGGTGCTGCCTTTCGTCAATCTCAGCGACGACGCGGCGCAAGAGTACTTCGCCGACGGCGTCACCGAGGACGTCATTGCCGCGCTCACGCGATTCCGGTGGTTCTCGGTCACGGGCCGCAACACCAGCTTCGTCTACAAGGCCAAGGGCGTCGAGCCGAAGGCAGCCGCGCGCGAACTCGGCGTGCGCTACCTGCTGGCGGGCGCCGTGCGCAGATCCGGCGACAGGATCCGCATCTCGGCAGAACTCGTGGACGCCTGCGACAACCGCTGCATCTGGGCTGGGCACCACGATTTCGCCCTCCTGGAAATGTTCGAAGTGCAGGACACGATCGCGCAGCAGGTCGCAGGCTCGATCGAGCCCGAGCTGCTCAGGAGCGAGGCCGGCCTGGCCGCCCGAAGGCAGCGCTCAGGCAGCGTGACGGGCTGGGATCTCGTCGCGCGGGGCTCATGGTTCTTTCATCAAGTGACGGGGCCGACGCACCTGAAAGCGCGCGCGTTGTTCCGCCAAGCCCGCCAGCTCGATGCCGGATTGCCGGAAGCGAAAATGTGGCTCGGCCGCGTCGATGCCGGCCTGGTCGCGTATGGCTGGAGCGAGGATGCGGATGCAGACCTCGCCGAAGGCTTGGAGGCTGCCTTGCAGGCGGTGCAGATGGACGAGAAGAGTCCGTATGCGCACTATGCACTGGCGATCGTCAGCGTGTACATGGATTCCTTTGCGCTGGCGATCCGGGCCGCGGAGAAGGCGGTGGAGCTCAGCCCCGGCTTCGCGCTCGGCCACCTCGTGCTCGGCATGGCGCGTCTTTTTTCGGGCGATGCCGGCAAGGCAGTCGAGTCGCTGGAGTGCGGGCTCCATCTGAACCGATACGACCCGCAGAACTTCATCTGGTACCACGTCCTGTCCCTGGCCTACCTGTTCAGCGGCGATGCAAGCGAGGCGCTGCAACGCGCAGCAGCCGCGCTGAAAGTGCGGCCGACATGGCGTTCCGCCATGGAAACAGCCGCCGCCTGCTGCGCAGCTTTGGGCCGCACCGATGCGGCGGGCCAATGGATCGACCAGATGACCAAGCTGCCGAGGCCCTCCGGCGACGCCCTGCAGCCCTTGTGGCGATCCCAACCCCGCTGGGCCTGCCAGATGCAGTTGCTGTTGGATACAGCGACCGGCTAGGTGCATCGCCGCAGTCTTGCGATGAACCCGATGCGAACGGCGCGGGGCAAGCGCGCTTCCTGATGGATGGCATCGAACACTGGACAAATCATTTGGAACTAATACCATTGCATTACATGCAAAATTCACACGTGCTCACCGCGGAAAACGACGGGCTTCCGTCGTCATCGCCGCGCGCGGGACGCTGAACGCAATGGCAAGTCGCCCAAACGAAGCCATCGAGACTGATGCACGTGAGGCGTGGCTTGCCGCGGCTCGGGCCCGAAACGCGATACAGAATCGAATCGTTCTGGCCTTCAGGAAGCAGATCCAGGGGACAGGGCGGGGGCCTGCCGAGTCCGATCTGATGCTGTTCGCGAAGGCTGCGGCTGCGGAGCGAAGATTGCAGTGCCGCCTCGCTCATCCCACCTCCCCGGGCGGGGGTGGCCCGGACCAGAAAGGCACCCAGCTGCCGAGGGCCCTCGGCGAGACGACGAGTTGAGCGCAGCCTGTTCCATGAAGCCAAGAGAACGTGACACAAAGAAGTCGTCAGCAATACCTGAAGACACAAGCGTTCCCGGCTCCCAGGAGGTCGTAGTCCTTTCGCGCGCAGCCTGTGAAGTTCTGGCCGAGCGTACCGGCGTGCTCGCGCCGGGGACGCCGCTATCGGACGAACTCATGGCATTTGCCGAGGCGGTCGCCAGGATGGCGGTGCATGGCGGCCATGGTGAAGGTGGCACGGGGTAGGGGACCTGCAGATGTCAAGCGTGCCGGCCGTGAGGTGTGCCGCATCGCACTTGCCGGATGCGTGCCGGATGAGGCAACAGCCAGAAAGATTCTGGCCATGAAGGCACGCACTTCGTAAGCCTCGGTCCCATACCGGTGAGCAATCTCTGGAGACAGCACAGCTAGTTCGTTCAGGTTATTGACGCCAGCGGCTCAGTGCCTAGTATGCAACGGCAGAGGCGTTCGAGCCGACCCGAACATCCCATGGACATTCGGTGCCGCTCTCAAGCTGTTGCCATCGCGGTTCAACATCTTCCCTGGCGCCTTGCGATTGGAACGTTGGCTAGGAGGTGGACCGTGCATGCAGACCGACGCGTTTCGATCCTTGCCGCCATGTTGCAGCTCGTCTTCGCGGCATCGGTGGCATCTGCTCAGACGGGCACCGGCACACTCGCTGCGTTGCCGATCGATCAACTCAAGCGGAT
>DATFFA010000005.1:0-4724 GCA_035250605.1 Variovorax sp. | reverse complement strand
CGCCCGCGCCCGAAGCCGCCCCGGCGGCAGCCCAGGTGCTGGCCATGCAGGTGCGCGTGCAGCCCCCGCCCGGCGCCCGCGACCTCGCGCGCGAAAACGTCCCGGGGCCGATCGAGCCCAGCGAGGAGGGCGACTTCTGGTATGCCACCGTCACGCAGCTGGTGGCGGCCGAGGCGATCGCCGCCCTGGCGCGCGAGCTGGCGCTCCAATCGCAGCTGGTGGCGCGCGACGTCGACCAGTGGCTGCTGCGCGTCGAGCGCGAGTCGCTCAACCAGGCGGGCAGCCGCGACAAGCTGCAGGGGGCCTTGGCGACGCTGGGCCATGACGTGAAGCTCGCCATCGAGATCGGCACCGTGGCCGACAGCCCGGCGCGCCGCAACAAGCAGGCGGCCGATGCGCGGCAGCGCGAGGCCGAGGAAGCGATCCGCAACGACCCCGAAGTGCAGTCCATGATGCGCGACTGGGACGCCCGGATCGTGCCGGGCACGCTGCGGCCTGCCTGATCCGGCTTATCCTTCTTTCATCCATTCAACGACCACAGGACCAACGATGTTCAACAAAGGACAACTGGCCGGCCTCATGAAACAGGCGCAGGCAATGCAGGACAACCTCAAGAAGGCGCAGGAAGAGCTGGCCACCATCGAGGTCGAGGGCGAGTCGGGCGCCGGCCTGGTGAAGGTGGTGATGACCTGCAAGCACGACGTCAAGCGCATCACCATCGACCCCAGCCTCCTGGCCGACGACAAGGACATGCTGGAAGACCTGGTGGCCGCCGCCTTCAACGCCGCGGTGCGCAAGGCCGAGGAAACCAGCGAGCAGAAGATGGGCAAGCTGACCGCCGGCATGCCCGGCCTGCCGCCCGGCATGAAGCTCCCCTTCTAAGCGTCCGCATGGCGGATTCCAGCGCGCTCGAGGGCTTGATCGAGGCCTTGCGCCGCTTGCCCGGCGTCGGCGTCAAGTCGGCCTCGCGCATGGCCTTCCACCTGCTGCAGCACGACCGCGAGGCCATGCAGCGGATGGCGCGCGCGTTGCAGGAAGCTGCGGCGCAGGTGCGGCATTGCGAGCGCTGCAACACCTTCACCGAGGCGCCGGTGTGCAGCGTGTGCCTCGATGCACGCCGCGACGCCACCAAGCTGTGCGTGGTCGAGACCCCGGCCGACCAGGCGGCCCTGGAGCGCACCGCCGCCTTCCGCGGTTACTACTTCGTGCTGATGGGCAAGCTGAGCCCGCTCGACGGTATCGGCCCCAAGGACATCGGGCTCTCGAAGCTGTTCGATCGCGCGCTCGACGGCACGGTGAGCGAGGTGATCCTCGCCACGAACTTCACCGCCGAGGGCGAGGCCACGGCGCACGTGATCGGCGAGGCGCTGCGGCAGCGCGGGCTCACCGTGACGCGGCTCGCGCGCGGCGTGCCGGCCGGCAGCGAGCTCGAGTACGTGGACCTCGGCACCATCGCGCACGCGCTGGTCGATCGACGCTGAGATGCGCCTGCCCTCGTTGACGCTGGCCTACTGGTGCGTGCTGGCCGCGGCGCTCCTGCCTTACCTCGCGGCGTACATCGCGAAGATCGGCAACTTCAGGCTGCGCGACAACCAGGCGCCGCGCGACTGGATGGGGCGCCAGGCCGGCTGGCGCGCGCGAGCGCTCGCCGCACAGAACAACAGCTTCGAGGGCCTTCCCTTCTTCATCGGCGCGGTGGTCATCGCGCATCAGCTCGGCGCGGCACAGGCGCGGCTCGACATGCTGGCCGCGGCCTACGTGCTGCTGCGCATCGTCTACATCGCGCTCTACATTCGCGGCTTCGGCAGCGCGCGCAGCACGGTCTGGGCGCTCGCGTTCGCAGTCAACATCGCGATCCTTTTCGCCGGCCGCTAGAGGCCTTCATGTTTACGTGGAAACCCGCACGGGATGTTCCCGATGCAGGCAGATGGTGCGCGCCCCTAAGCTCGATTCGAACAACGATCCCAGAGAGAGCCCCAGGGCCACCACGCATGCTCCACCGCCGTAGCTTCACCGTCGCCGCGACCCTGGGTGCAGCCGCTTCCATCGCGGCGCCGCTGTGGGTGCGTGCGCAGGCCAAGCTCGAAAAGCCGAAGATCTCCATCGCGGTCGGCGGGAAGGCGGCCTTCTACTACCTGCCGCTCACCATCTCCGAGCAGCTGGGCTACTTCAAGGCCGAGGGGCTGGATGTCGAGATCTCCGACTTCGCCGGCGGCGCGCGTGCGCTGCAGGCCGTGGTGGGCGGCTCGGCCGACGTGTGCTCGGGCGCCTACGAGCACACCATCAACCTGCAGGCCAAGAACCAGGTCTTCCAGGCGTTCGTGCTGCAGGGCCGCGCACCGCAGATCGCCATCGGGGTGTCGACCAAGAACATGGCGGGCTACACCGGAATCGCCGATCTCAAGGGCAAGAAGATCGGTGTGTCGGCGCCGGGCTCGTCGACCAACATGGTGGCCAACCTGGTGCTCTCGCGCGGCGGCCTCAAGGCCAGCGACGTGAGCTTCATCGGCGTGGGCGTGGCCGCCGGCGCGCTGACGGCGCTGCGCTCCGGCCAGATCGACGCCATCAGCAACACCGACCCGGTGATGACGATGCTCGAGCAGAAGGGCGACGTGAAGATCATCAGCGACACGCGCACGCTGAAAGGAACGCAGGAGGTGTTCGGCGGCCCGATGCCGGCGGCCTGCCTCTATGCGCCGGCGGAATTCGTCCAGAAGCATCCCAACACCTGCCAGGCACTGGCCAACGCGATCGTGCATGCCCTCAAGTGGCTGCAGACCGCCGGTCCGGGCGACATCATCAAGACCGTGCCCGAGACCTATCTGCTCGGCGACCGCGCGCTGTACCTGGCCTCCTTCGACAAGGTGCGCGAGGCGATCGCGACCGACGGCATCGTGCCGCCCGAGGGCCCGAAAACCGCGCTGGCCGCGATCGCGAGCTTCGACCCGACGGTGAAGGCCGACAAGATCGACCTGGCCAAGACCTATACGAACGACTTCGCGCGCCGTGCGAAGGAGCGCTTCAAAGCTTGAGTTGCCCGTTTTCGCGACCCGGCTCCGGCCGGGTTTTTTTTCTTTCGTCCATGCCCGCCGAACCCGACCACGCGCTCGAACTGCTCGACATCAGCTGCACCTTCCGCTCCAAGGACGAGCGCGGCCAGCGCTACACCGCCGTGGCCGGCACCTCGCTGCGGGTGCGCGCTGGCGAGTTCGTCTCGGTGGTCGGGCCCACGGGCTGCGGCAAGTCGACCCTGCTCAACGTCGGCGCCGGCCTGCTGGAGCCTTCCTCGGGCACGGTGAAAGTCTTCGGCCAGCCGCTTTCGGGGATCAACACGCGCGCAGGCTACATGTTCCAGACCGAGGCGCTGATGCCCTGGCGCAGCGCGCTCGCCAACGTGATGCTGGGGCTGCAGTACCGCGGCACGCCCGACGAGGAGGCGAGGGTGCTGGCGGAACAATGGCTGGCGCGCGTGGGGCTGACGGGCTTCGGCGACCGCTACCCGCACGAGCTCTCGGGCGGCATGCGCAAGCGCACCGCGCTGGCCCAGGTGCTGGCGCTGGACCCGGACATCATCCTCATGGACGAGCCCTTCAGCGCGCTCGATGTGCAGACGCGGCAGCTGATGGAGAACGAAGTGCTGGAGCTGTGGGCCGCCCCGAGCACCGGGCGCCGGGTCGCCGCAGGGCCGGTGCGCAACGCGCCCGGGGGCCAACAGGGACGAAAAGCGGTGCTGTTCATCACGCATGACCTCGACGAGGCCATCGCGATGAGCGACCGCGTGGTGGTGCTCTCGGCCGGCCCGGGCACGCATCCGATCGGCGAGTTCGCCATCGACCTTGCGCGTCCGCGCGACGTGGCCGAGGTGCGCACGCATCCGCGCTTCGTCGAGCTGCATTCGCAAATCTGGAACGTGCTGCGCGACGAGGTGCTGAAGGGCTATGCGCAGCAGCTGAAGAAGGCCGCCTGATGACGCTGCGGCCGAACGAGGGCAACGCCCGCGGCTGGCAGCTCGCGCTCCTGGTCGTGCTGCTGGTGCTGTGGCACTTGGTGTCGCGCGACTCGCAGGTTGCCTTCTTCCTGGGCGAGCCGATCAAGGTGGCGGGCCGGATCTGGAGCTGGTTCCTGCCCATCGCCATCGGGCCCAGCGTGCTCTTTCCCGATGGCCTGGCGGGCCGAGCCGACATCTATCTGCACCTGGGCGTCACCCTGCTCGAGACCGTGCTGGCGTTCGGCATCGGCACCCTGCTGGGCCTGGCCTGCGGGCTCTGGCTGGCGCTGGCTCCGACTGCCAGCCTGATCCTCGATCCCTACATCAAGGCCGCGAACTCGATGCCGCGCGTGATCCTGGCGCCCATCTTCGCGCTGTGGTTCGGCCTGGGCATCTGGAGCAAGGTGGCGCTGGCAGTCACGCTGGTGTTCTTCATCGTGTTCTTCAACGTCTACCAGGGCGTGCGCGAGGTGAGCCCGGTGGTCCTGGCCAATGCGCGCATGCTCGGCGCCAGCCGGCGGCAATTGCTGCGCACGGTCTACCTGCCGAGCGCGACGAGCTGGGTGTTCTCCAGCCTTCACACGTCGGTGGGGCTGGCCTTCGTCGGCGCCGTGGTCGGCGAGTACCTGGGCTCGGCGCGCGGCGTGGGCTACCTGATCCTGCAGGCCGAAGGCACTTTCGACGTCAACACCGTGTTCGCCGGCATCGCGGTGCTCACCGCCTTCGCGCTGGTGCT
>DATFFA010000004.1:0-4716 GCA_035250605.1 Variovorax sp. | reverse complement strand
GCCGTGCGCAATTGCGCCAGCGTGGCCGCCGGGGTCGCGGCGGGTGCGTACAACATGAACCACGCGACCAGGTCGAAGTCGGCAATGCCCTGCTCCATCAGCGTCGGCACGTCGTTCGCCGCCGCGCTGCGCACCGCGCCGCTCGCGCCCAGCGCGCGCAGCTTGCCGGCCTTGATCTGCGGCATCACCGCGGCCGGGTGATAGAACATGAAGTCCACCTGCGAGGCGATCACGCCCGTCAGCGCCATCGCGCCTTCCTTGAAAGGCACGTGGATCATCTTGCCGCCCAGCCGCTGTGCCAGCAGCTCGCCCGCCAGGTGGCCCGAGGTGCCGTTGCCGGCCGAGGCGAAGGTCACGCCCTGCGGCCGGGCTGCCGCCTGCGCCAGGTCCTTGAGCGACCGGATCGGCGAATCCGCCGCCACCACCAGCAGCGTCGGCGTGTAGCCGATGAAGGCCACCGGCGCGAAGTCGCGCATCGGGTCGTAGGGCAGCTTGCTGAAGAGCGCGGCGTTGATGGCGTGCGTGCCCACCGTGCCCATCACCAGCGTGCGGCCATCGGGCGCCGACTTGGCGACCAGGTCGCTGCCGGTGGAGCCGCCCGCGCCGGCGCGGTTGTCGACGATCACCGGCTGCTGCAGCGCCTTGCCCAGCGCCTCGCCGAACACGCGCGACACCGTGTCGGTGGTGGTGCCGGCGCCGAAGGGCACCACCATGCGGACCGGGCCGCCCTTGTCCTGTGCCTGGGCTTGCGCCACCGCGCCCGCCAGCAGCACGCCCGCGGCAAGCAGGGTGCGCATCGTCGTCCTGAAAGTCATTCGCTCGTCTCCGTTGGCTTGTCTGTCTTTTTGCGCTTCAGTGCCGCGCGTATCTCGTCGCTGTGCTCGCCCAGCATCGGCGGCGGCCGCACCTGCAGCGCGCGCTCCCCGTCGAAGCTCACCGGCGAGCGCACCGTGCGAAAGAGGCCCATCACCGGATGCTCGGCCGAGGTCATCAACTGCAGGTGCTTGGCCTGCGGGTCTTCCAGCGCCTCGCTGGTGTCGTACATCGGCGCGTTGGGCACGTCCTCGCGCTGCAGGCGGGCGCACCATTCGTCGCGCGTCTGCGTGGCGAAGCGCGCGCCCAGCAGCGCGATCAGCGCCTCCTGGTTCTCGATGCGCGCATCGCGCGTGGCAAAGCGCGCGTCCTCGAAGATGTCGGGCTGCTCGATCGCGATCGCCAGCCCGCGCCAGAACTTCTCCGGCGAGGACATGTGCAGCGCGATCCACTTGTCGTCCGCGCAGCGCAGCACATAGGACTGCGACACGCTCGGCCGGCTGTACGGGCCCATCACCTCGTCGACCTGGAAGAAGTGCGTGAAGGCGTCGAGGTTGAAATGCGCCATCGCCTCCAGCATCGACACCTCGACCTTGCGGCCGATGCCCGTGCGGCTGCGCTCGTACAGCGCGCCCAGCACGCCGTAGGCCGCGTAGAAGCCGGTCAGCGAATCGGCGATGGCCGGCCCCACCACGCGCGGGTTCTCCGGGTTCACCAGCAGGTTGAGAAAGCCGCTCGCCGCCTGCGCCACCGTGTCGTAAGCCGGCCTGTTCGCGGCCGGGCCGGTGGAGCCGAAGCCGCTGATCGCCACGTAGATCAACTTCGGGTTCAACGCCTGCAGCCGCTCCGCGCCCACGCCCAGCTTCTCCGCCACGCCGGGGCGGAAGTTCTGGATGTACACGTCGGCATCGGCGATGAGCGCGTCCAGCACCTCGCGGTCTTCGCTGCTCTTGGTGTCCAGCGTGATGCTGCGCTTGTTGCGGTTGTAGGTCTGGTAGTGCGGGCTGTACAGGCCGTTCTTGAAGGCGCGGAAGGGGTCGCCCGTGCCCGGCTGCTCCACCTTGATCACGTCGGCGCCGAGGTCGCCCAGCAGCATGCCGGCGGCCGGCCCCGTGATGAAGGTGCCCTGCTCGATGACCTTGAGGCCTTGCAGCACGGGGATCATGCGTGCTTTCCGAAGCCCGGCGGCACGTCGCCGTCGTATTCCATCTCGCGCGTCGCCTGGTAGGAGAGCGCGAAGCCGATCGGCTGGCGGATCTCCTCCACCATGTGCGCGATCAGCCCCGCGGTGCGCGCGAGCATCGGGATGCCCTTGAGCGCTTCGACCGGGAAGCCGGCGCCCAGCAGCACCGAGGGAATCGCGCCCGACACATTCAGCTTGAGCGGCTTGCCCAGCAACCCGGGCAGGAGCCGCTCGCAGCTTTCCGCGATCTCGACGAAGCGCAGGCCCGTGCCCGCTGCCTGGGCCGCATCGAACAGCGCACCCACGCGCGCATCGCGCTCCTTGTGCAGCGGATGGCCGTAGCCGGGCACCGAGCGCCCGGCCTCGCGCCAGGCCTTCATCACCGCGAGCGCCGCCTGGTCCATCGCCATGCCGGCCTGCATCTTCTCGTCGATTTCGACGTACATGCGCCCCGCCGTCTCCGACGAGCCCAGCACCACCGAGCCGCAGCCCAGGATGCCCGCCGCCACCGCGCCCTGCATCGCATCGGGCGCCGCGGCGAAGGTCATGCGGGCCGCCTGCACGCTGGGCACCAGCCCGTGCTCGGCAATCGCCACCAGCGTCGCGTTCAGCACCGCGGCCTGCCCCGGCGTGGGCATCTGCCCCGTCAGCAGCAGGAAGAAGTGGTCGACGAAGGAGATCTTGCCGATGAGTTCCTTCGAGAGGTCGCGCCCGCGGATCACGATCGTGTGTTCGTCCGAGGTGCAGATGGCCGTGCGCGGCACGGTGGCCTTGCCGATCTTCATGAGGGTCCTTGCAAATTGAGTAAAGCCGGGAAGAGAGCGTCAGGCCGCAGGTGCGAGCCTGATGTCGAAGCTCGCCGAGTAGTACGGCTCGCGCATCTCGCGCCCGTCCACCGCCTTGCCCGGCGCGTGCTTCTCGAAGTCGACCACCAGGCTTTCGCGCTTGCCGAACACCGCGTCTTCCTCGATGTACGGGCTGCCGGCGACGAAGACCTGCGTGGTCAGCGTCACATGCCCCGGCGCCGAGACCTGCAGGTGGATGTGGCCGGGGCGATAAATGCTCCGCGCGGTGGCGTGCAGCATCTGCCCCACCGGCCCGTCGTCGGGAATCGGGTAGTAGGCGGGCAGGATCGACCAGAACCAGTAGCGCCCCTGCGCATCGGTGCGAAAGCGTCCGCGCGCCGCCATCGTCGGCTCGGTGCTCAGCTGCACGTCGTACTTGCCTTCGCCGTCGCCCGACCACACGTCGAGCAGGGCGCCTTCCAGCGGCTTGCCGTGCACGTCGGTCACGCGGCCCATGTAGAAGGTCGGCTCGCCGCGCGCGCTCCCGCGGATGTCGGCGCCCAGCGGCATGTCGGGCGCGCCGGCCCAGTAGAACGGGCCTTCCACCGTGGCCTCCGTCGCCTCGGTCGCGCCCTGGGCCCCGCCGGCGGCGCGCGCCTGGTCCAGCGCCACCACCATCATCGACAGGCCCAGCGTGTCGGACAGCAGGATGAACTCCGGCCGCTTGTCGGTCGAGATCTGCCCCGTCGCCTCGAGAAACTTCATCCCCGCGAGCCACTCCTCGGGCTTCAGGTCGACCTCGCGCGCGAAGGCGTGCATGTGCTTCACCAGCGCGGTCATGAGCTGGCGCAGGCGCGGGTCGGGCGTCTTCGCGAAGGCGTCGAGCACGTCCTGCGTGATGCTGTCCTGGTTGTAGTCCGCCATGTCTTTCGTCTCCTGGTTCTGGCCGGACGATAGGCCTCGCAAGACACGGCGACAAATGATGAATTTCCATCGATATCATCGATGGCATCGATCATTTGCAGGGGTTTGTATGGAGATGAGGCATCTGCGCTACTTCGTCGCACTGGCCGATTGCCTGAGCTTCACGCGCGCTGCCGAGCGCGTGCACGTGACCCAGTCGACCCTCTCGCACCAGATCAAGCAGCTCGAGGATGAGCTGGGCCAGCCGCTCTTCGAGCGCATCGGCAAGAAGGTCGTGACCACCGAGGCCGGCGAGCTGCTGCGCGGCTTTGCCTCGCGCGCGCTGAAGGAGGTGGACCAGGGCGTGGCGCTGCTCAAGCCCGGCGCCGGCAACCTCACCGGCAAGGTGCGCATCGGCGCCACCCACACCTTCAACATCGGCCTCATTCCCGAGTGCGTGGCGCAGTTCCTCGCGCGGCATCCCACGGTGCGCATCAGCGTCGAGGAGCTGGCGGCCGAGGTCATTGCCGCGCGGCTGGCGGCCGGCGAGCTGGACCTCGGCATCTCCTACCGCCCGCAGGACCCGACCGGCCTGTGGTTCGAGCCGCTCTACAACGAGGAGATGGTGCTGGTCGTCTCCACCGCCCACCCGCTGGCCGGCCGCAAGCGCATCCGCATGGTGGAGCTGCACCGGCAGGACCTGGTGCTGGTCTCGTCCAGCTTCTCGACCCGCACCATGCTCGACGAATGCTTCCACGCCTGCGGCGCCGAGCCGACCGTGGTGGCCGAGATGTCGACCGTGGCGCCGATGCTGGCGCTGGTGGCCCGCACCCTGATCGGCTCGATCGTCGCCATCAACGCCGTGCCGGAGGCGATGGCGGGCCTGAAGATGATCCCGCTGGAGAGCCCGACGCCGGTGCGCACGCCGGGAATCCTGTGGCGGCTGGGGGAGAGCAAGCCGGCGGCGGTGCAGTCGTTTGCGGTGATCTTGAGGAAGACGGCGTTGAGCAACAGCTTGCGGCGGGAGGGGCC
>DATFFA010000003.1:0-7409 GCA_035250605.1 Variovorax sp. | reverse complement strand
AGACCCGGCGCCCGAAGTCGTGGAGTTCCTCGGTGGTGGGGTAGGCCTTGGTCCGATGCCTGCCGGCGAAGAGCTTGAGCGCCAGCGTACGGTCCTCGAGCTCGGGACCTCCCGGGTATTGCGTGTACCTGTAGACCGAGGCTGCTGGGTAAATTGCGAGCTATAACTTGCAAATCAACGCGTTTCGAGGCAAATTGCTAGCCAAAACTGGCAACCTGCTGGCACCCTCACCACGCCGCCGGCAGCTTCTTCAAGATCACCATCCGCCCGTCCCGCTGCCCCACATAGCCGCCGGCCGTCAGCTCCTTCATCACCCGGTTCACCATCTCGCGCGAGCAGCCGACGCGGTCGGCGATGTCCTGCTGCGTCAGCTTGTGGCGCAGCAGGCGCTCCTCGCCCACCGGCTCCGACAGCTCCGTCAGCACCCGCACCATGCGGCCGTAGACGTCCTGCAGGCCGAGGCTGCGCACCTGCGCCGTCAGGCGCCGCACCATGCGGATCAGCTTGCGGGTCAGGTGCATCGCGAAGTCGGGATGGTCGGTCAGGAACTGGCGCAGCTCCGAGCCCTGCACCACCCGGCAGCTGCAGGTCTCCATCGCCTTGATCGAGGCCGAGCGCTTCTCGCCGTCGATCGAGAGCTCCCCGAAATACTCGCCCGGGCCGTGCTCGGCCAGCACCAGCTCGCGGCCGTCGTCCGAGCTGGCGTAGATCTTCACCCGGCCGCTCAGCAGGATGTAGAGCGAATCGGTGGTGTCGCCCTCGTTGATCAGGATGGCGTTCGCGGGAAAGGCGCGCGTCATGCCGCGCGGCGCGATCGCGTCGAGCAGGTGCTGCGGCAGGCGGTCTTCGGCGTCGGCGGGCATCGGGGCGCTCCTGTGCGCATGGGGGAGCCTGAAGTCGCTCTCGCGCGACCAAATACCGGCCCCCAGCGGCAGTGTGACGCCAGCCTGCCCAGCTCCGTTCCCGGCCGCCGCAAGCCGTCGGGAAGGCTCCTGAAGGAGGGGAGGGCCGGCCCCCCTGCGCGCGGCGGCCCGTCGCAGTACCATGGCCGCGCCATGGCTTGCCCCGCCTGTGGATTCGACGTCGACAGCGACTTCGCCTTCTGCCCGAAGTGCGGGACGCGGCTCGCGGCTGCGCCTCCCCCGGCGCCCGAGCCCGAGTCCGACCGCCGCATGGTCACCGTGATGTTCGCGGACCTGTCGGGCTACACGGCACTCTCCGAGACGCTGGACGCCGAGGACCTGCGCACCTTGCAGACCGAGCTCTTCGAGCAGATGGCCGCCACCATCCGCCGCTTCGACGGCTTCGTCGAGAAATTCGTCGGCGACGCCGTGATGGCGGTCTTCGGCGCCCCCGTGGCCCATGAGGAAGATCCGGAGCGAGCCCTGCGCGCCGCCCTGCTGCTGCACCAGCGGGCCGGCGAGCTCGGCAGGCGCTGGCAGGCGCGCACCGGCCGGCCGCTGTCCCTGCACATCGGCATCCACACCGGCCCGGTGGTCGCGGGCCATCTCGGCTCGGAGGGCGACGCCGCCTATGCCGTCACCGGCGACACGGTGAACGCCGCCTCCCGCCTCCAGAGCGCGGCAGGCGCCGGCCAGACCGTGGTCAGCCACGCGACCTGGCTGCACACCCAGCATGCCTTCTGCTTCGAGCCCTTGGGCGAACTCTCGCTCAAGGGCATTGCCCAGCCCATGGCGGCCTACCGGCTGGAGGCCGCCCTGAACGCCCCCCAGTCGACGCGCGGCCTGCACGCGCACGGCCTGCGCAGCGCCCTGGTCGGCCGCGACGCGGAAATGGAGGCGCTGCAGCAGGCCTTCGAGCAGATGCGCGCCGGGCAGGGCCGGCTGCTGCGCATCGTTGCCGAGGCGGGCAGCGGCAAGACCCGGCTGCTCTCCGAATTCCTGGAGCGACTCCAGGCCCAGGGCCGGCTGGAGGACGTGGCCGTGCGCCGCGCCGCCTGCTCCCCGCTCGGGGAGCGCGCCTTCGGCGTGCCGGCGGCCCTGCTGCGCGACGCCTGGGGCCTGGACACGCGCGACCCGGACGATACGGCGCGCCAGAAGGTCGCCGCGGCCCTCGTCGGCCTGGGCGTGCAGGAAGCCGAGATGCAGGCGCTCTCGGCTTGCCTCGGGCATGTGCTGGGCCTGGAAGGCGAGGAGGCGCACACCCGCTATCTCGACCCGGAGCGGCTCAAGCAGCAGATCTTCTTCGCCGTTCACGCCGTGCTCGAGCGCCGCCTGCAGCACAACCCCGTGCTCATGATCGTGGAGGACCTGCACTGGACCGATGCCGCCTCGCTGGAGCTCCTGCGCTTTCTGCTCGAGCGGCTGTGCGACCATCCTTTCATGCTGCTGGTGACGCAGCGCCCGGCCCCGGCCCTGGAGGCGTGGGCCGAGCGCGCCGCCGCCACGCAGACCGTGCTGCGGCTCGAGCCCCTGTCGGCACGCTCCAGCGACGCCCTGCTCGACGGCCTCTTCGGCCCGCGCGCCCTGCCCGGGGCCCTGCGCCAGCGCATCGTCGAGCACGCCGGCGGCAACCCGCTGTTCCTCGAAGAGATGGCCCGTGGCCTCATTGCCGACGGGCTGCTGGTGCGCCGCGGGGAGCGATGGATCTACAACCCCAGCGTGAGCGCCGTCCAGGTGCCGCAAACCGTTCACGGCTTGCTGCTCGGCCGCATCGACCGGCTGCCCGCGCCCGCCCGCGCCGTGCTGCGCGAGGCCGCGGTGATCGGCCCCGAGTTCGACGAGGCCCTGCTGCGCAGCGTGTCGAGCGCGCCGGAATCGGTGGCGCAGGGGCTGGACAGCCTGCTCGACGCCGGCATGCTGGCCGCGATGCCCGCGGAGGACGGCCGCGAGTTCCGCTTTCGCCAGGGCTTGCTCCAGGAGGTCGCCTACCAGAGCCTGCTGCTGCGCCGCCGCACCGAGCTGCACACCCGCATCGGCGAGGCGCTGGAAAAGCAGTGCGGCGGCCAGCCCCGGCGGCTGGAGGAACTGCAGGCCCTCGCCCATCACTTCCGGCTGAGCGTGGACAAGGTGCGCGGCGCGCGCTACCTGGTTGCCGCCGGCGACTGGGCGCGCGGCACCTACGCCAACGACGACGCCATCCGCGACTACGCGCAGGCGCTGGACATCCTGGCCGCCAACAAGGGCAGCGAGGAACAGCGCCTGGCCGTGCGCGAGCGCCTGGCCGACGTGCTCGCGCCCGCCGGCCGCATCGCCGAGGCCACGCAGCAGCTGTTCGCCGCCCGCGAAGGCCGCTCGGCCGACGGCGACCGGGTCTCCGAGGCCCGCCTGCTCGGCAAGATCTCCGCCCTGCGCTGGGAGGCCGGCGACCGCGCCGAGGCCCAGGAGTGCCTGACCACCGGGCTGGCGCTCGTCGACGGCGAGGCCCCGCACATCGAGCGCGCCTGGCTCTACCAGCGCATGGGCGAACTGCGCTTTCGCAACGCCGACAACCACGGCGCGCTGAACTGGACCCAGCGCGCGCTCGCCCACCTGGAGGCGCTGGAGGGCCGCGAGGACGCGGACGAGGAGGAGCGCCGCAACGCCCGCGCCGCCGCCGCGCTCGCCCTCAACACCCAGGGCGTGGCGCTGGCCCGGCTGAACCGCCTCGACGAGGCCGTGGCCCAGCTCGAGCGCAGCGTGGCGGTGGCGAGCCAGGCCGACCTGCCGCAGGCCGAATGCCGGGCCCTGTGCAATCTGGGCGTGCTCTACAGCTCCAGCCATCCGCAGCGCGCCATCGAGGCCTGCGAGCGCGGCCTGGAAACGGCGCGCCGCATCGGCGATCTGGGCCTGCAATCGCGCCTGTCCGCCAACCTGGCGGTCGCCTACTGCACCCTCACCAACCGCTGCGACGAGCGCGGCGTCGGCGCCGCCCATGCCGCCATCGAGATCGACCGCAGCACCGGCCAGCTGGACCACCTGGCCGTGTCGCTGGTCGTGCTGGCCCAGATCTACCAGTGCCACGGCGATGCGGACCGCGCGATGCAGCATTACCAGGAGGCGCTGGCCCTGGCCGAGAAGAGCGCCGAGCCGCAGTTACTCTTTCCTTGCTACGAGGGGCTTGCCACTCTGTACCTCGATGCCGATGATGGCGTGCAGGCGGAGCGCTACATGGCGCTCGCCCAGGACACCTGTCAGCGTGCGGGGCTGGACCCCGATGCGCTGGTCGTGCTTCCGTTCCTTTGCTGATTTGCAGAAGGGAGTCGTTCATCATGGCCATGTCAATGCACCCCATCGCCCCCGGTGAAGTCGCACCGGGCTTCGCCCTGCCGTCGATTGCCGGCTCCGGCATCGTCACCCTCGACGACTACCGCGGGCGCAGCCCGCTCTTCCTGTCCCTGATGCTGGGCTTGTGGTGTCCCTTCTGCCGCCGGCAGCTGGCGCAGCTCGGCACCTTCGAAGAAAAGCTCAAGGGCATGGGCGTCGAGAGCCTGGCGGTGGTGGCCACGGCACCCGAGAACGCACGGCTGTACTTCAAGTTCAGGCCCACGAAAGTGCCCCTGGCCGCCGACCCGGACCTTTCCACCCACCGCGCCTACGGACTCCCCAAGCCGGAACCCACGCCGGCCCTGATGGAGGCCTTGGACACGGTGCGCGTCAACCCCTTCGGCGACCTGCCCGAGCCGCTGCCGATCTCCCAGGCGGGCAAGGTGCTGCAGGAGATGGATGGGTACCAGTACACGGCGACCGACCAGGTCGACGTCGAGAAGCAATGGCCGCAGCTGAAGGGCCTGTTCATGATCGACCGCACGGGGGTCGTGCGGTGGGCCTATGTGGAATGTGCGACCGAGGGGCTGGCGGGGATCGGGAAGATGCCGGCGGCCGAGGAAATCCTGGAGGCGGCGCGCAGCTGCGCTGCATGACGCGCGCTCGCGCCTACTTGCCTTTCTCCCGGATCGCCTTCCACTTTTCTTCGTAGTCGTCGATCAGCTGCTGGTATTGCCTGAAGCCCCAGGCGGCGATCTCGTGCCTGCGATCGTCGAAGTCGGGGCTGCGCTCCTCGTTGGTGGCGACGATGCTTCGATCGGCCGCCATGTCTGGAACCCGGTGATCACCGTGATCAGCGCCGTGGCGCGGGGCTATCGCCCAAAGCCAATATCTTGCATATATCGCTCTTGAGCGATAAAGTGCGATTACTGGCTTTGGCCGATAAATACTCCTCAACCCATGGACTACGCAATCCGACTCACAGACCAGCTCAAGGCGCACCTTCGCGGCCTGCGCAAGCAGAGGGGGCTGACCCAGGCCCAGCTCGGGCAACGACTCGGCCTCGGCCAGGCGCGCGTCGCCGAGATCGAGGCCAGGCCCGGCCTGGTGAGCGTCGACCAACTGGTCCAGATCCTGTCCGCACTCGGCGCGACGCTCGTCCTGCGTGACCTCGCGGAAGGGGCGCTGCCCTCGGCCGTTCTGGCCCGGGAGCCCGCGCCCAAGCCCCTCGCGGCCAAGCTGCCCGGCAAACGAGCCGCCACTCGCAGTCAGCCTTCGCCCCTCGTCATCCCGCCGAAGAAGGGCTCCTGGTGAGCGCCGCACTCGGCATCTGGATGAATGGCGAGCTCGTCGGCCACTGGCGGGTCGAGCGTGGCACGCATGTCCTCAGCTATGCGAGCGAATGGCTGCAGTCCGAGAAGCGCCGGTCGCTGTCACTGTCGCTGCCCATCACCGGCGCGCGGGAGATCCGCGGCCCGGTGGTGGCCAACTACTTCGACAACCTGCTTCCGGACAACGACCGCATCCGCCAGCGCCTGCAACGCCGCTTCAAAACGCGCGACACCGGCACCTTCGCTTTGCTCGAGGCGATCGGCCGCGACTGCGTCGGTGCCGTGCAACTGCTGCCGGAGGGCATGGCTCCGGCGGGATGGGACCGCGTCGACTGCGAACCGCTGCGCGACGCGGACATCCGCGCCCTGCTGCAGGCTGTGCCTTCCGACACCGCCTTGGGCCAGCTCGCGGACGATGAGGACCTGTTCCGCATCTCCATTGCCGGCGCACAGGAGAAGACCGCCTTCACCCGCCACCGCGGCCGCTGGTGCCGGCCGCACGGCGCGACACCCACCACCCACATCTTCAAGTTACCGCTGGGCCTGGTCGGCGGATCGCGGCGCGTCGACCTGTCCGACTCCGTCGAGAACGAGTGGCTGTGCGCGCAACTGCTGCGCGAGCTGGGCCTGCCCGTGGCCAACACCGAGATGGCGGAGTTCGACGGCCAGAAGGTGCTGGTCGTCGAGCGCTTCGACCGCGCGTGGATGGACGGCAAGAAGTGGATCGCGCGGCTACCGCAGGAGGACTTCTGCCAGGCCCTGGGCTTCCCGCCCGACAAGAAGTACGAGAAGGATGGCGGGCCCGGCATGGATGCCTGTCTGAAGCTGCTGGCCGGCAGCGCGGATGCGCAGACCGATCGCGCGGCTTTTGTGCTGACGCAGCTGGCCTTCTGGCTCCTGGCTGCGACCGATGGGCATGCGAAGAACTACTCGATCTTTCTGGGGCATGGGGATGTGTATGCGATGACGCCGCTGTATGACGTGATCTCGGTGTGGCCCTATGTGGGGGAGGGGGCGAACCAGTTTCGGTGGCGCAGTGCGGGGCTGGCGATGGCCCTGCGCTCGAAGAATGCCCACTATGCGCTTCACACGATCCAGGCCAGGCATTGGGATTGGCTGGCGATGAAGAACGGTGGGGCGGCGGTGTGGGAAGGTATGCAGGCGATGGTTCAGCAAGTCGAGCTCGCGATCGCGCGCGTGGAGGAGCGGCTGCCGGCCTCCTTTCCTGGAAGGACTTGGGAGCGCGTCGTGAAGGGAACGCGGGCGCAGGTGCGGCAGTTTGGAAGTGGAATACGTCAGATGGGTCAGCCGGCCGGTTGAGGCGATCGTCGAAAGAGCCACTGCACGCTGCTGGTTTCCGGCAAGAGCATGCCTTGCGCGTGACCAGGTCAACTGTTGTCCAGCGAGAGTAGCCGTAGTGCGATCCAGCCCAACGGAGTGATCTCGTCCACGACGATCCCAGGCTGCGGACCTCCACCGAGCTGGGGGACGACGACCTGCATCTCCGCTTTCAAGTACCTGACCCGCACCAGTGCGCTTGCGGCCTTGAAGTCCTTTTCGTCCGTCAAGACGAGAGGCAGACGTTCAACGGCAGCGCGGCGCAGCAGCGCGAAAGGGCATGACCCCGAATCAAGGCAATCGCCATCGTCATCCATTCCTTGTGCGCACCCCAGGACGCGGGTCTCAATCCTAAATTGGGATATCCTTTTCCGCGCATGTCGCGCGGCCTCCATGCCCCCTCCTATGCAAAGCTTCGCAGCTCCTTGGCCGAGGCGCGCATGAGTGCGGGCCTGACGCAGGCGCAGGTCGCGCAGCGGCTCAAGCGTCCGCAATCCTTTGTCTCAAAGTACGAGAACGGCGAGCGTCAGCTCGA
>DATFFA010000002.1:0-13503 GCA_035250605.1 Variovorax sp. | reverse complement strand
GGCGCGCCGGGCGGGCGCGTGCCCGGTACCGGCTGCGAGGCCGGCGGCTGCGGCGGCGTCACGGTCATGTCCACCGCAGGCCGGCCGTCGGTGGCCAGCGTGCCGTTGATGGCGCGCAGGTCGTCCGGCGTCAGCGTGCCGTTGGCCTGGCGCAGCTTCAGATTGCCCAGCAGCACGTTGTAGCGCGCCACCGCCAGGTCTCGCTTGGTCTGGTAGAGCTGGCTCTGCGAGTTGAGCACGTCGATGTTGATGCGCACACCCACCTGGTAGCCCAGGCGGTTGGCGTCGAGCGCGCTTTGGCTGGAAGCCTCCGCTGCCTCGAGGGCCTTCACCTGGCCGGCGCCGGAGACCAGGCCCAGATAGGCGGCGCGCGTGGCCTGGGTGACGCTGCGGCGCGTCGATTCGAGCACCGAGCGGGACTGCTCCTCCAACGCCAGCGTTTCCTTCACCCGGTTCTCGATCGCGTAGCCTGCGAACAGCGGCATGCTGAAGGTCACGCCGATGGTCGCGGCATTGATGCGCGACTTGGTCGTGGTGGTGCTGGTGCCATGCGGGTTGTTGCTGACGTTGTAGCCCAGGTTGGCGTCGAGGGTGGGCTTGTGGCCGGCCTGCGCCTTCTCGACTTCGAGCGAGGCCACGTCGAGCCCGAGCCGCGCCTGGCGGATCGAAGGATGCACGTCTTCGGCCTGCGCCACCCAGGCGTTCATGTCGGCCGGCGCCACCTCGGGCAGCTGCACCGGCGCAGCCAGCGGCACCGGCACGCTGCCGGGACGGCCGACCAGCTGGTCGAGCGCGATCTTCTTGACCTGCAGGTCGTTCTCGGCCGCGATCTCCTGCGACACCACCAGGTCGAAGCGCGCCTGCGCCTCGCGCGTGTCGGTGATGGTCGAGGTGCCGACCTCGAAGTTGCGCTTGGCCGCGGCCAGCTGCTCGGCCACCGCCGCCTTCTGCGCGCGCACCAGCGACAGCGTGTCCTGCGCGGCCAGCACGTCGAAGTAGGCTTGGCTCACGCGCACCACCAGGTCCTGGTCGGCGATGGTGAGCACCGCCTGCGCAATGTCGACCTGCCGCTTGCCCTGCTCGTAGGTGGCCCAGTTCGCAGGGCGGTAGAGCGGCTGGGTCGCGTTGATGCCCGCGGTCTGGGTGTTGAAGCCGCGTGAGGTGTCGCCGAGCGGGGTGTTCACGTCCAGCTCGGTGCGCGACGCGCCGGCCGACAGCCCGACGCTGGGCAGGATGCCGGCCCTGGCCTGGGCGGCGCGCGCCAGGCTGGCGTCGTACTGTGCCCGGGCGGCCTGGTAGGTCGCGTCGTAACCGCGAGCCGAGTCGTAGAGATCGATCAGGCTCTGGCCGTGCGCCGGCAGTGCGATCGCGGCGACGATGGCCGCCGTGAGGGGGAGAAGCCGGGGCACGGGCATTGAGGGTCCTTGATCTGCGGGATCAGTAGCGTGGAACGGAGGGGTCGTGCTGTGTCGACCAGGCGTCGATGCCGCCGGCGACGTTCGCCACTTCGGCAAAACCGTTCTGGGCGAGGAAGGCGGCCACGCGCTGGCTGCGCGCGCCGTGGTGGCACAGGCATGCGATGCGCTGCGCCGGATCGAGCTCCGCGAGGCGCGCGGGGATCTCGTTCATCGGAATGGCGACCAGCGTGAAGCCTTGCGGCGTGACGCTCGCGGTCTGCCTTTCCCAGGGCTCGCGCACGTCGAGCAGCACCGGCGGTGCGGATGCGTCGAGCGCGAACCAGTCGGCCAGCCGGCCCGGGGGAACCTGGTCGATCATGAGGGCCTGCCCTAAAACGCGAAGCGCGAAGGCGCCGGAAAGTTGAGCAGGCGCGGCGCGACCGTGTCCCAGGGTTGCACGATGTCCCACTTGCCTTCACCCACGCGGGTGACGAAATGGGCGCGCATCATCGGCTCGTCGCCCACGATGGCGGCGAGGCGGCCGCCCATCTTGAGCGAGCCCATCAGGCCCTGCGGCAGGCGTGCGACGGAGCCGCTGAGCACGATCACGTCGAAGGTCGGGCCGCTGGGCAGCGGGACCGCGCCGTCGGCCTGGCGCACCTCGACGTTGTTCACGCCGTTGCGCCGCAGGTTCTCGGCCGCCACCGCCGCGAGGCCGGGGTCGATCTCCAGCGTCAGCACCTGCGCGGCGCGGTGCGCCAGCAGGGCGGCCATGAAGCCGGAGCCGCTGCCGATTTCGAGCACCGTCTCGTGCTTCTGGACGTGCAGGTCCTGCAGCATGCGGGCCTCGACCTTGGGCGAGAGCATGCACTGGCCGGGCTCCTTGCGGGTGGCGCCTTCCAGCGGAATTTCCATGTCGAAGAAGGCCAGGCTGCGGTGCGCCTTGGGCACGTAGTCCTCGCGCCGGATCTGCGCGAGCAGGTCCAGGATATCGAGGTCCAGCACGTCCCAGGGACGGATCTGCTGTTCGATCATGTTGAAGCGCAGGCGCTCCAGGTCATGGGTGGCGTTCATGGGCGTTTTCCTCGTGCCTGTCGGTTGTGTGTGGGGGGTATGGGGGTCGGGTTCAAGACAAACTTTCGATTCTAGGGGCCGGGCTTTTCGTGTCCGCGTCCGTGTCCGCACGCCGGGCCGGCTTCTTTTCGCCGCGCCAGATGCGCCTCGCCCATTGGGCGAGATCGTCCATGTAGCAATAGACGACCGGCACCACCACCAGCGTCAGCAGCGAGGAGGTGATCACCCCGCCGATCACGGCCTGGCCCATGGGCGCGCGCTGCTCCGAGCCCTCGCTGAGCGCGAAGGCCAGCGGCACCATGCCGAAGATCATGGCGAGCGTGGTCATGAGGATGGGACGCAGCCGCACGCGCGCGGCCAGCAGCAAGGCCTCGGCGCGCGGCAGGCCGGGCGCGGTGCTGCCGTCGGCGGCAAGCACGGGCGCGCGGGCGCGGATCGCGAAGTCCACCAGCAGGATCGCGTTCTTGGTCACCAGGCCCATCAGCATCACGATGCCGATGATCGAGAACATCGACAGCGTGGAGCCGAACATCATCAGCGCCAGCACCACGCCGATGAGCGTGAGCGGCAGCGCCGTCATCAGCGCCAGCGGCTGCAGGAAGCTCTTGAACTGGCTGGCCAGGATCATGTAGATGAAGATGATCGCCAGCGCCAGCGCCGACACCGCATAGCCGAAGGACTCCTGCATGTTCTTGGTCGAGCCGCTGAACTGCCAGCCGTAGCCCGGCGGGAAGGCGATGCCGGCCAGCGCCTTGCGGATGTCGGCCGAGACCTCGCCCGCGGAGCGGTTGGCGACGTTGGCGTTGATGCTGACCTCCCGCGCCAGCGCGCGCCGGTTGATCTGGTTGGGCCCGGTGGCCTCGCGCACCTCGGCCACCTGCTGCAGGCGCACGATGCGGCTGGAGCCGTCGGCGTTGGCGCCCATGGCCGTGCTGACGAAGGGCAGGCGCGCCAGGTCGGCCGGCGAGTTGCGCACCTCGGGCGCCAGGCGCACGTTGACGTCGTAGGTCTGGTCGTCCGGCGCGCGCCAGTTGCCCACCGTGGTGCCCGCCACCAGCGTGCGCAGGGCGGCGGCGATGGGAGCCACGCCCAGGCCCAGGTCGGACGCGGCGTCGCGCCGCAGCACCACGTTCACGGTCGGCTTGTTGGGCTTCTGGCTGGAGTCGAGGTCGACCAGGCCGGGGATGGGACGAATGGCCTCCATCACCCGCTGCGTGAGCCGCTCCAGCTCTTGAAGGTCGGGGCCCTGCAGCGAGAACTCGATCTGCTTGTTCCCGCCCACCGAGTCGCGCAAGCCGACGTGGGTGACGGTGATGCCGGGCACCGTGCGCAGCCGCTCGCGCAGCACCGTCGACATCTGGTCCACGCTGCGGCTGCGATCCTTGCGGTCGACCAGTCGCACGTAGATGCTCGCGTAGATCTTGCCCTGCGCGTCGCCGGTGTTGATGGTGGCGAGGGTGTAGCGCACCTCGGGCATCTCGCGCAGGATGCCTTCGACCTGGCGCGCCTTGGCCTCGGTCACCTCCAGCGAGGAGCCGACCGGGGTGTGGAAGCTGATGGTGGTTTCGGAGTAGTCGGCCTTGGGCACGAACTCGGTGCCCAGCAGGGGGACCATCGTCACGCTGAGAACGAAGATGCCCACGGCCGCGAGCACGGTCGCGAGCCGGTGCGCGAGCGACCAGCGCAGGATCGACTGGTAGCCCTCGCCGAGGCGATCGGTCGCGCGGTCGAACCAGCCGGTCACGCGGCCGATGCTCTTGTCGTAGAGGCCCGCCTTGCGTTGCCCGTGCTGCCCCTGCTGCCCCTGCGCGTGGATCGAAGGGTCGTGCCACACGCTCGACAGCATCGGGTCCAGCGTGAAGCTCACGAACATCGAGATCAGCACCGCGGCCACGATGGTGATGCCGAACTCGTGAAAGAACTTGCCGATGATGCCTTCCATGAAGCCGATGGGCAGGAACACCGCGACGATCGACAGCGTGGTCGCCAGCACGGCCAGCCCGATTTCCTGCGTGCCGTCGAGCGCGGCGGGGTAGGGCGCCTTGCCCATCTGCACGTGGCGCACGATGTTCTCGCGCACCACGATGGCGTCGTCGATCAGCAAACCCACGCACAGCGACAGCGCCATCAGCGTCACCATGTTGATGGTGAAGCCGAACATGGCCATGAACCAGAAGGTGCCGATCAGCGCAATGGGCAGCGTGAGCCCGGTGATCACCGTCGAGCGCCACGAGTTGAGGAAAAGGAACACGATCAGCACCGTGAGCAGCGCTCCCTCGATCAGGGTCTTGCGCACGTTGTCGACCGCGACGCGGATCGGGCGCGAGGCGTCGCCGATGGGCTCCAGCTTCACGCCCGGCGGCAGCTGCGGGCCGATGTCCGCCAGCGCCTTGCGCAGGCCGTCCACCACCTGGATGGTGTTCTCGTCCTGCGCCTTCTGCACCGACAGCAGCAGCGTGCGCTGGCCGTTGTACAGGGCGAGGCTGTCGATCTCCTGCGCGCCGTCGCTCACCCGCGCCACCTGGTCGATGCGAATCGGCGCGCCGCCCTTGCGCGCGAGGATGATGCGGCCGAAGTCTTCGGGGCGCTCCATGCGCGCGTCGATCTGCACCACCCGCTCCTGCTCGAGCGAGCGCACCGCGCCCACCGGCAGCGCCTGGTTCTCGCTGCGCACCGCCTCCACCACCTGCTGCGCGCTGACGCCGAAGGCTTCCATGGCCTGCGGGTTGAGGTAGATGTTGATCTCGCGCTTGGTGCCGCCCACCAGCGTGACCGAGCCGACGCCGCGCACGTTCTCCAGGCGCTTCTTCAAGACCTGGTCGGCCCAGTTGGTGAGTTCGACCGCGCTGGGCTGCGCGCCCTTCCCGCCATCGGGCAGCACCGCCACCGACCACACCGGCCGCGACGCCGGATCGAAGCGCAGCACGCGCGGCTCCTTCACTTCGTCGCGGAACAACGGCCGCACCGCCGCCACCTTCTCGCGCACGTCGTCGGCCGCCTTGCGCCCGTCCACGTAGAGCTGGAACTCGATGATCACCACCGATTGGCCCTCGTAACTGCGCGAGGTGAGGGCGTTGATGCCGGCGATGGAATTGACGCCTTCCTCCACCTTCTTGGTCACCTCGCTCTCGACGATCTCGGGCGAGGCGCCGGGGTATTCGGTGATCACCACCACCACCGGGAAGTCGATGTTGGGGAACTGGTCGACCTGCAGCCGCTGGTACGAGAAGATGCCCAGCACCACCAGCGCCAGCATCAGCATGGTCGCGAAGACCGGATTCTTCAGGCTGACGCGCGTGAACCACATGGCAGTGCGGCCTCAGGGGGCCGTGGCCGGCGCGAGGCGCACGGCGGTGCCTTCGCGCAGCGGGCCGACGCTGCCGGCCACCACCAGCGCACCCTCGTCGATGCCCTGGACCGAGACCAGCGTCTGGCCGCCGACCTGGCCGCGCGCGCCGGTCTTGACCTGGCGGTGTGCGATGCGCCCCTCGATCACCATCTGCACATAGGGCGCGGGCTTGTCGATGCGCACCGCCGACAGCGGCAGCGCCAGCGCCTCGGTGCGCCCGACATCCAGCGTGCCCTGTGCGAACAGGCCCTGGCGGAAGCCATCGCTGCGGTCCAGCCGCAGGTACACCAGGACGCTGCGGCTGCCGGCCTGCGCGCTCGGGTTCACGCGCACCACGCTGGCGCCCACGCTGCGCTCGGCGCCCGGGGGGGCGAGCCCGCCGCTGCCTTCGATCTGCAGCGCCGCGCGCTGGCCCACCCGCACCGCGACCGAGTCGGCCGCGGACAGCGTGGCCTCGACCTCGATGCGGCTCAGGTCCACCACCTCGATCACCCGAGCATCGACCGAGACGCGCTCGCCGTTCTGCGCGAGGCGCTGCGCCACCTGGCCGTCGATGGGGCTGGTCAGCACCGTGTCGCTGAGCGACTTGTGCGCCATCTCCACCGCCGCGAGCGCCGCGCGGTGCGTGGAGCGCGCGGCATTGAGGTTCGACTGCGAGGTGTCGAGGGCAGTGCGCGAGATGAAGCCCTGCTCCACCAGCGCCTTGTTGTTGTCGTAGGTGCGCTGCGCGACCTCGGCCTGGGCGCGGGCGCTCTCGGCCTGTTCCTGGGCCTGGCGCACGCGCGAGTGGTATTCGGTGGGCTCGATGCGGGCGATCACCTGGCCGGCCTTCACCGTATCGCCTTCGCGCACCGTGAGGCCCACCAGCTCGCCGGGTACGCGCGCCTTGACCAGTGCCCAGTCGACGGCCCGCAGCGTTCCCGAGACCGCCAGCGTCTGCGCGAGCTCGCGCCTCGCCGCGCGCACCACGTCGGCGGGCGCCAGTTGCACCACCGTCTCGACCGGTGCGCCGGCGGAAGCCGCGGCCTGCTGCGCGCGGCGCGCCTCGAGCGCCCGCAGCACGCCTGCGGCGAGAAGCACCAGGGCCAGCGCCACGGCGGCCCATTTCAAGGCGCGTTTCATGTGCCCGCCTTCGGCGGCATGCTGAGACCGTGCAGCACGGTCTCGGCCTGGATCGCGAGGTATTTCTCGGGGTCGATCTCGGACTGGCCGTCGACGCAGATCATGGCCGAATGCTTCCACAGCATCAAGAAGATCATCGGCGCGATCACGGCGTAGATCGCGTGGTCGACGTCGACCGGTGCGAACTCGCCGCTGTCGATGCCGCGGCGGATGATGCGCCGCAGGAGCGCATGCCCGGGCCGCACCACTTCCCGGCGATAGAACTCGGCGAGTTCGGGGAAGTTGCGGCCCTCGCTCAGCATCAGCTTGGTCAGGCCGGAGGCCTTGGTCGAGCCCACGCGCTCCCACCAGATGCGCATGCAGTAGCGCAGCATGTCGCAAGTGCTGCCCTCGAAGGCCTCGAACTCGGCATTCCACTCGGTGAAGCGGCCGGACAGGTTCTCGACCACCACCGCCTTGAAGAGCTCTTCCTTGCTCGGAAAATAAAGAAACAGCGTGCCCTTGGAGACCCCGGCGCGCGCCGCCACTTCCTCGGCCCGGGTGGCGGCGAAGCCTTTGTCGACGAAGAGGTCCAGCGCGGCTTCCAGCAGCTCTCCGGGACGCGCCTCCTTGCGGCGCTCGCGCTTGGCGCGCTCGGGCAAAAACTTGTCGCTGATGAAGCGGGAGGCGGGCATCGATTTCTTAATGACTGACGGGTTAGTAATGTAGTGAGCGCGCCTGGGCCCGTCAAGCCGCGACAATGCGGGGTTCGCCAATTTCGAGCGCATCCGGAGAGCTTCCATGTCCACGCCATCACCGAATACCGAGACCATCGTGCTGGGCGGCGGCTGCTTCTGGTGTACGGAAGCGGTCTTCGACCGCGTGCAGGGCGTGCTGGATGTCGAGTCCGGCTACAGCAACGGCGAGACCGTCAAGCCCACCTACGAGCAGGTCTGCACCGGCCGCACCGGCCATGCCGAGGTGGTGAAGCTGGTCTTCGATCCGGCGCAGATCACGCTTCGCGAGATCCTCGAGATCTTTTTCGTGGTGCACGATCCGACCACGCCCAACCGCCAGGGCAACGACGTGGGCACCCAGTACCGCAGCGGCATCTACTACGGCGACGAAGCGCAGAAGCAGGTGGCCGAGGAGGTGATCCGCGAGATCGAGGCGAGCAAGACCTACCGTTCGCCCGTGGTGACCGAGGTCGCGCCGCTGGCCAACTACTCGGCGGCCGAGGCCTACCATCAGGACTATTTCCTGAACAACCCGAACCAGGGCTACTGCGCCTTCGTGGTCGGGCCCAAGGTCGAGAAATTCCAGAAGACCTTCGCCTTCAGGCTCAAGAAGGCCTGAGCCTGCTTACCTCCCCGTCCATGCGTCTCGCGTCCCGTCCCGCCCAGGCCCGCGCACTGCTGTGCGTGCTGGTCTTCGCGCTGTGGTTCTCAACCATGCTGGGGCTCATGCACCGGACGGTCCATGGCCTCGGGGCGGCGCAGGCCCAGGCGGTCGCGGCCGCCGTCGTCGACGAGGGCGACGCGGACCATGCCGGCCATGGCCTCTCGGCGCTCTTCGGCGCACACAGCGACGCCGACTGCCGGCTCTACGATCAACTGTCCCATGGTCCGGCCGCGCTCTGCGTGCCGGCCCTGGTGCTGCCGGCCCTGCTGCCGGCCGCCACCTTCCTGTACCTCGAGGGCGAGGCACTCGCCCGCTGGGTCGCGCTCTTCGACGCGCGCGGCCCGCCTCCCGCTCGCTGAATCCGGCTTTTCGACCGAGCTGCTGCGCCCGCCTTGCGGGCCGCGGCCGGCCTTTCATCGATTCAACGAGTGTTCAACATGTCATCCCATTTCGCGCGCAATGCCGTCGGCCTTGCCGTTCTTTCCCTCGTGTCCTGCCTTGCCTGGGCGCAAACCGATGGCGCCGCCACGACGAGCGGCGCCGCGCTGCCCGAAGTCACGGTCACCGGCAACCCGCTGGGCGCCGGCGATCTGATCGCGCCCACCACTTCGGTGTCGGGCGAGCAACTCCTGCTGCGCGCCCAGCCCACGCTCGGCGAGACGCTGAACAACCTGCCGGGCGTCAGCAGCACCTACTTCGGGCCCAACGCGAGCCGGCCCACGATCCGTGGCCAGGACGGCGACCGCATCCGCATCCTTCAGAACGGCGGCGCCGCGCCCGATGCCTCGGCGTTGAGCTACGACCACGCGGTGCCGGTCGATGCGCTGGTGACCGAGCGCATCGAGGTGCTGCGCGGGCCCTCGGCCCTGCAGTACGGCGGCAGCGCCGTCGGCGGCGTGGTCAACGTGATCGACAACCGCATTCCCAGCGAGCCGCTGGACGGCTTCGGCGGCCGGGTCGATGCCGGCTATGCCACGGGCAACCGCGAGAAGAGCGGCGGCGTCGTGCTCGAAGGCGGCAACGATCGCTATGCGCTGCATGTCGATGCCTTCAGCCGCGACGCGGACGACACCAGGGTGCCCATCGAGCTCAACTGCGAGAACCCGCGCCGGCCCGGTCTGGCGCGCAAGATCTGCAACTCGGCCAATCGGGCCGACGGCGGCGCGATCGGCGGCACGCTGTTCTTCGACCAGGGCTGGATCGGCGCCTCGGCCAGCACCTACCGCAGCAATTACGGCACGGTGGCCGAAGACGATGTCACCATCGACATGAAGTCCGACCGCTATGCGCTCGAGGGCGAATGGCGGCCGGGCGGCTTCTTCACCAGCATCCACGCCAAGGCCAGCCACACCGACTACCGGCACACCGAGTTCGAAGGCTGGGAGCCCGGGACCACCTTCGCCAACAAGAGCAACGACCTGCGCATCGAGGCGAAGCACCGCAAGATCGGCGGCGTGGAGGGCCTGATCGGCTTCACCAGCGAGACCAACCGCTTCTCGGCGGACGGCGAGGAGGCCTTTGCGCCGCACAGCCGCACGCGCTCGAAGGCCCTGTTCCTGCACGAGGAGCTGGGCACCTCGTGGGGCCGCCTGAGCTTCGGTGCGCGCACCGAGCAGGTCAAGGTGAGGTCCCTCGGTTCGCCCGATCCGGACATCACGCGCTTCGCCGTCGGCGAGCGCGACTTCCATCCGCACAGCGCGGCGCTGGGCGCGCTGGTCGACCTGACGCCGCAGTGGCAGCTCACCTCGAACCTGGCCTACACCGAGCGCGCGCCCAAGGACTACGAGCTCTTCGCCAACGGGCCGCACGTGGCGACGGCGGCGTGGGAGCTGGGCAATCCCGATCTGCAGAAGGAGAAGTCGGTGGGCTTCGACCTCGGGGCGCAATGGAAGTCCGGCGCCAACAACGCGCGCGTCAATGCGTACGTCACGCGCTTTCGCAACTACATCGGGCTCCAGGCCTCGGGCAACGTGCGCGACGACGAGGGCAACATCAACCCGGGCCCGGTGGAAACCGAGGAGGGCCTGGTGTTCCCCGACGTGGTGGACGAGTACGTCTATCGCGGCGTGCGCGCCCGCTTCACCGGGCTCGAAGCCAGCGGCAACCTGCGCTTGCTGGGCACCGACGGCTTCGCCAAGCCGGCCGACGACTCCACGCTGGACCTGCAATGGCGCGGCGACCTGGTGCGCGCGAAAAACACCGACACCGGCGAGCCGCTGCCGCGCATCTCGCCCGCGCGCGTGGGGGCCACGCTGGCCTACGGGAACGGCCCGTGGACGGCGCGGCTGGGGTTCGATGCCTACGCAGCGCAGCGCCGCGTGCCGAGCATCGGGGCCCGCCCGACCGATGCCTTCACCTTGTGGAACGCAGCCATCACCTATCGCATGAAGGTGCAGCGCGCCAACCTCACCTGGTATGCGCGCATCGACAACCTGACGAACAAGCTGGCCTACAGCGCGACCTCGATCCTCACGACCACCGCCTTCCCGGACGCGCCCTTGCCTGGGCGCAGCCTGAAGGTGGGGCTGCGGGCGACCTTCTGATCGAGCGTCGCGGATGCAACGCGCTTCTCTTCAGCGCGGCGCGTCGCCCTTGCGGTACTCGGCGGTCACGTCGTCGAGCCGCTGCTTGAGGGCCGGGTCCAGGGCGTAGCCGGCCGCCGCGATCGTCGCATCGAGCTGCTCCGGCCGGCTCGCGCCCAGCAGCGGCGCGGTGATGAGCGGGTTGGCCATCACCCACGCCACAGCCAGCGTCGCGAGCGGCACGCCGGCCTCGTCGGCCAGCGCGTGCAGCTGCGCGACGGTCGCGAAGCTGCGTTCGTTCCAGTAGCGGTCCTGGTACATCGAGCCGGCCGTGCCGAGCGTGAAGCGCGTGTTGGCCTCCGGCCCGGCGCCGGCCTTGTACTTGCCCGTGAGCAGCCCGCCCGCGAGCGGGTTGTAGGGGATCACGCCCAGGCCTTCCTCGCCGGCCAGCGGCAACAGCTCGCGCTCGATCTCGCGGAACAGGAGGCTGTAGCGCGGCTGCACGCACACCAGGCGCGTGAGCTTGTGCAACTGCGCAATGCCGATGGCGCGCGCCAGGCGGTAGGCGAGGAAGTTCGACACACCGATGTAGCGGGCGCGGCCCGAGCGCACGATGGTGTCGAGCGCTTCCAGGGTCTCGTCGAGCGGCGTCGTGCGGTCGTCGCTGTGCAGCTGGTAAAGGTCGACGTGGTCGGTCTGCAGGCGCGCGAGCGAGGCATCGATGGCATCGAGCAGGTGCTTGCGCGACGCGCCCTGGTCCCAGGGGTTCGGGCCGACCTTGCCGACCGCCTTCGTCGCGATGACGAAACGCCGGCGCGCGCCGGGGCCCTTCGATTGCAGCCAGCGGCCGATGATCTCCTCGGTGCGGCCGGTGGTCTCGACCGTGCCGCCGAGCGGGTAGACGTCGGCGGTGTCGAGGAAGTTGATGCCGGCCTCGGTCGCCTTGTCGAGGACCTGGAACGAGACCGCCTCGTCGGTCTGCAGGCCGAAGGTCATGGTGCCGAGGGCGAGGCGCGAGACGGTGAGGCCGGTGCGGCCGAGACGCGTGGTGGGGATGCTCATGGATCGGTCCTGAGAGAAGGGACGGGAGGGGAGCGGGCCATCATAGTGAGGCGCGCGGGAACGTGCAGGGCCTGCTGCCGGCCGGGCGTCGCGCAATCCGGCGCCTGTATGCTCGGCGCGGTGAATTCATCGGTCCTCTCCTCGCTGGTGCCCGTGGTCCTGCTCATCGGCGCGGGCTTCCTGGCAGGGCGGCGGGGCTGGGTCACCGGCGGCGCCGTGCGCGATCTTTCCAACCTGATCTTCCTGCTGCTCGCGCCCGCGCTGCTCTTCCGCACCATGAGCACGGTGCACGTGGAGCAGCTGAAGCTGGGGCCGGTGGCCGCCTACTTCCTCGCAGCCGGGCTGATCTTCGCGGCCACGCTCGTGGTGCGCGGCTTCAACCGCAGCTCGGCCGTGATCGCGCTGGCCAACACCTTCAGCAACACCGTGATGATCGGCATCCCGCTGATCGGCCTGGCTTTCGGTCCCGAGGGCATGGTGGTGCTGCTGACGCTGATCTCGCTGCATTCGCTGGTGCTGCTGACCAGCGCGACGCTGGTGCTGGAGCTGGCGGTGGCGCGCGAGCAGGCGCGCCAGCCCGGCGGCGAGCGCACGCCGATCCTGCGCACGCTCGGGCGCGCCTTCTACAACGCGATCGTCCATCCGGTGCCGCTGCCGATCATCGCGGGCTTGCTGTTCGCGCAGACAGGCCTTGGCTTGCCCGAGTCCGTCGACAAGCCCATCGCCTGGCTGGGCCAGGCTTTCGGCCCGATCGCGCTGGTGATGGTGGGCATCACGCTGGCGTCCACCCCCATCGGCCATCACTGGCGCCCGGCGCTGGCGCAGGCGCTGATCAAGAACCTCGCGCACCCGGCGCTGGTCGCGCTGCTGGGCTGGCTGCTGGGCCTTCGCGGTCTGCCGCTGCAGGTGATGGTGGTGGCGGCGGCACTGCCGATCGGCGCCAACGTCTTCCTCTTTTCGCAGCGCTACAAGACCGCCGAGGATCTGGTGACGGCGAGCGTGGCGGTGTCGACCGCACTGGCGCTGGTCACGGCGTCGGTCGTGATGGCGCTGGTGGGGGCGCTTTAGGGACTTTTGAACGGATTCAGCAAGGGCACGTTGAAGTGCTTGAAGTCGGCGATGTTTCGCGTCACTACAGTCAACTGGTGAACGATGGCCGTAGCCGCAATCATCGCGTCCTCGATCAGGGTGTCCGACTTGCGATGCATCAAACGAGCCCACATCCTGAAGGCGTGTGCATCCATGGGAAGCACGTTGTATGAAGAAGCGACGAGGCTTGCCCAGGCCTCGATCTCCGCTGCCTTGGCGTCATCCTGCTCGCGCGTCAGTTCGATGCCTGACTGGATCTCTCCGAGCGTGACCGCCGACAAGTGCAGATCCCCTTCAGCAACGGATTGCAGCCATGCGAGCACGGCACCGTGCGGCCTTTGTTTGCGCAGCTCCGAAACGACGTTGGTGTCGAGCAGGTACACGGGTGTCCCTAATCGAAGCTGGCCGTGCGACGCCTGCGATGAGCGCCTCGGGGCGGGACAAGAAGATCGGTTCGGGCCGCATCGTCAAGCAGCAACTGTTTAAGAGAAGGACGCGCGGCGGCGCT
>DATFFA010000001.1:0-10012 GCA_035250605.1 Variovorax sp. | reverse complement strand
TGGCTGCCGGGCGGGCTGGCCTGGCTCGCCGCCCAGACCGAGGGGCGCCGTGGCCCGCGCTACGTCGAGCAGATCGGCGTAGCGCGCCGCGGCAGCGGCGGCTCGGTATTACAGCAGCGCTTCGGCCGCCCGATGCGGGCTGCCGGCAACCAGAGCGCGGTGCATGTGAGCTGGTGGGAGGCCGACGCCTGGGCGCGCTGGGCCGGGCGCCGTCTCGCGACCGAGGTCGAATGGGAGATCGCCGCTCACCAGGCGGCGCGTCGCGGCTTCCGCTGGGCCGACGTGCACGAGTGGACCGCCGGCACCCTGCGGCCTTGGCCCGACTTTCGCGCCGACCCCTGGAGTGCGGGCACCGAGTTCGATCCGCAGCCTGCTTTCGGCGCGGCGCGCGTGCTGCGCGGCGCTTCTGCTGCGACCCGCTCGCGCCTGCGTTCGCCCAAGCGCCGCGGCTTCGCCTGGCCGGAGCGGGACGACGGGTTCTTCGGATTTCGCACCTGCGCCTTGTGACCGCGGCCTCGTCGGGCGCACGCCGGGGAAAACCGGCATCCGCACCTGTGCAGAGGTGCTGGATCACCGCTTCTCATGCGCCGGATTCGCCACCTGCCTCAGCGTCTCGAACACCAGCCGCCGCGGCGCAATCCGCCACCCGAGCTGTTTCTCCGCCGCGATGACGGCGCGCATCGCCAGCAGCGAATGCCCGCCCAGGTCGAAGAAGTTGTCGGTGGCGGCAACGCGGTCGATTCCCAGCAGCTCCGCCCAGATCGCGGCGATGGCCTTTTCCTCGTGCGTCTCCGGCGCCAGCCAGGCACGCGACGCCGGGCGGGCCACCTCGATGTCGGGCGCCGGCAGCGCGCTGCGATCGATCTTGCCGTTCGGCAGCAAGGGCAGCGCAGGCAAGGCCACCAGGTGCTGCGGCACCATGTACTCGGGCAGCTCCGAGCGCAGATGCTCCCGCAGCGCATGCGAAGCGCCGTGGCCTTCGCCCTCGCCTTCGCGCAGGACCACGTAGCCCACCAGCCGCACATCGTCCTCGCGCTCGGCCCGCGTGACGACCACGCATTGCGCCACCGCCGGATGGCCGAGCAGCACCGATTCGATCTCGCCCAGCTCGATGCGGAAACCCCTCACCTTGACCTGATGGTCGAGCCGCCCCATGTGCTCGAGCACGCCGTCGTGACGCCAGCGGCAAAGGTCGCCGGTGCGATACAGCCTCGCGCCGGGCTCGTCGCCCCATGGATCAGGCACGAAGCGCTCCGCGCTCAACGCCTCGCGCCCGTGGTAGCCGAGGGCTACGCCCAGGCCGCCGATGCAGGCCTCGCCGGGTACTCCGATCGGACAGGGCTGGCCGTTGGCGTCGAGGATCCACACGGAGGTGTTGGCGATCGGACGGCCGATCGAGATGCCCTCCCGCGGCGATTGCACCTGCCAGCAGGTGGACCAGACGGTGGTCTCGGTCGGGCCGTACATGTTCCACAGCGCGGCCGTGCGCTCCATCAACTGGTCGGCCAGCGCCGGCTGCAGGGGCTCGCCACCGATCAGGGCGCGGAAGCCGGCGGCACCGGTCCAGCCGGCCTCGATCAACGAGCGCCAGGTCGCAGGCGTGGCCTGCATCACCGTCACGGCATGGCGCTCCAGCAGCGCGTGCAGCTGTGCCGGGTCACTCACCTGTTCGCGGTCGGCGATGACGATCTGCGCACCGACCGCCAGCGGCAGCAGCAGCTCCAGCACCGCGATGTCGAAGGAGAGGGTGGTGACGGCCAGCAGCCGATCGGTCTCCAGCAGCCCCGGCGTGCGCGCCATCGCGGCCAGGAAGTTGACCACCGCCCGATGCGGAACGGCCACCGCCTTGGGCTTGCCGGTCGAACCCGACGTGTAGATCATGTACGCGGCATCGAGCGGCCCGGCGTCGCGCCCTGCGTCGGGCGGCAAGGGCTCGCTCGAGGCGCCGGCGATGAAGTCGGGGCAGTGCGGATCGACCAACGCCGCGCCGGCATCCGCGAAGGGGGACGCCAGCTCCGGCGGCACCAGGATGGCGGACAGCGCGCCGTCCGACGCCATGTAGCGCAGCCGCTCCACCGGAAAGGCCGGGTCCAGCGGCACGTAGGCCGCGCCCGACTTCAGCACGCCGAGCTGCGCCGCGACCATGCCCGCATCGCGCGCGACACACAGGCCGACCCGGTGGCCGCGGCCGATGCCGCGCGCGCGCAAGGCATGCGCCAGCACGTTCGAACGGGCTTCGAGCTGCCCATAGGCCGTGGCGCGGCCGTCGGCATCGACCACCGCGATGCGGTCGCGCAACCCCGCCTCGCCGACGCGCAGATGCCGATGCACCAGCAGCTGCGGCGGCAGCGGGTGCTGCGTGGCATTCCATCCATCGCGCAGCAAGACCCACTGCGCCGGCGTCACCATCGAATAGCGCGACAGGGGCCGTGCGGGATCGCCCAAGGCTTCCTCGACCAGCGCCAGGTAGCTCTCGAGCATCCGCTGCGCGCTCTCCCGCGCATACAGGTCGGTCGAGTACTCGAGGTAGATGCGATGGCCGAACTCGGTGTCGACGTGCATCGACAGATCGAACTGCGCGGCGGTGTGCTCCAGCTCGAATTCCTCGGCGCTGAATTCGACCGGGGTCAGCCGTCCGAGCGGCGCGTTGAGCACGTTGAAGAGCGTGCGCACCAGCCCTTCGGGTTGGGCGACGCGGTCCTGCCCCAGCACCTCCACGAGCTCGTCGAAGGGTGCATCCTGGTGGGCATAGGCATCCAGCGCCGTCTTGCGCACGCGCCGCACGAGCTCGGCGAAGTCCGGGTCGCCCGACAGGTCGGTGCGCATCACCAGCGTGTTGACCAACGTGCCGACCAGCTGTTCGGTGGCGAGGCGGTGCCGGTTGGCGATGGGCGTGCCGACCGCGATGTCGCTGCCGTTCGCGTGCCGTGCCAGCATCAGCTTGAACGCCGCGAGCAGGACGACGAAAGGCGTCGTCCCGTGCCGGCCGCAGAAGTCGTGCAGGTGCTCGCGCAGCGTTTGCGGCAGGGTCGCGGCGACCAGGCTGCCGCGGAACGTGGGCCGCTGCGGCCGCGGGTAGTCGGTCGGCAGGTCGAGCCGCTGCAGGCCGCGCAAGCGCCCGACCCAGTAGTCCATCTCGTGGTGGCGCTGCGCCACCGCCTCGGGCGAGCGCTGCCAGGCGGCGTAGTCGGCGTACTCGATGCGCAGCGCGGGCAGCTCCGGCGCATGGCCCGCCTTCAGGCTCGCGTACACCTCCAGCAGCTCGCGCATCAGGATCGCCACCGACCAGTTGTCGGTGATGGCATGGTGCAGCAGCCATAGCAGCACGTGGTCTTCATCGCCGAGCAGCACCAGCGTCGCATGGTGCAGCGGCGCCTTCGTCAGATCGAACGGCGCCGCCACCCGGTCGCGCAGGACGGACCGCGCCGCCGCCACGCGCTCGCCGGACGGCAGCGTCCGAAGATCGATGCGGTCGATCGCCGCGCCCGCAGCCGGCGCAATGACCTGCGCCGGTTCGTCCTCGTGCAGCACGAAGTGGGTGCGCAGGCCTTCATGGCGTGCCACCAGTGCATCGAGCGCGTCCTGCAGCAGCTCGCGGTCGAGCGGGCCGCGCAGGCGCAGCGTGACGGCCACGTTGTAGGCCACGGAGGCCGGATCGAACTGCTGGATCACCCACATGCGCCGCTGCGACAGCGACACCGGCAACGGCCCCCCGCGCGGCACGCGCGGGATCGACGCTCGCGCCGGCGAGGGCCTGCCGGCCAGCCGCTGATCGATCCAAGCCGCGAGCTCGGCGATGGTGACGTGCTCGAAGAGCGTGGCCAGCGGCATGTCGATGTCGAGCCGCTCGCGCACGCGCGACGCCACCTGCATGGTCATGAGCGAGTGGCCGCCCAGTTCGAAGAAGCTGTCCTCCACGCCGAAAGCCGTGCTGTGCAGCACGTCGCGCCAGATCTCCCAGATCATTTCTTCGGTGCGATGGCGCGGCATCACCCGCTCGCCGCCCGCGTGCGCCTGCGGCGGCGGCAGCGCGCGCCGGTCGAGCTTGCCGCTGGCGGTCAAGGGCAGGGCGGGCAGCACGACGTAGGCGCCCGGCAGCATGTAGTCCGGCAGCAGGTGACGCAGGTGCGTGCGCAGGCGCTTGACGAGCTTGCTCTCGTCAAGCGGCGAACCGGCTGCCCTCGCCACGTAGGCGACCAGGCGCTTGTCGCCCGGCCTGTCCTCGCGCAGCACCACGGCGACATCGCCGACCCCGGGATGGCGTCCGATCTGCGCCTCGATCTCGCCCAGCTCGATGCGAAAGCCGCGCAGCTTGACCTGGTCGTCCTCGCGGCTCAGGTATTCGAGATGGCCGTCGGCGCGCCAGCGTCCGATGTCGCCGGTCTTGTAGAGGCGCGCGGCGGGGTCGGCGTGGAACGGATCGGTCACGAAGCCGGCGCTGGTCGCGTCGGGCTGGTGCAGGTAGCCGCGCGCCATGCCGGCGCCGCCGAGGTAGATCTCGCCCTTGACGCCGATCGGCTGCAGCCGGTGCTGCGCGTCGAGCACACGAACGCGGGTGTTGGCGATGGGGCGCCCGATGGAAGGCAGCAGCGGCCAGCCATCGGGCGGACCATCCAGGTCCAGCGCGGTGGCCACCGGGTACTCGGTCGGGCCGTACTGGTTCTGCAGCCGGCAGTCGCCGAGGCGCTTGAACAGGTCGCGGATCTCGGTGCCGATGCGCAATGGCTCGCCGCCGGTGATCACCTCGCGCAGGGCAGGCAGCGGCGCGTTCATCACTGCGGCCTCCTCCGCCAGGTGCTGCAGCGAGACGAAGGGAAGGATCAGCCGCTCGATGTGCTGCTCGCGCAGCAGGCGCAGCAGCGCGCCCATGTCGCGGCGCGTGCTTTCGCGCACCGTCACCAGCGTGCCGCCGCCGCACAGCGTGGTGAAGATTTCCTGGAATGCGACGTCGAAACCGATGGCCACGTACTGCAGGGTGCGCGGGGCGCGGGGCTGCGGGCGACTGCGGGCTTGCCACTCGATGAGGTTGACCAGGGCCGAGTGCGGCATCGCCACGCCCTTCGGATCGCCGGTGGAGCCGGAGGTATAGACGACGTAGGCCAGGGGATCGTGCGCAGCGGCGGCAGTCGGGTCCTTCGAGGGCGAGATCTCCGGGGATCTGGCTTCGGCCTCGGCCTCGGCCTCCAGCAGCAGGAGCCGCGCGCGCAAGGGCGGCAGTACGCTGCGCAGCCGTTCCTGCGTCAACACGACGCGCGGCTTCGCGTCGCCCAGCATGCGGGCGATGCGCTCCGGCGGATCGGCCGGGTCCAGCGGGACGTAGGCGCCGCCGCACTTGAGCACGGCCAGCATCGCGATCACCAGCTCGGCGCCGCGGGCCACGAACAGGGCCACGCGGTCGTCCGCGGCCACGCCGGCGGCGCGCAGCCGTTGCGCCAGCCGATTCGCCTCGCGCTCGAGCTCGGCATAGCGCCGGCTGCGCTGCTCGTCCACCAGCGCCAGGGCCTCGGGCGTGCGCGCCGCCTGCGCCTCGAACAGGGCGTGCACCCGCGGTTGCGCGGGCAGCGGCATCGGCGCCTCGTCGAAGCCGCCGAGGAGCAGCCCGCGTTCGGCATCGTCGAGCATCTCGAGATCGGCGACGCGCCGGGTTTCGTCGCTGGCCATGGCGCCGAGCAGGCGCAGGAAGTAACCGGTCCAGCGCTGCACCGTTTCGCGGTCGAACAGCCCGGCGGCATAGGCGAAGCGGCCCACCATCCCGTCGGATGTTTCGCGCAGGACCACCGCCAGGTCCCACGGCACGCTCCGGGGCGGGACCTCGGCCAGCTGCAGGGTCGCGTCCGGCAGCTCGATGACTTCGGTGTCGAAGTTGTGCATCACCAGCAGCACCTGGAAGACCGGGCTGTGGCTCGGATTGCGCGCGGGCTGGACCGTCTCGACGATCTGCTCGAAAGGCACGTCCTGCCGCAGGTAGGCGGCCTGCGCGACGGCGCGCACGCGCTCCACCAGCTCGGCGCCGCTCGGGTTGTCGGCGAGGTCCACGCGCAGCGCGAGGGTGTTGACGAAGAAGCCCATCAGCTGCCGATAGGCTGCGCGGCGCCGGTTGGCCACCGGCATGCCGATCACGATGTCGCCCTGGCCGCTCAGGCGCGCCAGCAGCACCGACAGGCCCGCGTGCAGCACCATCGGCAAGGTGGCGTCGCGGCGCCGGGCCCAGGCGCGCAGGGTCGCGAGCAGCGGCGCCGGGAACACCATGTCGACCCGGTCCCCCGCGTGGCTCTGCAGCGGCGGGCGGGGGCGATCGGTGGGCAGCTCCAGCAGCTCGGCCACGCCCTGCAGCTGGCGGCGCCAGAAGTCGAGCCGCGTCTGGCGCGTGCTCGACGAGGCGCGTTCGCGCTCCTCCTGCACGTGGTCCGCGTACTGCGCCTGCAGCGGCGGCAGCGGGTCGGGCAGGCCCTGAACGAACGCGGTGTAGAAGGCGGCGACATCGCGCATCAGGATCGCCGTCGACAGGCCGTCGGTCACCATGTGGTGCAGCGACAGCACGAGCGTGTGGCGGTCGCCGGCGATGCGCAACAGCCGGCCGCGGATCAGCGGACCGGCGCGCAGGTCGAAGCGTGCGCCGCATTCCTCCTCGATCTGGCGGCGGCGTTCGGCCTCCAGGGCCGGGCCCGACAGGTGGCGAAGGTCCTCCGTGCGCCATGCGAAACGCAGCTCGGGGGGAATGTGCTGCACCGCCTGGCCGTCGATCTCCATGACGGTGGCGCGCAGCACGTCGTGCCGCGCCATCAGTGCATCGAGGCTGCGTCTCAGGGCCTCTTCGTCCAGCCGCCCTCGGAACTCCAGCGCGCCCGAGATGTGATAGGCGTCCTGCACGCCCGCATCGATCTGCTCCAGCAGCCACAGCCTCAGTTGCGCCGATGACAGGGGCAGCCGGCGCTCGCGCTGCGCGTTCGAAGACCCTGGAGCGAAGGCAGGAGAAATCGTCAAGAGAAACCTCGCGAATGCAACGAGACGCGCGCAAGCCACAGGCGTGCATGCATGACCGTGTTCGCCGGATTCGCTGCACTCCCTCCGAACACGGTTTTGGCACGTTTTGCGAGCTCGATGGGTAGGTGAAAACGTTAAAGCCGGTGGGGAGAAGACGCGGCCGAGCGACCTCGCCCGAACGCGGCGCCCTGTGCCCGGGCATGGCGCAAGAGGAACGCCCTGCAGCAGCCGGCTGCATGGCGCGCAGCGGCTCAACGCGCCTCGTTGCGTGCCGACAGGTCGCGGCGCACGATCTCCTGCACCAGCGCCTGGAATTGCCGTGCCATGGTGCTGCGCACCGCCATCCGGCTGACGAAGCGCGGCACGTCGAAGCCGGGCACCAGCCGGCCGGAATAGTTGAGGCGCACCTCGCCGCCGGGGAGGCTTTCGATGGCGTAGCGTCCTTCCAGGGATTGCAGGTTTCCGCCGACCGCATGCGCCACGATGCGCCGCGGCGGCGACTCGGCGACCGACAGCCGCACCTCCACCGGCCGGCGAAAGAACAGGAAGCCGAACTCGCCCGTCTGCTCGATCAGCACCTGGTCGCCGTCGCGCCGGAGCACGCGGGAGCTGCGCATGTGGGGAATGAAGTCGGCCAGGTTGTCGTAGTCGGAGATCACGGCCCACACGGTGCGCGCCTCGACCTCCATGTCGGCCGAGGCGGTGATGGTGATGAGCTCGCCCTCGTGGTCGGTCTCGAAGCGGATCTGTCCGGCCGCGATGGCGGACTGCGCTGCGAGCGTGCCGGTCAGCACGAGCGCAGCGGCAACGATGCTTCGGCGTCTCACGGCACCGGGCCTGGGCGAGCCAGTGCCTGCAGGTCCGCGGCCAGGGTGCCATGCAGGTCGAAGCGCAGGCTCAGGCGGTCCTGCACCTGGATCGCGCCGCCGAGCACCGAGAAGGGCACGATGCCGAATTCGGATTGATCGAGTTCCAGCTCGCCGCTGACCCGCATCTCGCCGCGGCGCACGGCGATCCGTGCCGGCACCTCGAAGCTGCGGGTCTGGCCGTGCAGCGTGATGGCCACGTCCAGCCGCGCATCGGCGCGTGTCTTCACGCCGACCAGCGCGAAGGGAAAGCGCTGCACCTCCAGCACCTTGTCCAGCATGTTGGCGCGCGTCGCCGCGATGTCGGCCTCGCCGGGCTGGGTGTCCAGGCCCGCCTCGGCGCGCAGCGCCGGCTCGTCGACCGAGAGCTCGGCCAGCGGCAGGTACAGGTCGGCGCGGCCGTCCCCAGGTGCGACCAGGCCCTGCACGCCGCGGCTGGCGACGACATGGTCGTGCCCCAGCCGCGCCAGCGATCCCCCACGCCGCACGGTGATGGCGACCAGCGAGCGCGCAGGCTCGATGCGATAGACCGGCTGGCCGCGCGACAGCGCCTGCTCATAGAACGGCCGCGGGAATTCGGCCGGGGCCGTGCGGGCTGCAGAGGCAGGCTCGGGTGCGGCCTGGCGCAGCGGTGGCGCGCAAGCCGGCAGCAGTGCGGCAAGCAGGGCGAGGGCGCAGAGAGCTCGTCGCGGCATCAGGAGGCCTTGCGAAGCCGGACGCGGAACTTGATCGCCACGTCCGGGCCGATGACGTTCGTCGCCGCCCACTCGCCGGTGCCGATGCCGAAGGGCAAGCGCTTGACGGTGAACTCGCCCTGCATGTTCGCGCCGCCGGCCGCGTCGTTCCAGCTGAAGGGCACCTCGACGGCCTGCTGCACCCCCTTCAGGCTCAGCGTGCCGCGCGCGAGATAGCTGTTGCCCTGCACGCGGCGGATCTCGGCGGCACGAAACTCGGCCTGCGGATGGCGGGCGAAGTCGAACCATTCGGGGCCGGCGATCGCCTTGTTGATGTCGGCATTCGCCATGTCGGCGCTCGCGACGCCGATGCGGACCTCGAGGCGGCCGTCGGCCGGGCGCTCGGGATCGAAGTCCAGCCGCACCTCGAAGTTCTTGAACACGCCCGGTGCCGGCGTTCCCTCGAAGGTTGCGGCGAAATCGAGCCGGCTCGCGGCCGGGTCCATCTTCCAGTCGGCGGCGAAGGCGGGCGCCGGCGCGGCCGAGGCGAGCAGCAGGGCGGCGAGGCAGGCCAGGCGGGTCATGAAGCGCGCCTCCAACTGGGCAGCATCCGCGTGAGCACCTCGTCGCGCTGGATGAAGTGGTGGCGCAGCGCAGCGCCGATGTGCACGACGAGCAGGGTGGCGAGGGCGATGCCCAGCGAGAGATGCACGACGGCCGCGAGATCGGACGCGGCCTTGTCGGCTGCCGCGATCGCCGGCAGCGGCCATTGCCGGAAGATGCGGAAGGGCATGCCGGAGGTGGACTGCACCACCCAGCCGCTGAGCGGCAGCGCGAGCATCAGCCCATAGAGCAGCACGTGGCTGGCGCGTGCCGCGATGCGTTCCCATGTCGGCATGTGCGCGGGCAGGGCGGGTGCCGGCGGCGCGAGCAGCCGCCACGCAAGGCGCAGCAGCACCAGCGCGAGCACCAGCACCCCGATGGACTTGTGCCAGACGAAGAGATCCAGCTTGGTCGGCGAGAGCCGCCAGCCGACCGCCAGCCAGCCGAGTGCGAACTGGACGAGGATCAGCAGCGCGATCAGCCAGTGGAAGAACTTGACGCCGCCGTTCCAGGCGACGGCCGGCTCGGCACGCCGGCTGGCGTCGATGGAGCTGGGTCTTGGCCGCATGCTGCGCTTGTACCGGCTGCGCCGCCCGCGTACAAGGGCCGCCGGCGTCGACGGCCCTGGTTTTTGCGGCTCCTATAGCCGGATTCGGCTCGCTTGACAAGAGCACTTCTGAAGGAGGCGCCGGGCATGCCTGCGCGCCACACTCTTGCCCCGAGGACCCCAGGAAGCATGACGAAGAAGATCCGGCTCAACGACGAACAGTGGCGCACGCTCGAAGCGCTGCGCGACGCCATTGCCAAGCGGCACCCCACCGAGACCATCAAGGTCTCCAGCCGCCTGCGCTCCAACGGCCTGGTGACCACGGACCGCCAAGGCAC